>CAZLGO010000022.1:0-21648 GCA_964559295.1 uncultured Methanobacteriaceae archaeon
CAGAACACAAAAACAAAAATCTAAAAAGTCAAGTTAATCAAAATTCTCTATAATATAATATAAAAAATAAAAAAATCAGAAATTGGATGGAAGGTTGTGATAAATTATGAGAAAATCTGCGCTTGGAATAATAGCTATTTTTATTTTGGTGATGTCTGCATCTGGATGTACTGGAACTGGATCTGGAAATGTAATTAAAGAACCCAGAAATGTAAGTGGATTCAAAGAAATTTCGCTGAGCGGTGATATGAATTTATTCATAAAGCAAGGAAGCACAGAATCTTTGGTAATAGAGGCTGAAGATAACGTTGTCTCGAATATTAAAACAGAAGTTAGTGATGATGTATTAACAATAAACTACGGTGGGTTTTTTGCATCACCCATACCAACAAAACCCGTTAACATCTACATAACAGTTAAGGATCTAAATGCAGTTGACATTTCAGGTAATGGAAAAGCCGAAGCTACGAATATTAATACCAATAACCTAAATATTGCTATAAACGGTGCAGGAAACGCTAATTTAAATAATATCACTGCTGATAAGCTTGAAATCAGTATTTCTGGATCAGGAAATGTAAAAGCATCTGGTAAGGTTGTTGATCAGAATATTAATATCTCTGGCTCTGGAGAATACCTTGCTGAGACTTTAGAAAGCAACAGTGCAGGAGTAGTTATTAACGGATCAGGAGAAGCCACGGTTTATGCCATTGAACAGCTCGATATAGAAATAAAAGGCAGCGGTAAAGTTTCCTATATGGGTAATCCAACCGTAAAACAAAATATATCTGGATCTGGTGAGGTAAACAAACTTTCAAAATAAAAGGTTATATGTACCATAAACTAGCCCAAAACACTTAACATCTCAGCTTTTAAATTGCCAAAAGATCTATGCACGCTGTTTGAAAAAATTATCAAAGCACATCCATATGAAGTTCACTAAAGAAAGTTTAACAGGCTATAAATCCATTTTTAGATTGTATATGAATGTATTTTTAAAAAATCAGGTGTTTGATATCAAAAATTAAAAAAGAAGTTATAAAAATCTTATTTAGTGAAAGGTTTAGGAAGACCCTAAAAAATATATATATTGAAAAACTAAACAATAGCAGTTAGCTTTTGGAGGTAAAGTGATGTCAGAGGAAAATGTGGTATACATTGGAAATAAGCCTGTGATGAATTATGTTCTGGCTGTCGTGACTCAAATGAATGGTGGAGCACAAGAGGTTGTCCTAAAGGCAAGAGGAAGAGCCATAAGTAGGGCTGTAGATGTGGCTGAGATTGTAAGAAACAGATTTATACCTGATGTGGAAATTGGAACCATAGACATAAGCACAGAAGAGATCTTAGGTAACGAAGGAAGCACAACAAACGTTTCAGCTATTGAAATACAGCTTAACAAGGACTAAATCAGTAAATGCAGTAAATTGAAACCTTAAGGTTTCATTTTTTTATTTTTAAAACCTTCGATGAGTATTTGAAAAAAATCATTTCTAAATGGTTTTTATTTCTTTCTTCTTCTTATTTTTATTATAGCCAAAAGTCCTCCTATTATGATAACTGCGACTGCTCCAGCATAATATAAGTATGGAGGTGTAGGTCCTTCTTCTCTTTCATCATTTAGAGCGTAGACGTAGCAGTCATCACCACCTATGTAAATGGTCTTTCCTAAAACAGCTGGTGATGAACGGATGGGATAATTTAGTATATAGTAACCTGGTGCATATTTCCATTCTTCTTTACCACTGTATTTATTAAGCACATAAACGGTTCCATCATCTGAACCAAATACGATCTTATTCTTAAAAAGCGCAGGAGTTGATTTTACAGCACCACCTGTTTTGTATGACCACTTTAATTCTCCATCTCTTGTATCAAAACATCTCATGTATCCATCGTCTGATCCGATAAAAATGCTATTTTCCTTAGCATCAATGCATGGCGATGATCTTACCGAATCTTCGAGGTCATATGTCCATTTGACTGTCCCATATTCTGTATCTATTGCGTAAACTCGTCCATCATCTGATCCGATATACAAAGTACCATTGTAGATAGCAGGAGATGATCTTACAGCATCTGCGGTCGCATATTCCCATTTTTTGGTACCGTTTTTATCTATTGCGTAAACTCGTCCATCATCTGATCCGATATACACAGTTTCTTCATAAACGGCTGGAGACGATTCAATTGAATTTCCAGTCCTGTATTTCCATTTCAATTCTCCATTTTTCTTATCCTGTGCATAGAGATAACCATCAAGTGAACCAACGTACAAAGTTTCATTATAAATGGCTGGCGATGATATTACACCCCCATCCATCTTGTAATCCCATAATTTGATACCATCTTCCATGTTTATTGCATAGATGTACCCGTCCATGGAACCTACATAGAGTATTTTATCGGAGATAACTGGGGATGATCGTATAGCTCCTCCTGTTTTAAAATACCATACTGAAGGCGAAAAATCTGCTGGTTCGTCCAAATAGGCCGAATGTTCCAGATTCTCGTGGAACATTAACCAGTCTGATGTGGCTGAAACCGGACATGCTAATATGCTTATTATAATAAATCCCATAAAGATACTTTTTTTTACTGACATAATATCACTTTCCCCCTAAAAATAGCCTTTGCTAACTTTTTATCACCTAAATATCCCTGTTGAATCTAGTAATTCCCAAGACGAAAAATAGTAGGGTAAATCCTAAAAGTACGGCCACGTCCAGCCATATATCTCCGATATCTCCTCCTTTCAACATCACAGTCCTCAATGCGTCGTTAGCATAAGTTAAAGGTGCTAAGTATGCTATTTTTTGGAATATCCATGGCATGGTTTCTAGAGGATAGAATACTCCTGATATGAACATCATAGGCATGGTAAATGGCATCACCATCTGGATGTAGTCTTCCTGAGTACCTACCCTGGCGGAAACCATTATTCCAAAACCTACAAAACACAATGCTGAAAGTACGATTAGGAATATGGTAAGTGCCATGCTACCGTTTATAGTAATATTAAACAGCACTATGGCTGCCGCGATCAGTACCATGGAAGTTGCAGTTTGTATTACTAATCTTGATATGATTTTACCGCCTACTACGGTAGCAACGCTGGTAGGAGTCATGAATAGCCTGGCAAGTTCTCCTCGTTCACGTTCTCCAGCCAGTGATTCTCCCATACTCATCATGGCCCCCATCATAACTGTCATCGCTAAAATTGCAGGTGCCAGGAAGTCGATGTATTTGATGTCCCCATAGATCTTGTTGATCTGGAAATTAATGGAATTCATAATGTTCTGGAAGTTTATCCCAGCCGGTGGAGATGAGGTTTGAACTCCCTGGGACTGTACTTGGATAGATGCGGGCTGTAATCCCATGGCTTCAAGCTTTTGTATTCCTATTTTGGCAGATATTTGGCTGAATAGGGCTTGCGTAGCAGGAACCAACGCTTGGGTAGCCATCTGATCCGATGAATCAACGTAGATAACCACTGACTTAGGGTTGCTACTCGTAAGATTTTCATAATCAGAGGGCAGTAAAATGGCTGCCTTCACCAGCCCCGATTCCACCATTTCCCGTCCCCTTTGGGGATCATTAGTTATATCCTTCACATTGTAAAGAGACATACCTTTAATGGCGTTGAGGGTGGCATCGGTCACCGGACCATCTGTCTGTTTCACCACCACCACTGGAATGTTTTCGATGGATCCTCCCATACCATAACCGAAAAGGGCGATCATGAGTATTGGAAAAAGGAAGATAGAAAACAAACGTGGTTTATGCCTCCACAGGACTATCAGATCTTTTTTAAGCATCCACATGATTTTTTTTGTTTCCATTTTACTCTACCTCTGTTTTTTCTTTGGCTGTCAATTTTACAAAAACATCTTCTAATGAAGGATTTTGAGTTGATATTGATGTTATATTACTTCCATTCTTTATAACATTCCATATAACATCATTTATAGCGTTATCGGATTTGCTAATACTCATTTTTATCCTTCCAGAATTATGTTCAGCGATTTCGAACACAACAGGAAGTTTATTCAAATTTGTCATCAGTTCGTCATTCAGATTATTTATCAGAATACTTATTTCTCTGTATTCTCCATTTTTCCTTTCTGAATCTGCTATAAATCTTTTTAATTCGTTGATAGTTCCATCTATTGCAGGTAATGAATTCTCTTCGATTTTTGACACTATCTCACGTATTTTAGTCCTATTATAGGATTCTTCAGCCATCATCTGATCTTTAAGCGCCTGTGGTGTATCAAAAGCAACTAACTTTCCCTGGTCTATTATACCTACATTATCACATAGAAGATCTACTTCATACATATCATGGGAGCATAAAATGATCGTATGACCTTTACTGTTTAGTTCATCGATGAGTTCCCACAGAACTTGCTTTGTGGTGGGATCCAAACCAATTGTAGGTTCATCCAAAAACAGAATGTCTGGTTGATGTATCAAACTTGCAACCACAGATACTTTTTGCTTTTGGCCCCCAGAGAGATGTTTTACCATTTTATTTTCTGCATATTTTATGTCAACCAGTTCCATTAGTTCATCTATTCTTTTCTCTTTTAGATCTTCAGGTAATCCATAATAATCAGCGCATAATTCAGCATTTTCTCGGGCTGTAAGATCACCATAAAGGCTTACAAGCTGCGGAACCATTCCTATTTTTTGTCTTACTTCGTTTGGATATTTTATTATGTCATATCCAGCTACATTCGCAGTTCCAGAAGTTGGTGGGATAAGACAGGTAAGCATTTTTATAGTAGTAGTTTTTCCAGCGCCATTTGGACCTAAAAATCCGAATATGCTTTTATTTTCGATCTTCATGTTTAGCGTGTCAACTGCTACGAAGTTGTCATATTTTTTTGTTAGATCGAAGGTTTCTATAGCATATTTCATAACTTCAACCCCTATTTTTCTTTTAGAGATAACATATCCTCCACGAATTCTTCGTAAAGATTGGTTTTACGGTTTTTAAAGAGATTTTTGATTCTGGAAAGTGTTTCTATACCTTCCTTGGTTATTTCGTAGTACTTCAGTTTTCGCTTTCCATGATGTTCCCAACTTCCTTTTATCAATCCGTTTTTCTCCAGATCATGCAGTACAGGGTATATCATACTGGGACTTGGCATTTTCATTTTTGCGCCAAATGGAGATGCTTCATGAAGATGAGTCATTATCTCATATCCATGTTGCCTTTTTTTGCTGATGAGCCATAGAATCATGGTTTTACCAAAGCCCCTCATAAAGCCTCCTATAAGCCTTTTATCGTATTTATTTAGGTGTTTAAGCATTTTTTTATGTTCTCTGATTGATCTTCTATGATTTCTAAGTGATTTTCTTGAGTATTCGTCTTCTGTCATTGTTTCTATGTACATTTGATCCGAATCATCCTTAGGGGACGCTTCATTATCATCCATCAATTCGCACCTCTATTTGAATTTACGATATATCGATTTTAGATATATTAAATTTTGATATATCAACCCTATATAACTGTTTCGGTAACAAAAAAATAGAATAAATACTATAGTCTCTCAGGTAATATAAATTAAATAATGTTTGAATTTAAATCCAAAGCCCAAAGATCCATTTGCAAAATTTGTGGGAAAGATAGCATTTATATATCCAAAACACTTGGTTTATGTGCGGATTGTATAAAAATAAAGAAAGAATCTCTTGATATTTTAAAAAAAGCACATGAAAATATAAGAAAAAGATTCAATCTTCCTGCTCAGCCACCAAAGAACAAAGGAGTGAAATGTAACATATGTGCTAATGAATGCAGCATGGGAAGGGGAGATGTTGGATACTGTGGTTTGAGAATGAATATTGACGGAAAGCTTGAATCTCTAGTAAGCCCTAAAAAAGCCCTTCTTTATACCTATTTAGATCCCATGCCAACCAACTGCTGTGCTTCCTGGTTCTGCCCTGGTGGAACTGGGGCTGGCTATCCAAGCTATGCTCACAAAAAGGGAGCTGAATATGGCTATTACAACCTTGCAGCTTTCTTTTATGCCTGCAATTTTAACTGTGTATACTGCCAGAATGCCTCCCACAAGAAGATAAGGACTGCTCCGTCTATGAGTATCGATGAATTCACAGCAAAAATTGATAAAAATAAAAATATTTCGTGTATCTGCTATTTTGGAGGATCCCCCAAACCTCAGCTTCCATTCGCTCTTAAGGCTTCAGAAAATGCGCTGGAAATAGAAAGAGATATACTAAGAATTTGCTGGGAATGGAATGGTTGTGGAAACAAAAAACTTGTAGAAAGGGCAGCGAAGCTATCCCTTAAAAGCGGAGGGAACGTGAAGTTTGATCTGAAATGCTTTGATGAGAATTTAAGTTTTGCCCTAAGTGGTGTCTCAAACAAAGCAGCGTATGAAAATTTCAAGATGGTAGCTGAATTTTTTGATAAGAGACCTGATCTTCCAGTCCTAACAGCAACAACTTTACTTGTTCCAGGATATGTTGATGAAGTTGAGGTCTCGAGCATTGCAAGATTCATATCCGAGCTTAACGACGAGATTCCATACTCACTTTTGATCTTTCATCCTGATTTTATGATGATGGATATGCCAATAACACCAAAAGAACAAGCATTTGCTTGTTTTAATGCTGCCAAAAAATATTTAAAACATGTAAATATTGGAAATATCCATCTTTTAGGAATGTAGGAGTTGATATTATAAAAATTGGATTTTCTACATTGGCGCTATTTACCGAATCCTACAAATACTGGCTCGATAAGGCTTCGGAAGATGGTTTTAAAATAATAGAGATATTATGCGAAGGTCCATACACATGGCCAAGGAATGCATTGGCTTTTGATTCATGGGAATTCGAAATTTTCGATTCATATGACATTGATGTTTATCTGCACTCTCCTACAGTTGATCTTAATCCTGCAAGTATAAATCCTGGTGTAAAAAGCGAAACTCTCTCTCAAATAAAAGAAACTATAGATTTAGCAGCAAAAATAGGTGCAGAGGCTGTTACGACACATCCTGGCGTTGTTCATCGCCCCAAAAGACTAAGAGACATATGTATGGAATATTCAATTGAAATCATCAGAAAATGTAACAGATACGCAAAAGAACAAGATGTGCGTCTTTCAGTTGAAAACATGCCCAACAGAGATACCTATTTATGCAACAATCCAGATGAGTATCAAACCTTCATCAAAAGATGCGGATGCCACGCAACAGTAGATCTTGGACATGCCAACACAACAAAGGATCCATCATTATTCTTTAAGATAAAAAACATCCTATATTATCATATAAACGATAACAATGGAAAAGTTGATGAGCACCTTACCTTAGGTGAAGGGACGTTTAATTTGAAATTGTTAAACAGGATTGATAACATCGTAATTGAACTGGATGATTATCAAAATGTTCTTAAAAGCAGGGATTTGTTGCTTTCAATAATTGTATAGAATAGAATATACTAACAATTGAGAGAGTAATAACTTATTAGACCATTAAAAACACCAAAAACTGAAATTAGATAATGCTTTTAATAAACTACATCAATAGAACCATTTAATAGAGCGGTGGATCATCATGACCAAAAAATTTTTTGGATTTTCTGCATCCCTATGGGTCACAACCAAGCGTATCGAAACCCTCGCAGATGGAATATTTGCAATTGCAATGACCTTGCTCGTTCTAAGTATTGGTGTCCCTCAGATAGCAGAACCTGTATCTTCTGCAGCGCTACAGCAATCTTTAATTGACCT
The DNA here is from genome assembly GCA_964559295.1 of uncultured Methanobacteriaceae archaeon. Lineage (GTDB taxonomy): Archaea > Methanobacteriota > Methanobacteria > Methanobacteriales > Methanobacteriaceae > CAZLGO01. The sequence goes on from CAZLGO010000022.1 coordinate 7,772, forward strand.
GATACCAAAATTTTTCAGTTTTGCCTTAAGTTTTGTTCTTCTTGCTGTATTCTGGAGAATAAATCACCAACAGTTTTATGTAATAAAACGTGCTGATACCACGCTTTTGTGGATAAACATTTTATGGCTACTTTTCGTTGCTTTGGTTCCCTTTTCCACATCCTTAATTGGGGAATATGGTGAATATCAGATCTCCGAGGTATTTTTTCATTTAAATCTACTTGCAATTGGATTATTTTGCTATCTAAACTGGCATTATGCAACTGAAAGTAATTTTGTAGATAAAAGTTTAGATTCTGATGCAAAGACCAGTATTAAAAGAGGCAACTTAGTTTTACCAATCACATCCTTACTTGCAATTGCAATATCCTTTATAAGTCCTTCGTGGAGTTCTATGGCATATTTATTCATTCCATTTATAAAAAAATCTAATGATTGTATTGATAATAGAAGATAGTGGTACCAGCAAGATTATAAAATCCTATCTTTACCATATCTCAAGTATTTCTTTTATATTACTTATAACAAAATCTGCTGCATCGTAGACTTTTTTTGGTCTTTTTTCGGTTTGTTGGAGTGTTAAAACTCCGATATCGGCTTCCTCAAGTGCAAGAATATCATTTGTACTATCTCCAACCATCATAACTTCATATTTTTCCTTAAGTCTTTTTACGATTTCAGCTTTCATCCGAGGGGTAGCAGTACCAAAAACGTTTTCTTTTGGAATCCCGATAAATTCTGCAAGTTTTTCTAAGGCACCTTTTCTATCTCCTGATGCTACAAAAATTTCAATACCTCTTTTTTTTAATTTCTCAATAACCTCTGGAACTTCCTTAAAGATCCGCCCACCAGCCGTTATGGTAAATTCGATTTTTTTCTTGTCGATATTGAGTATAAGGCCAGAACCACTACATATCTGCAGGTTATATTTTTTTTTCATAACAGCTTTTATTGTATCCTGAATATCGCCAACTGTAGCATTATCATTTTTGATTATTTCCAATAGATCCTGCTTTTTAGCATCAACAGCATAATAGCTTACATCAAAATCTATCTTTTGCTCTGAAATGAATTTGTATATGGGTTGGTTAGGATCGGCATTTATTATACATTTTGTAGGATCTGTTTGCAAAACAACAAGCACTCTTTTGGGACCATAATCTACAACATCGATTGAGCTTATATAATCGCATATAATCCCAGTTTTGAGGTTTTTTATAGCTCTGTATCTTTCTATGAGCGTGCCTGAATTATCAAAAACAACAGCCTTCATAATAATAACCGCTAAAAATAAAATAAAAAATTAAAAATCCAAAAACACGATCATGCTTCATACTCCAAATTTTCAATGGTAAACTCACATGTTTTATCTCCCATACCCCAACATTTCCTTTCTTTAACTATTACCTTCATGTCAAGGAGATTTTTAATAATGCCTGTTATAAGTCCAGCTTCAAAATAACAAAGAGCCTCTCCAACGTCGTTCATTCCAGAGCATGAAAGGCACTCGTCAATCCGAATTCGAGTAATAGCACCTTCTTGTCCTATAAAAGACATTTTTCCAATTTTTTCTTCCTCGAAAAATTCTTCCATCAGCTCTATGGCATCTTCGATGGAATTTGCACCACCTATGACCTTTTTTTTGACCAATTCCCTTCCAATATCTCTTCCTGATTCGTACAAAAAAGTATTAACAACAGAACCTAATTTCTCTCCAAGATAATCTCTTATTCCAATGTGGATAAGTGCTCTAAAGCTTTTAACTGGCGTAAATTCACCTAACGTTGGTCTACCTTCATCAAGATCTCCGAGAGTTGCCAGATCCTCAAATCCTTTGTGTTTTTTTAACATGTTTACTATCCTCCTACCATCAACTAATCAAGCATCCTTTTTATTCTCTCAACAAGGTCTTTGCGTTCGAAGGGTTTTGTGATGTAATCGTCTGCCTTCGCCACATGTAGTCCTATGTTAATATCCAATGGAGTTGTCTTTGCAGTAAGCATTGCAACTGGAATATCAGTTGTCCTTTTATCTTGTTTTAGTCGGCGATATACCTCCCAACCATCCATCTCTGGCATCATGATATCAAGAAGGATCAGATCTGGCATCTCATCGCATACTTTATCAAGCGCTTCTTGTCCGCTGTGGGCTGCAACAACTTCAAAACCCTCTATTTCTAACATAAGCTGAACCAGCTTGGTAATATCCTCTTCATCGTCTACTACCATAATTTTCTTCTTTTTTGCCATTTTTCTCACCACTTAAATTATGGGGTGTATGGAAGTATGAAATGGAACTTGCTTCCCTCTCCAAGTTTACTTTCTACCCAAATTTTTCCGTTATGAGCAGCTATGATGTTTCTTACCATGTAAAGACCAAGTCCAGTTCCTCCAGTTTTTCTGGTTGTGGAACTATCAACTTGGTAGAACTTTGTAAAGATCTCAGAGAGTTTATCATCAGGAATGCCTATTCCTGTATCTGTCACTTTCACATGGATATCCTTGTCTCTATCTTCAACCTCAATGTGGATTTTTCCTCCAGACGGGGTGAACTTTATAGCATTTTCCAACAGATTTGTCATAACCTGTGTTAGTCTTCCTTTATCTCCTGTTATATTTAAAGGATATTCAGGCAGTTTGTATGTAATTTCGAGTCCTTTTTTGCTGGCTGATAATCTAAGATCCTCAACAGAATTTCTTACCACTTCATCAAGTTGTATGCGTTCCATCTTATAGTTTATCTTTCCAGTTTCCATTCTTGTAAGATCCAACATATCGTCAATGAGATCTGTTAATCTATCTACATTTCTATCTATTATATCTAAACTATCCCTGATTTTATCATTTAGGTTGCCCATCTTTTCATCAAGTATCAAGGAGGCATAACCTTTAATGGACGTTAGGGGGGTACGCAACTCGTGTGAGATATTTGATATAAACTCGGATTTTAATTTGTCCATTTTCTTAAGTTCCTCATATGCATCCTCCAATTCAGCTGCCTTATCTTGAAGTATTTTGTAGGTTCTAATTCTCTCGAGGGCAAGACCTGCAGTGTTTGCAAAGGTTATAAGGGATTTTATCTGCCTGTAGGAAATTGGATTTTTGCTTTTGTGGTTGTCAACAGCCAATACTCCTATTGCTCTCTCTCCAATTTTACCAATCCTTATAGGGATCTGTACAAATTCCCCATGTTTGCTATCATAACCAGGATCAGCTGATGCGTTGCGCACGTGAATGGGTTTATTTTTCCTCAAAGCTATGGCAGGGATTTTATCTGAATTTATGGGAAATTTTATATGATCTATGTTCTTGTTTTTTGTGCCATCTACTAAAAATCTTCCTTCAATAGCATTTTCTTTATTATCCAACATAAAAATTGCACACTTGTCAAATCCCAGTCCTTCAATTACCTTTTTTGCGATACTTTTGAATATGTGAGTTTCATTTACCCAAATACCAATATCATCACTGAATTCATGTAGCGCCGTTAATTCAGCTAATTTATCTTCCAAATCCTTTTTAATTTTCTTTAGGTCATTTGTCATCTGATTGAAGGCATCTGCTAACTCTTCAAGCTCATCTTTTGTTTTTATGTTGATCTTATGGTCAAGATCACCTGCTCCAATATTTTTTGCACCCTGAGTAAGCTCGTAGATAGGCTGGATTATCTTGTGGGCCATAAACCATGCAAGTCCCAGGGCAAGGATCATGCTAAAAATCCATATAATCACTGTTTGAGTTGCAACATTCCTTTGTAGGGCTATAAATGGAGCTTCCTTTATACCCACGTATAACATCCCAATTATTTTGCCTTCGCTGTTTTTAATTGGAGTATATGCTGTGATATACCAATCATTTACAACAAAAGCCCTTCCATAATAAGTTTTTCCACCTTTTATCACATAATCATTCACTGTTTTAGAAACACGAGTACCAACAGCTCTTTTACCATTCTCTGTTATGGTGGTAGATATTCGCACATCACCACAAAATATGGTTGCAGATCCTCCAACGGTATTTTTTATCTCATCTACGATACTATAATCATGATTTAACAATTTTGCAGCCTGAACAACACCAATTATATTCCCATTATCATAAATAGGATCAACACTTACCAGCATCATACCAGATGTTTCCGCTGTTTTATTGGTACTCTCAGCGCCCTCTGTTGGCACCAACATGATAAGTGCTTTTTTATCAAGTCCTTCAGGTGCAAGATCAGATTTTTGGAATACCTCGGTAGAAGAAGTGGGCTTACCTTCAAGTGCCTTTCTGATTAAGGGATCATCTGATATATCATCGCCCCGGATATTGGTGGTGCCCCTTGCTAAAACCTTTCCCTGATGGTCTGCTATGGTTAAAATGCTTAATTTTTCACTTTTCATCATACTTTGAAGGTGGTTTTGCAAACCGGAATAATCACGGGATCGTAAACACTCTTTTGTACACTCACAATTTGAAACGAAATTTGCCGCTGATTCTACCTTCCTCAATTCATTGGCATATAATGTGTTTGCAACGTTTAAGTTGTGTGTAACTTGGCTTTGGGCATGTTCCATCATGCCACCTGTGATCATGTCGGTCGTAATTGCACCCATTATTGCTATTGGAACCGCAGCTACAAACAAAAAGTAAATTACAAATTTGGTTAACAACCAAACATCCCCATTGATTTTTACTATATCAATATCTTTTTTTACTTTAATTCAATTTTTTTGATTTTGGTTTATAAATTCATGGATTGAATATTACATAAACAAAAATAAATAATAAAACTTAGAATATCTTAGCTTCCATCCTATCCTGTGCCTTAGCTGCACAGGTGGTCATTCTACTCAAAGCTAAACGGAAGTTTTCTTTCAGATTTTCATGGTTTTCAACAACAAAATAATTTATACCGTCTTCTATCTTAAGAGAAGCTTCCATAAAATAAGGTCTTGCCCAGTTTATCTTGGAACATATAGATTTTGCTAAACTTACTTCTTTTTTGCAGGAGTTCAAAATCTGCAACATCAATTTTTTTAGCTCTTCTGATCCTTCAAGCTCCAGATAAAAATCTAAAATCCGCAGTGCTTCGATTATAAAAGCTTTGATCCTGTCTGCATAATAAAAAACCAAAAAATTTTCATCCAAAGGGATCACCGCCTATGTTTTTGTAAAGCTTTTTTAAAAAGTTTATCAATTATTGATCATGAAAAAGCCCCTTGCTGTTTTGTGGATATCAACATTCTTTGCCATGTTTGGAATTGGTATTATCATACCTGTATTTCCCAAATTTGCTGCCATTTACGGAGCAGATGCCATTCAAATTGGACTGCTTTTTTCATCTTTTGCAATTGTAAGAACTTTAGTGCAGCCATTTTTAGGAATAATATCTGACAGAATTGGAAGAAAACCCATTTTATCCATAAGTATTTTGCTGTATTCCGTATCATCCTTTGCATTTGGCTTTGTATCTAACCTATGGAGTATTTTCGTCCTGAGGGTTTTTCAAGGGGTCACCTCTGCTGGCATTGTGCCTATGGGAGGTGTAATGATAACTGATATCGTCCCGTACAGACGGATAGGAAGAGCCATTGGGTTTTACAACACATCAATATTTGCTGGAATGTGTGTTGGACCTACCGTTGGGGGGGCATTGGCAAATTTCATGACAGATATCACAGAAAGCATCCACGAAGGACTCGTTGCACCATTTTATCTATGCGGGGTGTTGTTTATTTTGATGTTGCTTCTTGTTATTGTATTTTTGAGGGAAACATTAAATACAAAAGAGATCTATAAAAGGAGCCTTGATTTTAATCTTATAAAAAAATTTGGAGTAGTTATTCCCTCTCTTGTTGCCCTTCTACAGGAATCTGGAAGATATTCTCTTATAATTTTTCTTCCACTTTTTGCATCCAGCCTTAACATGAACCTTGTGGAGGTGGGTATCGTAATCTCATTTTTGATGCTCGTTATGGTGGTATTCCAGATACCACTTGGAGAGCTTTCAGACAGATTTGGAAGAAAAATATCCATTATAATTGGAAGTGCTATAACAGCTCTTGGTATTTTCCTTTTTGCATTCGCAGGTGACTTTTACGAGGCACTTTTTTTCATGCTGATGGTTGGTATAGGTGGTGCGTTTACAACTCCTGCATCCACAGCCATGTTAGTTGGTAACGTTAGCATCAGGCGAAGAGGCGAAGCTATAGGAATCTATAATGCAGCATCAAGTCTCGGAATGGCAGCAGGTCCGATTTTAGGAGGTATAATCATACAATATTTTGGATTAGTTTCAATGTTTTATATATTCTCCTTGATTACGTTTTCTGGAGTTTTTCTTGTAATCGAAAGAAGTTAGAAGTAAGGGGATTATGAATTAGGATCTAATCGCCTACAATCTCTTAAAAAAATAAAATAATCTGCTTTACAATCCTTCGTCTCTCTTTTGTATCCTAACACCAAAGGAGAAACTTCCTTCACCTTTCCATCAAGATCTTATTTATAGCATCTAAAACCGCTTCTACACTTGCCATTACAATATCTTCTTTTGCAACCCTTCCTGTTGCAACCCTTCCTTTTTTATCCCCCATTATCACAAATACCTCAGCAAGGGCATCTGTACCTCCAGTTATAGCTTCTATGTGGTATTCTTTAAGTTCTATATCGGCTGTTTCACCCACAACACTTTGTATTGCATTTATAGCAGCATCAACTGGTCCAACTCCTGTCTTGGATGCTGTTTTTATCTTGTCATCTATCTTAAGCTTCACAGTGGCTGTGGGCATTATCCGATCCCCTGTCATCACAGTAAATTCTTCTAACTTTACAATTTCTTTTTTTGCCCTTCCAAGAACACTTTCAGCTATAGCTTTAAGATCAGCGTCTGTGACTTTCTTTCCCCTATCGCCCAGGCTTTTTATTTGATTAAAGATCCCATTAAATTGCTTGTCATCTACTTCTATTCCATACTCATCAAGCTTGGATTTTATAGCTTTTGCACCTGTGTGTTTTCCTAATACGATCCGTCTTTTGTGACCTACCATCTCAGGGGTTATAGGCTCATAGGTTTCAGCCTTTTCAAGGACTCCGTGTACATGTATTCCTGCTTCGTGAGCGAAGGCATTTTCTCCAACTATTGCCTTGTTTGGAGGCATTTTAATCCCCGTGATTCTTGATACAAACTCAGAGGTACCAAAAAGAAGCTCTGTTTTGATATTCGTTTTAATGCCGTATCTTGTAATTAAAGCCATTACCACCTCTTCTAATGACGCATTTCCGGCTCTCTCCCCTAATCCGTTTATGGTAGCATGTATTTGTTCAGCTCCAGCCTCAACTGCAGCAAGGGAGTTTGCAACTGCAAGACCAAAGTCGTTGTGACAGTGAACACTTATTGGAATGTTTAGGTGCTCTTTAAGATTATGTACAAGCCACCTCATAGAAGAAGGTATCATAACACCCACAGTATCAGGCACATTAATGTAATCTGCTCCAGCATCTTCAACAGCTTTGTAAATCTCTTTTAGGTAATCAAGTTCTGTTCTTGTTGCATCTTCGGCTGAAAATTCAACTAAAACACCATGATCTTTTATATATTCTACAATATCAACAGCTTTATTTAGAATCTGCTCTTTGTTCATTTTAAGTTTGAATTTTCTATGAAGAGGCGATGTTCCAATGAAAGTGTGAATATAATCAACATTACAGTCTAAGGCAGCGTTTACATCCACCTCCAAAGTCCTTGCCAAACCACATATCTTGGCATCTAATCCAAGTTTTGAAATACTATGGATAGCTTCCCTCTCACCTTCAGAAGAAATGGGAAAGCCAGCCTCTATTGTATTAACACCAAGTTCATCAAGCTTTTTTGCGATTCTTATTTTTTCATCTACAGTCATTGCAACTCCTGGTGTTTGTTCTCCATCTCGCAACGTTGTATCAAATATTTTTACCTTATTTGGCAGGTTCATTGTCTCTTTTACTTTTTCTATATACATAAAAAAACCTCGCATTCTGGTTTGGCAATAATATGGTATTGCAACACAACCATAAAAACATTAGGATTAAGTACACATACTAAGGCTTAGCACATTTCTAAGACCTGGTGCAAGTCCCAAAATGAATATAGCTAATTTTAAAGTATTTTTGGTTGTTCTATCCTCAACGTATCTGTCTATTACATAAAGGGCAAAAAGAATTACTGCTATCTTCAGAGGATACATAACTGAAGCTGTACCCAAAAGATTTGTAAGAGCACTTGGAAGTACATGCTGCTCCCCATAACCATAAAAATCAACAGCAACAAATGTGGAGCTTGCGTCGAAAAGATGAGCCAAAAGCACACTTAGATTGAATTTATTCCTTATAACCTTTATAATATCTCTTAAAATTATAAAAATTGAAGATACAAGCGCCCAGATTCCAATAACCGCAGATAAAGCAATAAAATTCAGATGATGAATCTTTAAGATGTTTGGGATACACAATAGGATACCTACAAGAATCATTGTATATCTATAATCAATTTTAGTTTTATTTTCTATGAATAAACCTACAAAAAGGCTTATAAGTGTTATACCACCTGTTAAAATATAGATTCCAGGAGTTACCAGTATGTAGGTTAGTGGATAGATCCCAGCATCTACCAAGGCTCTTGTACTTGAACCAAAGAAAATAAAAGGCACTACTGTGATTAATAGTTCTTTTGGATCTTTTTTGATAAATTTGAACATTTTTATGACTATTATGATAATAAGTCCCAGTACAATCCCGAAAACTATGGTATTAAGCAGAGTGTAGCCAGGGTGCAGGTAGAAAAAGTTTTCTTTTATAAATTCCCAGAACATGCTACACTATAGGAATCCTTATAAGTTAAGCTTTATCCTTCATCTACATTGATGCTACAATGTTTTGATGTCATTGCTTTCGTCCATTTCTGGATATCTTCAAAATGTAGTTGCAAGTGCTTTGGGTATCAAGGACCAATGGGTTTTTGCTGGTTTTTCTGCTGGTAATACGTTTGCAAGAAGTCTTATCTCCGCTATAGTTTCTGCAATTTCGGTCTTTGGTGGTATCTCAATCAGATTGTCTAGATAGCTAGGAATGCTGCAAATAAGATATCGTCCATACAAGTTTCAACAATAGGTCTTGGAGGGGGATAGTAGGTGCTGGCAGATATGAAGGTGCAGGTGGAGAGAGTTTAAGACCAACCTATGTAACTCCTGTAGCTGGTGAAACCAAAACACTAATAACCAACATGACAGGATCTTTCCCTGAATTTATTGGAGATATAACATCTAGGGAAGCAGCAGATCATCTACTGGATAATGCAAGAGATATCATTATTAACAAAGTAACAATGGCTTTATCTCAGTTAAATGATGCCAAAGGTAGATAATCATGGCTCTTTGCCCTAAATATTTAAATTTCTTTTTTTAAATGAAAAGTTAGTATTGGGTAGACATTTTAAAATGCCCATAGGCGTGCTAACATCCCACATAAATTTTTAAACATACCTATTTTGACATTATTTGTGAAAAAAGATGATATGGCTCTTAAATCAGCTAAAAAAGCTAAATTTTAAGTTTTAGATAGCATATTATAAGTTTTTTTTACTTGATTAAAATAGCAAAAAACAATACTGAGAAAAAAGCAGTAATAAACTGAGTGACAACCAACACTATGGAGTGTAATTTTAATTAAGGCTATAAAATAGATGTTAATAAGTTAAAATTGTGATATTATGGTATCAAACAAAATAAAAGGGGTTTTTAAAGTAAAAAGGGAAGGATCACGACCAGAAAAAGATATTGAAGGTTTAATAGAAGCCTTAAATAATAAGAGCTGGTTTGTTCGAAGGAAAGCAGCAGAAGCTCTGGGAAAAATAGGAGATAAAAGAGCTATAGATCCTTTAATTAATGCCTTAAATGATGATGATATTGAAGTTCGAGAAGAAATAGTAACATCTCTTGGAAAAATAGGAGATAAAAAAGCAGTAGATCAACTTATTTACATTTTAGAGAAGGATAAAGAAGATGTAAGATGGAAAGCAGCTAGGGCTCTTGGAGATATAGGGGATAAAAAGGCAGTTGAACCACTTATTCTATCCTTGAACGACGAATACTATGCAGTTCGACTTTCAGCAGTGCGATCACTAGGGCAAATTAAAGATAAGAGAGCAGTAGAACCTTTGATAAAGATGTTGGATGACGAAATAGTCGAGGTTCAAAAAGAAGCAGCAATAGCTTTGGAAAAAATAGGAGATGAAAGGGCTATGAAGTCCATGGAATCTCTAAGTGATCAAAATCTTATTAAAGAACTGGACAAAGAAAATAAAATGATTTCTAAAGACGTCAACGAAGCTATTGAATGGCATAAAAAAGCCATAGGTTTTTCCGAAAATCGTGAATATGAAAAAGCTATAGAGTGCTATAATAAAGCCTTGGAGTTAGATCCAGACTATATTAACCCATGGTTTGATAAAGGGTTGGCATTTATTGGACTTAAGAAATATCATAAAGCAATACGATGTTTTGAGGAATTTAAAAGACTTGCTCCTCCAGAATTGAAATCTTTTGTTAAAAAGGCAGATGATTTTATTGGAGCAATCAAAAGAGAATTAGGAGTCGAAATAGACGGATTTGATAAAGATAAATCAACAAGTGCTATATTGACTCTTGAGAAAGACGGAATAAAACTTCATTGGAAAGGAACGTTTACAGGGAGAGACAAAGGAGACCAGTTTATAAGATATGGAGATATAACCAGCATTGCTTTTAAAAAAGGATTGATTCAAGGTAAAATCGAGCTTAGATTTCCAGGCGGCGATATCAAATTAGGGCATATCAATAAAAAGGATGGCATTAAGTTTGTTTCCAACGTGCAAGATAGAATAAAAAGTATAAAATATGAACCCGAAGAAATGAAAAAAACAAGTGCAATGGATGAAATTAGGAAAGCAAAAGAATTATTGGATATGGATGCAATAACCAAGGAAGAGTTTGCAAAAATCAAACGAAAATATTTAGAATAATTATTCTGACATTTAAAGATATAAGGAGGGGGTTTAATGAAAATAAAGGAACTACTGATTTTGGGAGTTGCTCTAATAGTTGCCGTTTGTATTTGTGGATGTACAGATGAAAACACCGCAAAAGAATACGATATAAACGGTGCAAAATTTCAAATGCCTTCTGGCTGGGATAGATCAGACTTATCCACAGAAAATTGGGTTAAATTCATAAAGGACCAAGCTGCATTAACTATAGAACAAATAAAAGACGAAAACACATTTGAATCCCAATATCAAGAATCACAATCAGACTCTACGGGCAATTACCAGATTACAACCGAAAGCAAAACAGTAGATGGAATTGAGGTTAGAATAGTGAGGGCTATGGACACAAGAACGAATACACAATTTGATGATTTTTTCTTCCGAAAGAACGCTAGATACTACGTGATCAGGACATTTGACCACTCAGGATCAAATACACACAAACAAGATATAGAGGAAGCTGTAAACACAGTTATAAAAACTCTAAAATAAATCAATAACAAAATAATATCTTCAAGCATTCCACCGGTTGATGTTATAATCACCTGAATAATCAAGGATAGCTATAAGCATTTTAATCGCATGTTGAAAACACAGTTTCGTGCATTTTTTGATGTCAATAGACCATATATTTGCCATATTTCCATGAAATTAAGTTAAGTTCAAAACGAAGGGACATATAAACATTGCAATTGGTTTGATAGTTTCTATATATGCCTTGTTTATTTTTTTTAAAGGCTTTATAATCTCCAACATTAAAAGGCTTAGAATTAGGGTTTATTGTTTTTATAAACAGCTTCAACATATTTTTTGGGATTATGAACCTGTTGTTTGGTTCGAGATTGTTGTAAGAATACATGAATGAATTTTTAGATTTTTTTACAGAAGGAATAAACAATCAAAAATGGAAAGATACCATGGGAATACTTATACAACCCATTGGAAAAATAAAAAGAAAAGTTCTTTTGACATTGCAAGAATCCTTGGGGAAGGTATTTAATCTTAAGTGCTTTTTATCTTCCGATGCATTAAAAATACCAGAAGAGTCTTACAATCCAGCCAGAGATCAATATTATTCAACCAAGTTCTTGCTTTTTTTAAAAAGCAGTATAAAGAAGGATTTTGATCGAGTTATTGGGGTAACAAATGTAGATTTATATGTACCATGGCTAAATTTCGTATTTGGAGAAGCTGAATGTCCCGGGAAGTTTGCTCTAATATCATTGTATAGATTAAGACATCCAGATGAAAAACTGTTTTTGGAGAGAGTCCTAAAAGAGGCTGTACACGAATTAGGTCATACCTTTGGACTTGGACACTGCAAGAATCCATCTTGTGTGATGTATTTTAGCAACAGTATCGTAGATACTGATAGAAAGGGTTTTGAGTTTTGTATAAGGTGTTCGGGTAAAATCAACGCATTCTTTTAATTTTTTTGTTTATAACTTCCCTTAATATCAATGAAAATGGAGTTCTACACCCAAAAACGTTTGTTTTTCCAGCTAAGATCCCATTTAATACATCAACAACAGAAAAATCAGCTTCCACATAAGTTACACAGCTTCCAATAGCCCCCAAAAAATGTGCATCGCTACATCCAATCTCTGGAATTTTTCTTTTGATCGCAAGCTGTTTAGCACGCCAGTTTGAAAAACCAAATATATAACGGGAATTTAGAGTCTCAATTGCATCAATATCAAGAGTTTTAACATAATCACATAGACCTTCCCTGTATCTTACAAAAGGATGGGGTGCAATCGCTATTCCTCCTCTATCCCTTATGTGTTCAATGGTCTCTTCTGGAGATAAACCTGATTTTATTTCTTCAGTTATTCCAAGAGCAACTACATGTCCCTTATTTGTACTTATTTCAATGCCAGGTACGATGATAAAATCATCAAACTTTTTTGATTCATCCAGAGCCGCAGCAGAACCTTTAATTGTGTTGTGATCTGTTATTGCAATACCGTCTAACCCGATTTTTCTTGCTTTTTTGATTATCTGCTTTGGGGTTCCTTTTGCATCCCCTGAATAGATGCTGTGTATATGAGGATCTATTATCATGCTACCCACAAAATCTTGATTTAATAGCCTTTATAAGACCAACAGGTCCTGTCATCATCACATCTCCTCCTGGAGCTGCATAATGCACTTTGAAATTTGTCTTCTGGAAGATTTTTCTTTTTGGACCTGTTAAAACCACGCATTCAGCTTTATCAAGAGGTCCTAAGACCCATGCTCCATGCCCACCATCTCTGTGTACTTCCTCATGAGTCAGGGTGCCATCAACAAGTTTCTCCACGAACATCACTATTTTGTCTGGACTCAAAATACGGGTGTGGTGTTCAAATACTCCAAGGATTTCTCCATTATCAAAGGCTGCAGCTAAGGTGTGTCCATTTCCAACATCTGCAGCAACGAATCTTTCAAGTTCTTTTATGCTTTCATCACATGTTGCACCACAGATTGCTGCAAATTTTGAATCCATAACCACGGTGTTATAATCAGCAAGAGTCCTTAAAACCCCATTCATCCTTGTAAAGTAATCAGGAGCTTTGTTGAAGTATGCAAATTCTTCTGGTTTTTTTGGAGTATCTAATTTCTCTTTTATTTTCATAAATCTAAAATCCCTATCCCCAAAACCCTTCATAAATCCATGATCTTGAACTGCTACACCTATAAAGTCAAATTCTAAATTGATGTCAAAGTTGGATAACGCATTACAAATAGCATCGAGATCTATGTCCTTTAGTTCAATTTTTTTAAAATTTTTATAATCTTCCTCATCAGGAACTATTTTGATCCCCAAGGATTCAACAAAATCCAGGTCATCT
>CAZLGO010000023.1:0-21393 GCA_964559295.1 uncultured Methanobacteriaceae archaeon
TGTCGGTCATACACTACAATTGTAGTAATATTAGAGTATATAAATGCTTTGCAATTATGCGTAAGTCCTATATATCAAAATAGTAATCTTCATGCAAAAAATCCAAAATCATAAAAGTTAAAATAATGAGGGATAAAATGCAAGTCCTACTACATTAACAGATGTTATTAAGAAGCAAGAAGAAGATCGAAAATAAAATTAGCATGTTTCTGTCTCCAGAACAGTTGAGAACCAAGAAGGGTTTATCAAAACTCTACTGGTGTTAAAGGATTTGATTTTGATGCAGAGGGGCAATATTCAAATGATTACTAAATTCATTCCACAGGTTTTGGAACTTGATTCGATCTTTTGGACTCAGAAAAAAATTTACAGGTATTGGAGAGGAGGAGTTCGAAGTAAGCATCACATTTTATGTATCAGGGGATTGTTCTCCTGACTATAAATCGAATCACTTATAAATTTTTGTTAAACTGGCAACAATTTGATGGATTTAATAAGTAGTTAGGTATCAGGTGGTTCAGACGCTTCTAAAAGTTGTGAATTGTTGGATTATTTTCCTGAATGCGACTGCTTCTACTGTGCGAATCATTATGAAATTGTTTCAAATTCCAAGAAGGACTTTATGATTGTTCCAGAGCTACATGTCCTCATGTTCATCAGCAGATTATGAACGACTAATTAATATACGTAGAAAATGGAAAAATAACACTTTAAAATAATAGAAGCTTTGTTGAAGGAGTATATAGTCCAATTATTCAGGGATTTTAGCCATACTAGGATTTATCATTGCTGATAATGCTTTGAAGCTGCTTTAATTGTGCATCAGCATAAAGAAGTTGGGTGTTAAAGGCATTTATAGTGTCGGTTATATCAAGCAGAGTTGACTGTAGATCCCCCATTCCCAAGCAAATATCCTTGGGCTTTATAATCTCAACAGCTGCTGGTAAGTATTTTACAGTAGCTCTGATAAGGGATTGAAGGTCCATTGCTATAAATTCAAATTCAATAAACTTTGAGTATGACATTACATTACGATTCTCATCGTAAACCTCAACTGCAGGAACATGCTTTTTTTTGATGACAAGAATCCCTTCCTCATCCTCAAAAAGTTTGTCTATTTCACCCATAGCATCATCCAATGCAGATACCGTTGGACCCTGTCCTTCAACATAAAATCTTACCATCACCTTACCTGTCTTTTCAAATAATTCTTCTATTTCTTCCTCGTCCATGGTCTTAATTTCTTCTTTAAGTTTTTTAAGTGACATTAGCGTCCCTCCATGATTTGTAATAAAATCTTAATCAACTGTTGTTTTGATCAACTTTCTTAAAGGTTGGAGTTGTGGTATTCATCTAAAGATTTTACTCCGATCTCTCCCTTTTTTACATTTTCAATAGCATTAAGTGCTGCACGGGCTCCAGCAAGAGTTGTAACATATGGTATGCTTAATTCAACTGCATATCTTCTTATAAGTTATTCATCATCATCAGAGTTTTTACCTGTAGGTGTTTTTATTATGATATCTATCTTACCTTCTTTTATGGCATCCATTATGTTCGGAGAACTTTCACTGGCTTTTCGAATTTTTTTAACTTTTACATTGTCTCCTATTGCATTCGCAGTTCCATTTGTTGCTATAAGCTCAAATCCAAGCTCATCTACCATTTCTGCAATATCAGAGATCTTGCCTTTATCAGGATCCTTGACGCTTATAAAAATCCTGCCTCTTCCTGGAAGATTCATATTAGCAGAGATCTGAGCCTTGTAATAGGAAACTGCAAAGTTATCGTCGATTCCCATGCTCTCTCCAGTTGATTTCATCTCAGGTCCCAGTATTGGATCAACTCCTGGAAGCTTTATAAATGGAAATACAGACTCTTTTACAGCAACATGTTTTACTTGCGCAACATCTGAAAGTCCAAAGTCTGAAAGCTTATAACCTATCATCAACTTTGCTGCTATCTTTGCGAGAGGAACACCAACTGCTTTGCTTACAAAAGGAACAGTTCTGCTCGCACGTGGATTTGCTTCAAGAACATAAACAACATCTTCACTTACCGCGTATTGAATGTTTATAAGACCGACTACATCAAGCTCAAGTGCCAGACGCTTTGTGTACTCTTTTATCGTCTCTATGACATCAAAAGAAAGGCTTTGTGGTGGTATAACACATGCAGAATCTCCAGAATGAACACCTGCCTCCTCTATATGCTCCATTATCCCCCCAATAAAGACCTCTTCACCATCACAGAGAGCATCAACATCCACTTCAACAGCATCCTCCAAGAATTTATCGATTAGTATAGGATGTTCTGGAGAGACCCTCACAGCTTCCTCCATATAATCTTCAAGTTCAGCCTCATCATAGACGATCTCCATGGCTCTTCCACCAAGAACATACGAAGGTCTTACAAGCACTGGAAATCCGATTCTTTTTGCAATTCCCTTTGCATCCTCGAAAGATTTTGCAATGCCATAGGGTGCTTGGGGTATTCCAAGTTTATTCAAGACCTCTGTGAATCTTTCACGATCCTCCACACGATCTATACTCTCATGAGATGTACCTAATATCCTAACACCTTCCCTCGCAAGTGGTACAGCAAGATTTATAGATGTTTGACCACCAAATTGGACAAAAACTCCGTATGGCTTCTCTTTTTCAATAACACCCATAACATCCTCTAAGGTTAGTGGTTCAAAATAAAGCTTGTCTGATATATCATAGTCGGTACTTACAGTCTCTGGATTGTTGTTTATAATTATAGATTCTATTCCTTCGTCTTTTAGTGCCATTGCAGCATGAACACAACAATAATCAAATTCAATTCCCTGAGCAATTCTTATAGGTCCTGCACCAATTATAACAACCTTTTTCTTATCTGATACCTCAATTTCATCCTCCTGTTCATAAGTACCATAATAATAGGGGGTTTTTGCCTCAAATTCTGCAGCACATGTATCAACCATTTTGTAGGTTGGCAGAATCTTGTTCTTTTTCCTTCTATCTCTTATGAAGCCTTCCTCATATCCTGTAAGCTCAGAAAGCTTTCTATCAGAAAACCCCATCCTCTTTGCCTTCCTGAGTATTTTGGGGTTTTGAATTGTATCTTTGTTTAATTTGCTCTCAAAGTTGATTATCTCAAGTATTTTATACAAAAAAAACTTATCAATCTTGGTTATTTCGTGTACCTTATCAAGACTCATTCCTGATTTTAGGGCAGCATAAACATGAAATATACGTTCATCTGTTGCACTCTCAAGTAACTTTCTGTTATAATCCACATAATCAAGCCCAAATCTTCCAATATCAAGCGATCTTATGGCTTTTTGAAGTGCCTCTTCAAAGGTCCTTCCAATTGCCATAACCTCCCCTGTGGATTTCATCTGGACACCGATTTTCCTGTTTATGCCTCTGAATTTATCAAATGGCCATCTTGGGATTTTAACAAC
This sequence comes from uncultured Methanobacteriaceae archaeon, assembly GCA_964559295.1. Classification (GTDB taxonomy): domain Archaea; phylum Methanobacteriota; class Methanobacteria; order Methanobacteriales; family Methanobacteriaceae; genus CAZLGO01. Next base: position 3,452 of record CAZLGO010000023.1, read on the forward strand.
CACATAATCCAGGGATGGTTCAAAAGAGGCTGGTGTCTCCTTTGTGATGTCGTTTTGTATCTCATCTAAGGTCATCCCAATAGCAATTTTAGCTGCTATCTTAGCTATTGGATATCCTGTAGCCTTCGAAGCAAGGGCACTGCTTCTGCTAACCCTTGGATTTACCTCTATTACTTTGTATTCTCCAGTTTCAGGATGCACAGCGAACTGTATGTTACATCCTCCCTGGATTTTAAGGGCTCTTATTATTTTTATGGAAGCATCTCTTAATTTATGGTTGTCCGCATCACTTAATGTCTGAGAGGGAGCTACTACAATACTATCTCCTGTGTGTATACCCATAGGATCCACATTTTCCATGTTACACACAACAATGCAGGTGTCATTTTTATCCCTCATGATCTCGTATTCAATTTCTTTCCAACCTAAAACAGATTCTTCTAAAAGAACTTGATTTATAAAGCTCATCTCAAGCCCTTTTGTGACAACTGCCTCAAGTTCTTTTTGATTGTGGGCTACTCCTCCGCCTGTTCCTCCGAGGGTGTAGGCAGGTCTTACGATGATTGGATATCTAATTTTTTTTGCTGCCACAAGAGCTTCGTCAATAGATGTTACAGCCTCAGATTTAGGAATCGGTTCACCAATCTCAATCATAAGTTTAGCAAAAAGATCCCGATCTTCAGTCGTATCTATGGTTTCAATAGATGAACCTATAACCTCGACACCTTCAACAGCACCGATCTTCTCAAGACCAGCTGCCACATTCAAACCTGTTTGTCCACCCATCGTAGGTAGGATCGCGTCTGGATTTTCCTTTTTTATGATCTTTGCTACAATTTCAGGGGTTAAAGGCTCAATGTATACCTTATCTGCCATATCCATATCTGTCTGAATGGTTGCTGGATTGCTGTTTACAAGTACAGTTTCTATACCTTCTTCTCTGAGAGATTTACACGCCTGAGAACCAGAATAATCAAACTCAGCAGCCTGACCTATCTGAATTGGTCCTGATCCAATGATAAGAACTTTTTTTATGTCGGGATTTTTTGGCATTTCTAACCTCCGTCTTAATACTTTTTCATTTTTTTCACGAAGACGTCAAACATATAAGTTGTATCACGAGGACCTGGTCCCACTTCTGGATGGAATTGCGTTGCCATAATTGGAAGTTCATTATGTTCTATTCCCTCCACAGTTCCGTCGTTTAGATTTATTTGAGTTATTCTAAGGTTTGTGTTATTAATTGACGATGGATCAACTGCAAAACTATGATTTTGAGAAGTTATTGCTACATTACCAGATCTAAGATCCTTTATCGGTTGATTTGTCCCTCTATGTCCAAACTTCATTTTGTAGATCTTAGCTCCAAAGGAAAGTGCTATTATTTGCATACCAAGACATATTCCAAAAATAGGAAGTTTTTCAGAAAGCTTTTTTACAGTACTTATAGCCTCTCTAACCCTTCTTGGATCTCCAGGACCACTTGAAACAAGCAAGGCATTAGGTTCATGATCTAAAATTTCCTTGTGATCGATTTTATAGGGCAGTAGAATAGTACCGATTTTTCTTTTCATTAGCAGTTTTATACTGTTTCTTTTTATCCCACAATCGAGGATGGCTATCCTATATTTGTAATCTTCCCCTAAAATTCGAGGCTCGGTTACACAAACCTTATCAACCAGATCCATCTCTTCTATATCTGGCTGTTCCCTTGCAAGTTTTAGAATCTCCCTATCCCCTATCTCCTCTGTTGAGATGGCACCTTTCATGGTTCCATATTTTCTGATTTTGATTGTAAGTGCTCTTGTATCAATTTCACTTATTCCTGGGACGCCATATTCCTCTAAAAAATCTGATAGAGTTTTATTCGATAGATGATGAGAGGGGTTAGAACACACCTCCCTAACCACGAATCCTTCAACCTTTATTCCATCTGATTGGAACCATTTTTCTGATATCCCATAATTTCCCTGCAGAGGGTAAGTCATCATCAAAATCTGACCTTTATAAGAAGGATCAGTTAATGATTCTACATATCCTGTCATGGCTGTTGTAAAAACCACTTCTCCGGTTTTAATGGTTTCAAAACCAAATCCTTCTCCCTGAAGTATTGTTCCATCTTCCAAAGCTAATTTTGCCTCTTTTATCATTTGATCACCAATAACTTTACAAAAAACCTGCTAATAAAGGCTGTTCAAAAAGGAGACCCTCGGTCTTCTGATTTTTGTGAACTTTTCTTAAAGTTCATTGTAAGGTCTTTTCCATAATCACAGCATCCTCACCGTCCTCATAATAATTTTTGATGACCTTCTCCTCCCTAAATCCTATATTTTTATAGAACTCTCTGGCTCCTCTATTTGTTATCCTCACCTCTAACTTAATATTTTTTATACCATACCTTTTGAAGATTTGTATCGCAGAGATCACAAGCATAGTTCCGATGCCCCTTCTTCTGTACTTTTTATCAACAGCAAGAGAGATTATATGACCCTCATTTTCAAACCTAACCCAAAATATAATATAACCTACAATAAGATTATCCTTCTGAGCAACTAAAAAACCTGCTCCTATGTTGTAGATATCCAGAAGGATACCAGAGGGATAGGGATCCTCAAAGGACATCTTCTCAATTTCTAAGACTCTTTTGATGTCTTGGGGTTTAAAATTTCTTATTATCATAATATTCTCCGTGATAGAATGTGGAAAGATTTTGTCCAGTATATTATCAACAATTATACTGATGCAGATAAAATAATTGAAGTTGGTGTTGGGAAATTCCATGATGTTGCCTTAATGTTAGAGGAACATCTCAAAATGGATATTATCATGACAGATATTAAACCTTACTCCTCCAAGATCATCTTAGATGACATTACACACCCTAACTTGGAAATATATAAAGGGGCGTCCCTTATTTATTCTATAAGACCTCCTCCTGAACTGCATCCATGTTTAATAAAGGTTGCAGGAAAGGTTGGAGCAGATCTTATAATAAAAACATTTTCAACAGAACGTATAAATACCAAGAAAAAAATGAAACTCATAAACTACAAAAAAGCGATTTTTTATAAGATGGGTCAAAAATGAAATGGCAAAATCTAAGTGTAGATGAGGCTTTAAAAGCTTTAAAATCTGATGTAAACGGATTGACTAGTGAAGAAGCCCAAAAACGCTTGCTTGAATATGGAAAGAATGAGCTTGTTGAAAAAAAGAAATCAGGTCCTGTTGAACTTTTTATAGGACAGTTTAAAGATATTCTTATAATCATTCTTGTTATAGCTGCCATCGCAGCTTTTTACGTTGGTGATGTCGTAGATTCAATAGTTATTCTGATTGTGGTTTTCATAAACGCTATTGTTGGTTTTATACAGGAACATCGGGCAGAGAAAGCTATGGAAAAACTTAAAGGTTTAATGGCCCGTGAAGCTGTGGTGATTCGTGATAATAAAAAGCAGAAAATACCTGCTAATGAGCTTACTTTGGGTGATATTGTAATCATAGAAGAGGGGGACAATATTCCGGCTGATTTAAGGATAATAGAAAGTTTTGATCTTAGAGTGGATGAATCAGCCTTAACTGGAGAGTCTCTACCTGTTGAAAAGAAAGCCGAAGCCCATAAGCCAGAAGAGGATGGATCAGATAATATAGTCTTTATGGAAACCAATGTATCTTCTGGCAGAGGAAAAGGTGTTGTTATAGAAATAGGGATGAATACTGCTATTGGGAAAATAGCCGAGATGATACAGGAAGAAGAAGGTAAAACGCCACTTCAAAAAAAGATTGTAGGATTAGGAAAGACACTTGGAATTATTGCTCTTCTTGTGTGTTCATTTATATTTGTGCTGCAGCTTCTCCAAAACATTCCAGTAGTTCAAACATTTATGATTGCAGTTTCTCTGGCTGTAGCATCTGTGCCAGAAGGTTTACCAGCTATTTTAACTCTTACCCTTGCTCTTGGTATGCAAAAAATGGCGAAAAGCAATGCAATTGTAAGAAAACTCCTTGCTGTTGAAACTTTAGGATCATGCACAGTTATATGTACTGACAAGACAGGCACACTTACAGAAAATAAGATGACTGTACGTGAAGCCCGTGTAAATGCCCCTCAAAGAGTATTTGAAATCTCTGCACTATGTAACAATGCACATATTTCTGATGGTAGAGTTATAGGGGATCCTACAGATAGAGCCTTACTTGTTTATGCCGAAAAAAAGGGATACTCCAAAAAAGAGCTTGAAAAGAAGTATCCAAGGGTATTTGAGATCCCACTTGACAGTAGTCGAAAGAGAATGACCACCGTGAATGATTTTAATGGTTATAAAACTGTTTTAGTTAAAGGAGCGCCTGAGTTGATATTAGATCGGTGCAATTGGATAGAGAAGGACAATGAAATCCATAAAATTACCCAAGAAGATAGGGATGAAATATTAAACGATCTTAATGAAATGACCAGTAAAACACTTCGTGTTTTAGCCTTTGCATACAAAAAAATCGACACTGAAGAGGAGATTTATGATAAAGAAAGATTAGAACAAGATCTTATTTTTGCAGGACTTGTTGGTATGATAGACCCACCAAGAAAAGAAGCTAAAGAGGCTGTAAAGACATGTAAAAAGGCAGGAATAAAGGTTATAATGATAACTGGAGATCACAAGGATACTGCAGTGGCAATAGCAACAGAACTTGGAATCTTAAAAGAAGATAAAAGCAAGGTTCTTACTGGATCTGATCTTGACAAGCTCAGTGATGAGGAATTTGATAAGATTGTTGGGGATGTGCTTGTATATGCAAGGGTTTTTCCAGAACAAAAAGTTAGAATTGTAGAAGCCCTCAAAAAGAAAGGGGAAATTGCCTCAATGACTGGAGATGGTGTAAATGATGCTCCTGCCCTAAAAAAGGCTGCTATTGGTGTTGCTATGGGTAGTGGAACTGATGTCGCAAAAGAATCCTCTGACATGCTTCTGCAGGATGATAACTTCGCAACCATTGTGAAGGCTGTAGCCGAAGGTCGTACAATCTTCGATAACATAAGAAGATTTGTTAGGTTCCAGCTTTCCACCAATATAGGTGCCATACTCACCATAACCTCCTCATCTATAATGGGCCTTCCCGTGCCTTTCAATCCCATTCAGGTGTTGTGGATAAACATAATAATGGATGGCCCTCCTGCCCAGTCATTGGGAGTTGAACCACCAGAGGAGGACGTCATGGAACGTCCACCCAGAAAGGAAGAGATCATACCCAAAAAGAACCTACTTAAGATAATAATTGCTGGAGTGGTTATGTGTGTGGGGACCCTTGCTCTTTATTATTTCCAGCTTTCTGAGGGTAACGGCACCCTAAAAGCAATGACCATAGCGTTCTCGGTTTTTGTCATGTTTCAGATATTTAACGTGTTCAACTGCAGATCTGACAGGGGACTTTCAAACAGATTCTTGTTAATGGCTGTTGCTGCCTCATTCCTCCTGCAGTTGTGTGTTGTATATGTTCCGTTCCTTCAGGGTATCTTTAAAACAACTGCACTGTCCATTATCGACTGGATTCTGGTATTTGCAGTTGCCAGTATCATAATAATAAGTGACTGGTTGGCTGAGAGGTTCATAAAATGAACATCATGGTGATGGCAGGTACCAAGGACGCTGCTGATATCATCAAAATGTTGAGCAATGTTAAAGATCTAAAAATACTGGCCACAACAACCACCAGATATGGTGCAGATATCGCAAAATCACAGGGTGCAGATGAAGTCATCTCAAAAGGGCTTTCAAGGGACGAAATAATCGAAGTGATAAAAAAAAGAAAAATTGATATTTTAATGGACGCGACCCACCCTTTTGCGGTAGAAGCAACCAAAAATGCCATAGAATCTGCAAAAACGACTGGAATAAGGTATATTAGGTTTGAAAGACCGAAAATGAAAGTTCCAGAAAGTGATCTTATCCATAAAGTATCTTCATTTGAAGAAGCTGCATCAAAGGCTCTGGAGTTAACAAAATCCACAGAAAAGATACTCCATCTTGCTGGAGTTTCCACCCTAAAGTATATAAGAGAAAAAATCGATCCAAGTCAGATATTCGCAAGGGTGCTACCATTTCCTGATTCTATAAAAAAATGTCTCGATTTGAACCTTAAACCGCAAAACATAATAGCAATGCAAGGAACATTCACCAAAGAGTTCAACAAGGCTTTGATGAAAGAGTATGAGATATCAATAATAATAACAAAAGAAAGTGGAGAGATTGGCGGAGTTAAATCCAAAATAGATGCTGCATTGGAACTTGGATTGAATGTTGTTCTTATTCTACGCCCTCAAGTTCCACAACTTGAATTTGAAGATGTTTTCACGGATTTAGATGATTTATATAGAGAAGTGATTGGGAAATAATTTGGTGAAATAATTAAACTGGTCTATTCGAAAATGTTGTTATCTGGGCTTCATTCAGTTTTTTAACCTTTGAAATCTCTAAAATTAAAAAACTTGAAATTGACTATTCTTTTTTTCATTGTTGATTACAAAGTGTTTATGAAGATTAAAACATTTTACTTTTTGGTTTTGATTTGGTGTAAGAATTGCTAATGAACTTTTAGATACTTTTACAAGTTTATAATACAGTGCATACGAAAAACTAAAAACTCATTTAATAGGTTGGACTTGTCGAATTTTACTTTATTATTTCTCTTTTTCAAATAACAAGAACACACCATTTATGATCAACCATAAGCCAATCAACAGACCCAAATATATTGGATGGAGAGCAAAAATGCCTAATATTGTATATAAAATACCAAGTATCACTCCCACGATACCAGACCATAGTGCATATTTATATTCAGCTCTGGCAAGCATAGCTATTAAACCAGATATTATCAAGAAAATACCTGCTAAATAAAGCAAGAAGCTTGCTATAAAGCTAAGAAAAAGCGGGTTGAACACCAGTCCTAAACCCAGGATCAGGGCTAAAAGACCAAGTATCAAGTTTAATATACCAACCGTTCTGCTTGTATCCAATCCATATACACCGGCTATGAGCAGCCAGATACCAATAAACAGCAAGAGAAAGCCGGAAATTTCACCAGCCACGATTACACCTGCAAGCGGAAATGCCATGACTATAAGTCCAATTATTATGGCTAGTGCACCTAATATGGCATTTTTCATTTTATATCCCTCCTTTGTTTTTTTCCAACAAGCCCCACCTAAAGCGTTTCACAGCATAATTATATTTATAAAACTTTAAATATATATTATTCCATAATTTTTCGATTTTCAGCCGTTCTATCACATATGAATTAATTCTGCTATTAAATCTCTATCATTCTTCATAGAAAACCGCTGTACCCATCACCGTTACCATAATATCGTTTCCTTTAATTCCCCCAACATTAGTATAGTTAATTTGGACTTCTATAACACCATTAGCACCAAGTTCTTTAGCTTTTTCTACCATGCTTTTCAGTGCCTTGTTCTTAGCGTTTTCGAACTCTTCATAAGGTAAAGTTTTTCTGTTTACAATTTTTTTTACACCTGATAGAGGTTCTTCTTTGGCACTTGCTCCTATAAGAGCTTTTCCCTCCACCAATCCTAAATATCTACTGATTTTTTTGCCTTGAATATTGGGTGTGGTTAAAATCAACAAACCTCGCTCTCTAAAATCAGTCAAATCGCCGATTGATTTTTTTTCTAATCTATCCTCAGAAATCGGTTTTCCTCTCAATCTATGAATCAATTTTGTGATTAAATTTCCGATATATCCAAGAATATAAATTAGAAAACCAAGGAAAACTACCAATATTAGATAATTTACTAGAATTGGAAATGCCGCTTGTATCGTAAGAATGATGCCCCCAATAGTTAAAAAATTAAGTGTAAGCGGTTCTTCAGGAAATATAAAGGCGTAATATACCAATATAAAAAACAATATAATCGCGCTTATTGCTCCAGTAGTATGCCCATATTTTTTTTTAGCAACGTATGTTTCAACAAATCCAGCGATAATAGGAGATATCATAAATGCAATATTATATCCAAAAATAACTATGTGACCATAAACACAAATTACAAAGGAAATAAATCCTACAAGGGTGCCTAAAAGTACCGAAGCTATTGCCCAACGTCTATCTACAATAAAAACTTTTATTGGGGCTACCATGGATCTTTCTCCATTATTTGTTAATTAAAAATCAAATGATAATTGACTATTCCTCATATGATACCGCTGTGCCGAATACACCCACCAAGATGGTATTTCCAAAGGTTCCACCCAGATTATTATAGGTAATATGAACACCAATGATAGCGTTAGCACCAAGTTCTTTAGCTTTTTCCTCCATGCTTTCTAATGCCATATCTCTGGCTTTTTTTAATTCTTCCTCGTATGCTGATGTTCTTCCGCCAACAACGTCTCTCACTCCTGAGAAAAGATCTTTGTAGACATTTGCCCCTAAAAGGGCTTCTCCAGTCACCAAACCAAAATATTCAATTATTCTTTTCCCTTCAATATTGGATGTAGTTGAAATTAGCATTTTAACACTTCCTTATTTTTAGTGGGATTTTTGTAGAGATAAAAAAACCGCTCATTTAGTGGAAACCTGTTTACATGAAACCTTCTTAAACTTTCAAATCTTCTTTACCACCCTCCTAAAAGAACCACATCAACATAACTTCCTTCCTGAATAATCTCAACGTTCTTAGGCACTTCAAAATACCCGTCAGCCTCTGCAAGAGCTCCTATCGCGCCAGAATCTTTTAAAATAGGATGAGCCATATTTTCATCAATTTTTACAAGAACATATTGATTCCTTCCCCTTGCAGAGTGGTATCTTTTTGAAAGCTTCAGTTCCTTTATCTGAACTTTTCTATCATCACCTAAACAAGCCATTTTTCTTAAAAACGGAGCAACGAAAACATGAAATACTATTAAAGCTGCCACAGGATAACCTGGAAGTCCAAAAACGATCTTATCATTAATCATGCCAATTATGGTGGGTTTTCCGGGCTTCATGGCTATACCGTGTACAAGAACTTCTCCAATATCATCCAAAACCATTCTAAGTACATCTCCAGCTCCAGCAGACGTTCCTCCTGATGTTATTATCACATCGGCATCTGAAAACTTATTGATTTTTCCTGCTACAGCCTCATAACTATCTTTTACAATTTCAGAATATATGGGGGTGCATCCGCATGATTTTACCGCATTTGCAATTGTCTGGGTGTTTATATCATATATTTTACCATATTCAAGTTCATCGTCGTACTTAATTATTTCATTTCCTGTTGATATCACTGCAACTTTAGGTTTTGCAAAAACAGGGACTTTTCCCATTCCAATGGCACTTAATACACCAATCTTATCAGATGTGAGCAGGGTTCCCTTAGAAAGAATAAGCTCGCCTTTTTTTATATCAGAGCCTTCCTTGGCGATATTTTCACCGATAACTACGCCATCATAAACATAAATATCTCCACCCTTCTTTTCCGTAAACTCAACCATCACAACCCCGTTTGCACCCTCTGGAATGGGAGCACCAGTAGCAACCTCAACACATGTTCCTTCCTCAACCTTCTTCGTTGGAACACTTCCAGCTTTTATAGTTTCTAGTAAATTTAAAACTACAGGATTATTCTCAGAAGCTCCAAAGGTGTCCTCTGCCTTTACCGCATATCCATCCATGGATGCCCTATCAAACGGTGGAAGATTGATGGTAGCATGTACATCTTCTGCTAAGACGCGTCTGTGGGCATCTTTTATTGAAACTGTCTCAATTCTTCTTTTAATTATAATATCATTTAAGATATTTTTCACATCTTCAATGTCTTTTGTTTTTAAAAATTCCTCTCCCATCTTATCACTTATTTTTTTTTATTAGTAGGATTTATATACATTGTCACATTAAAATATTATGAAAACCTAATTTTCAATCTATTGGAATGATTCCAAGCATCTTTTAATAAGAAAAAAGGAGGAGAGTATTTGGGTAAAGGAAAAGAAAACCAAGAAGTAAGAAGAGTGAGAATACCAAGAAAAGGAGAGATACAGGGTGTGGTTGAACAGATATTGGGTCATGGAAAGATGAGGGTGAAGTGCTCTGATAATAAAATGAGACTCTGTAGAATCCCAGGAAAAATGAAAAAAAGAATTTGGATAAGGGAAGGAGACGTAGTTTTGATAAAACCATGGCAATTTCAAAGCGATGTTAAGGGAGATGTGATCTGGAGATATACAAGTACGGAAGCTAACTGGCTTGAACGTCGTGGTTATCTTAAGCTATAAAAATATTTACATCGATTGATAAAAATTTGAAATTTATATGTTTCTTTGATCAAGTTTTAATCTTATCTCTGGTTTATTAATTAGGAATTTTTATAGGAATTAACCTGCTAAGAAAACTTCAGAATGCTTGAAATTTGATCAACTTTAATAAAGGTTGATTGTGAGGTATTTAATGGTTCCAAAGATACCCAAGGTAGACAATGCGTTGCAAAAATTATTATCAGAAAAAAGAATAAAAAGCATTGAAGATAAAAGAGTAGGTAGCGAAGTATTTGACAAAAAAACCCTTGAAACACTTTATAAACTCGCCAACATGAAAAAAATCCATACACTAAATGGAGCAATAAGTACTGGGAAAGAGGCAAATGTTTTCAGAGGAACAGACGATGAAGATAATTTTATAGCTGTTAAAATATACAGGGTTGCAACATCTGATTTTAAGAAAATGCAATATTACATTCAAGGAGATCCTAGATTTCATCTTCGATCAACAAACAAACGTCAGATTGTGCATGCATGGGTAAATAAAGAATACAGAAATCTTAAAAGAGCGCATGATGCAGGTGTGAGGGTTCCAAAACCCATTGTTGCAAAAAACAACGTGCTTATAATGGAGTTTATTGGGGACGAGAATGGAAATCCAGCGCCAACTATGAAACAATCTCCTCCTTCTAACCCAAAAGATGTTTTGGATGAGATAATCCATTATATGAAATTGTTGCATAAAAAGGCAAGGCTTGTTCACGGCGATCTATCAAGCTTTAATATTTTGATTCAGGAGGAAGAGCCTGTTATAATAGATCTATCCCAAGGTGTTGTCATCGATCATCCAATCTCAGATGAGCTCTTAAGAAGAGATGTAAAAAACATAGCCAGAGATTTTAAAAAATTAGGCGTTTTAATTCCAGAAGATGAGATCATAAGCAGAATTATGGATCCATAGTAAAGTTTTAAGCACCATAGGTTCTATAAGGTGTGCACTGACTTAGACGTTTTAATCAGTTTTTTTCAAAAATTGGAGGTTAAAATAATGCCCATTACTGAATATCTCAAGATCCCTAAGGACAGAATCGGAGTTGTAATTGGGAAAGATGGTATGATAAAACGAAACATTGAAAAGGCAACAGGGACAAAAATATATGTTGAAAGTGATACAGGTAGTATTTCTGTTGCTCCAACTGAAGATACAAAAGATCCTTTATCTGTTTGGAAGGCAAAAGATATCATAAAGGCTATAGGAAGAGGTTTTAGCCCTGAAGTTGCGTTTAAGCTTCTTGATGAAGACAATATTCTTGAGGTGATTAGGCTTCCAGATTTTGTTGGAAAATCAAAAAAAGCACTTAAAAGACAAAAAGGAAGGATAATTGGAAGGGAAGGTAGAACAAGAGAGATAATAAAAGAGATGACACATGTTGATGTATCGGTCTATGGTAAAACTGTCTCATTAATTGGAGATATGGAAAAAATCCAGATTGCAAGGGAAGCTATAAGAATGATACTGGGTGGTGCAAGGCATAAAAGCGTTTATACATTCTTAGAGAAAAAGAAGCAAGAGATGAAGATGAGAGAATTTCAAAGCAGCCTTCTGAAAAGAGGTTGATCAACCTTTTTTAGAGGTTGTCTTGGAGGGATAAATTTGGAAAAGGAAGCAGGAGAGCTCTTTGAAGAGTTTAAAGAACTTACAGCATCAGAATTTTTTAGAAGAAATAGGCAGATGCTTGGATTTTCTGGAAAGATAAGATCTTTGACCATGATCTGCCATGAACTTATCACAAACAGTCTTGATGCTGCTGAAGAAGCAGGAATCCTGCCAGAGATAACCGTGAATCTGAAAAAAATTGGAAAGGATCACTACACAATAGAAGCTACAGACAATGGACCTGGTATTCCAGAGGATTATATCACAAAGGTATTTTGTACCATGTTTGCAGGCTCCAAATTCAGAAACATTCAATCAAGGGGTCAACAAGGGATAGGATGTAGTGGATGTGTATTATTTTCCCAAATGACCACAGGAAAACCTGCAAAGATCATATCAAAGTATAAAGAAGAAGATACAATAAAAGGAGTTGAGATGACATTTAAAATGGATGTCAAGAAGAATCAAGGGCTTGTTCTAGAAAAAAATGATATAAATGCCTCTTCAACAGGTGTTAGCATAAAACTTCATCTTAAAGATGTCTCTTATTCTCTAAGTGAACAAGGAGCATACGAATACATAAGAAGAACCATAATTGCAAATCCCCATGCTAGGATAATCTTTGAGGATCCTAATGGAGAGAGGATAGTATTTGACAGAGCTACAGACAAGATACCTCCTCTGCCAAAGGAAGTACTTCCCCATCCAAAAGGCGTAACAGCAGATGATCTAATATTTATGGCAAAACATACCGACAAAAGAAGAATTAGAAGTTTTTTGATAAACTCATTTTCGAGAATGTCAACTAAAAAAGTAGCTGAAATCGAAAAACTCTCTGAAATTGATCTTAATAAAAGACCAAAGGATATGAAATGGGAGGAAGCAGAAAAGCTCGTTGAAACTTTTGATCTGATGGAGTTTATGGCACCTCCTACAGATGGTCTAATTCCAATAGGTCAAAAACAAATTGAGAAGGGAATACGCGAAATACTAAATCCTGAATTTTCAATTGCAATAACAAGAAGACCGAAGACATACAGAGGAGGTATATCCTTCATTATAGAAGTTGGAATCGCCTATGGAGGGGGAGCTGGAAGAGTGGTCAATGATCAAAAACGTGCGGAGATCATGAGATTCGCAAACAGAGTACCTCTTACATTTGACCAGGGAAGCTGTGCCATAACAGATGCTATAAAAAGTATTGATTGGAAGCGTTATGGCATAAAAGACTTTGAAAATGCACCGCTTACTGTATTTGTTAATCTCGTCTCAACCCATGTGCCCTATATGTCTGCTGGAAAACAAAGCATAGCTCCTGAGGATGAAATAATCCAAGAGATAAGGCAAGCTACCATGAACGTTGCCAGAAGTCTACAAAAGTATCTAAGGGCAAAAAAAAGGGAAAAGGAAGAGGAACTAAGATCAATGATATTTGAAACTTACATTCCAATGATTTTGGAAGAAGCAGCTAAACTCGCAGAAGAAGAGGTTCCCCCATATGATACTATTTTAGAGAAAATAACAAAAAGATCAAGAATAAGAGGAGAGTCAGATAATGGATAAAAACATTACAATAGAAAAGCTTGAAGGCTTGGGTAGGAAAATAATAAAAGATGTGAACAACGCCCATGTCCCTGTTATAGAGGTTCCTTCAAGAGGCACTGCAAATATAATCTATGATAGCTCAAAGAGGCATTATGTGCTTGGTGATAAGTATGGGAAAAGATCATTAGGCAATGTAAAGCAGATAAAAAAGATCGCCCAGATGATATACATGGCAAACTTCTGTAAGAATTTTCTTGTGGTGAAGGGAAAAACCGCAACACTAAGGGAGCTTTATTATGTTTCAGAAGGATGGGATGTTGATTTTTCTGATCAACAAGAATCAGATATTATTGGAGAAGATCTCGAAGTTACCTTAGGACTCAAAAGAGAAGATCTCGGGCTCCTACCTGAAGAAGATGGTGCATCAGTTTATGGTAAAGTGATCGTAAAAGAAGGTAATGTTGAAATAGATGCGACGAAGTCTGGTAAATCAGGTTATACCATCTCACCAACCATCGATGAGGTAGAATTTGTAGATCATGATGTTGAAAGGGTAATAGCAGTTGAAACAATGGGTATGTATCATAGATTAGTACAAGAGAAAGCATACAAAAAATTTGACGCCCTGATCGTCGGATTGAAGGGACAGGCAGCAAGAGCAACAAGAAGGTTCCTGAAGAGAATAAACGAAGAACTTAAAATACCAGTTTATATCTGCAACGACGGAGACCCTTGGGGATTTCACATAGCAATGGTTATAATTTCAGGAAGTGCAAAACTTGCCCATGTAAACCACGAGCTTGCAACACCAGATGCAAAGTTTTTAGGAGTAACAGCAACAGACATAGTAAACTACGATCTTCCAACAGATCCTCTAAAGGATATCGATATCGTAAGGTTAAAGCAATTACTTCGAGATCCAAGATACAACGACGAATCTTGGAAATTTGAGATAAAAAAAATGCTTGAAATTGGAAAAAAAGCAGAACAACAATCCTTTTCAAAATATGGGCTTGAATACGTAGTGGATACGTATCTACCTGAGAAGTTGGATGCGATGTAACAAAGTTCAAAACAACCCTTTAAAAAAGCGTTGACGTACAACCTTTTAGAAAAAGGTTGATCAAAACATTTTGTGAACTCTTGCAACTTTTGTTGCAAGTTTGCTGAACGAAGTTCAGCAATTTTTCCTAAAAGTTCTTTGGATGAACCCTTCGAACTGGAAATCAGTTCACACTTAGGCAGCATAAAGCTGCCTTTCAACCTTTAGTAAAGGTTGATCAAATTTTGTGAACTTTTATTAAAAGTTCTTTGGATCAACCCTTTTTAAAGGGTTGTTTAAAGGGTTCTTAGGAAAAGGTTGATCAGTTATTTAGATCCTTTTAAAGTTTTCTGAGACTCAGAAGGGCGATGGTTAAATGAAAATTATAGCTGTTATTGGAACAAAAAAAACAGGAAAAACAACTTTGATTACAAAGATCATCCCCGAACTTGTAGAAAGGGGATTTCACGTTGGAACCATAAAGCATATACATAATAGTTTCGACGTTAGGGGAAAAGATACGTGGAAACACAAAGAAGCTGGTGCCAGATTGGTAGTCGGTGCAGGAGATGAAACTT
The DNA here is from genome assembly GCA_964559295.1 of uncultured Methanobacteriaceae archaeon. Classification (GTDB taxonomy): domain Archaea; phylum Methanobacteriota; class Methanobacteria; order Methanobacteriales; family Methanobacteriaceae; genus CAZLGO01. The sequence continues at coordinate 18,530 of CAZLGO010000023.1, forward strand.
TTTTCATGATAAAAGATAGCATTGAGCTGAATAAGCTTCTGGGAATGATAGAGTGTCTCCTGGAACTTGATTTTGTGATTTTAGAAGGATTCAAACATGCTGAATATGCCAAGATATCTACATCAGATTATAAGGACGAATTTACCATAACAACTGTAAATGTCATGAAAATGGATGATGAAACTCTCAGAAGCATTGTAGATCTAATAGAGAAGAGAAGCTTTGGGATGCTTCCGCGCCTAAATTGCAGAAAATGTGGTTTTGAAGGTTGCAGAGAATTTGCAAAGGCAATGGTAAGGGGAGAGATAACCGAGAAAGCGTGTGTAACGAAAAGAATAGATAAGGTTAGGCTGAAAATTGATGGTTCCATGATTTTTATGAATCCATTTGTCCAAGATTTCATCAAAAACACAGCCACTGGAATGATATCTTCCCTCAAAGTCCATCCACAAATTGAAGGTAAAAGAATTGAATTGTTGATAAAAGATGATGGTTGATGGATTCAAAAGACCGGTTCTCTCGCTGAGAATTTCAATAACAAGTCGTTGCAATTTGGAATGTATTTACTGTCACAATGATGGGATAATACCGCAAGATTATGAAATGTCTGCTGATGAGATAGGCAAGATAGCAAGAATTGCAGCAGAAATTGGAATAAAAAAGATAAGACTTTCTGGGGGAGAACCCTTAATAAGAGATGACGTTGTTGATATAGTAAGAAAAATATCCTCGGTTGGATTTTCTGATATTTCATTAACCACAAATGGAACATTACTTGGAGATTACGCAAAAGCTTTGGTCGATGCAGGTCTTAATCGCGTAAATATAAGCTTTGATACGCTTGATCCTAAAACTTATCTTTTTATAACCAAAAAGAATTACCTCCTAAGAGCCAAAGAGGGAATAAAAAAAGCTGCTGGAGCTGGTCTCTACCCTATCAAAGTGAACATGGTGATCATGAATAACATAAACAATCATGAGATCTGGGATATGTTCAAATTTTGTAGGGAAAATGGCGCTATATTACAACTTATAGAACTTCTAAAAACAAATAATTGTCCAGATTATGAAACCATCAATAAATATCACTACGAAATGGACGAACTTGAAAAAAAACTTGTCAAGATTTCCTCTAAGGTCAAAAAAAGGCATTTTATGCAAAATAGAAAAAAATATTTCATAAATGGTGGGGAAATTGAGATAGTAAGACCTATGGACAACACAGAATTTTGCAAGAACTGCACGCGAATTAGAATAACGCCGGATGGGAAAATAAAGCCTTGTTTACTTCGAAATGACAATTTGGTTAACTTTATAGATTCTATGCGTGATGGATGCTCTGATGATCATCTTAAAAATCTATTTTTAGAGGCTATTAAAAAAAGAGAGCCGTTTTATACAACCTTTGATAAAGGTTGATCAAATTTTGTTAACTCTTGCAACTGTTCGTTGTAAGTTTGCTGAACTCCGTTCAGCGATTTTTACTAAAGGTTCTTGATGAAACTTTGAAAATCATGATTTTCAATGCAAAGAAACCAAAAGTCTCGTATAACCTTTTCTAAAAGTTTCAAGGACGATTTTACATTGCCTAACTGTAAACTGATTCACTTAACCTTAAAAATCCTTCCAAAGATTTAATTTCATAATAGAAAGAAATCTCCAAGAATTTTACGATCTTAGAGTTTTTTTAAGTAAGTGTTATATAGTTATTAAAGTAATAACATAAAGAAGGTGAAAAAATTGCAGTCAACCTTTTCAAAAAAAGGTTGATCAAAACCTATCTTTGGGTCAATCCTTTTTAAAGGATTGGAGGTGAGAAAATGGCAGTGATCCCCAAGGTGCTATCACCGGTATCAGACAGCATCGGTACCATCATCCCTGAAAAATTCCTAATCAGAATCCAAGAAATCTTGATAAGGGCAGGTATGTATGAAAAGGCTTCAGATATAATAACACTTGCACTTTCAGCGAGCATCTTTTTATGTATAGTCACAGCAGTTTTATCTTCGGTATTTGGAATTAATTTAATCTTAGGGGCGCTTATAGGTTTTTTAACACCTCCTGCACTACTTTCTGGATGGATATTCATTTTAATGGAGCGTAGGATCGACACCATAGAACAAACAACCCCTGATTTTCTAAGACAGATCTCATCCCTGCTTAGAGCAGGTGTTGGTCTTGAAACTGCTATTGAGGATGTTGCGAGACATGGTGCTGGTCCGCTAAACGATGAACTTAAGAGAGCTGTAATCGAAATAAAGATAAGTAGATCCTTTGAGGACGCTATGCTCTCAATGTCAGAGAGGTTAAAGTCCAAAAATTTAGATAGGACATTCAGAATGATCATAGAAGGCAGAAAAGCTGGGGGAAGCTTAGCTGACGTGATTGAAACTGTTGCAGAAGATTTAAGAGCTGTTTTAGCGCTAAAAAGGGAGAGAAAAGCAAATGTAATGATGTCTGTTATGTTTCTCGTTGTTGCTGCCATAATCGCTGCTCCATTTGCTTTAGGTATGATAATGACCTATTCCGCATTTATTGAAGAATTAGGTAAAAAAAATCCACTGTTGGATGCTGCCGTAACCGCTGCAGGTGGTTATATAATAATTCACTCTATCATAGCTGGATTGCTCATTGGCGTTATCATGTATGGGAGTGCAAAAAAAGGTGTCAAGTTTGCGGTGCCTTTGGCTATTTTGGCTTTTGGAATATTCTATGTAATAAAAACATTTGGACTGTCTTTAATAGGAGGAGCTATGAAATAAGTAGGTGTTAGTTATGAGAATATCAAAAGAGGAAGGGGCACAAACTTCGGCTGAAATGATACTGATCTTTGGTGGCATGATCGTGATCGCAATTGCAGCTGC
>CAZLGO010000024.1:0-9590 GCA_964559295.1 uncultured Methanobacteriaceae archaeon
TCCTGAAAATAAGATTTCTCATCAGGAGGGATTCCTGGGAGATTAATCGATTCTAGTCTAAGGAAAAATCCTATTAAAAATAAAAGAAGGATAATAACTAATTTAATCATATTTTTTCTTGTTAACATTTTCATATCCTCTCAAAATGTATTAAATAAACCTGCGAATGCTTTTCAGATTATTATAAGAAGCTGCAAATATCATCAACATCAATTCACCATAAAAATGGAATTCGGTTTTCAGATTCTATTTAATTGAATTAGTTGAAGATCCATTTTATCATAGAACATCACTCTTAATTATTTTATTCTTTATAGATCTTTTCATATGATTTAATTAATTTGAAGATTCTCTGATGTAAAAACTACTTTCTGAATTTAGACTGTAAAGACCTTTAGAATTACTAAAATAGTATCTTGTATATGAAAATTGGATAAGAAAATCTATAAGCCAACAGTTATAATTCGAACAATAATTTTTATCATGTTTTTTATTTTTAAGACCATTTAATATCCCATATAATCTTTAGAACTATCTAATTATTAGAAGACTTTGTTTTTTAAAACAAAAAGTACAATAGCAAGTTATAAAATGTATTTAACAATAGAAACTGATCAGCGCAACAATTGACTTAATATCTCTTTATGTGCCATGTTTATCTTTTAGACTTTTTGAACCCCAACTTCAAAAGAACCATTTCTTGAGGATCAAGTTTTTAAGGTCTTTATTCCAAAATGGAGAATATCATGATCTCTATACCCTTTGTTTGTATGGTTGTTGCAATTTTAGCATGTTTTTATGCAGGTTATTCAGACATGAAGCGTGGAATTATTCCAAATAAACTTACTTTGCCTTTGATAGGCATAGGGATCCTTCTAAATGGTGTTTATGCTTTTATGATCAATGATCTCTGGATCGTTGTAAAATGTGCAACATATGTTGTTGTAATCTTTATAATAGGGTATGTACTCTGGAGGGCTGGAGCATGGGCTGGAGGAGATGTTAAATTGTTTACAGCCTTAGCAGCCCTTATTCCCTTTTATCCATCCTTTGCAGGTTACACGTTACTTGGCGTAAAATTTCCAGTTATTGCAACCTATCCTTTTCCATTTACAGTTATAATAAACAGCATAATTTCCATGTTTCCTTTCCTTTTGATTTATGTGCTTTTTATATCAATAAAGAAAAAACCCCATCTTTTAGATGAGCTGTTAACTCCTATAAAAGAATACAGAAAAAACATCGTACTAACGCTTGTTATAACATCTGCAATTACGATAACTTTCCTTGTAACTTACTATTTGCCGTATCAGATAATAATACTCTCGTTGATTATAATATATCTTCTGACCATGGTTATCTCAAAGCTACCAAACAGAATAAAAGCCGTTGTTATATCTGTTGCGGTGGTTTTTGCGCTATATGAAAACTTTGAGTTGACTGTAAGCAGTATAATAGTTTTACTTTTGTCTATAACTATTTTGGGAATTATAATAAAACTCATAACATCTGTAAGCAGAGAGGCTCTCCAAGAGGATGTCCCTATCCAAGATCTCAAAGAAGGGATGATATCTGCGTACAACATATACAAACGAGATGATATGATCTATGTTGATGATAAAGGCATCTTTGAGAAGATTAAGGAGGCCATAAAAAGTGGAGACATGTCCCTCATAGCACCAAAAGGAAAACCTATAATAAGTTCCATGGCAGCTGGTTTGACAGAGGATGATATAAAACTTCTTCAGGCTCTGGCAGAAGAAGGTAGGATCAAAAACAGGTTTAGAATAAAAAAAGGAGTTCCATTTGCCCCATCAATATTTATAGGCCTGATGATATCTCTTTTTGTTGGGGATTTAGCATTTATATTCCAGAAAGTCATCTACTCAATATATATATACCTATGAATTATAGTTTAAGACATGAGAAGGATGGAGGATAAGGGACAAGTTTCAGCAGAATATTTGTTTTTGATCCTGGTGATTCTGATTATCCTGAGTGCTGTTACAATACCCTTGGTAGGAAGGGCGATAGATGCAAGCAACGATGTATCATGGGCATCTGATGCGAAGATAGCTGTTGATGCTATTGCAAACGCAGCAAATGTAGTTTATGCGAATGGACCTGGTGCAAAAAGAACCTTAGATGTTTATATTCCTCGAAATACAAATTTAATCGTTGTTAACGGAACTATCATTGGATTAAATATTACCCTTACTAATGAAACAAGGTTTATAAACGCAACGACAGATTATGCTCTAAACAACACCACAATCCCAGTCACTGAAGGATGGCACAAAGTGCAGATTAAATGGACGGTTGGAACAAACTATATTGGTGTTACCATATCATAATCACCTGGAGAGTCCCAATGAAAATATTTGCTAAATTCGGTGAACTTATTCTAAAGCTTTTTGATCTTATTGGAGCATTGATTCTTGAAATCCCAAATATTCCTGATAGGATAAGGAGAATAGATACAAAAAAAATCAAAGATAAGGTATCAAAGGTAAGCTATGATGTTAAATCTGTGCGTGAATTTAAAAAAGAGGAGGTTAAAGAAACAACAAAAGCAGAATTAGTCGAACATGAAATCGAAATAATTAGGACATTCACTCCCCAAGAGAAAGAGAGTACCATATTCAGACTTCAGATCACATCAGCAGTATTTTTGGTTATCTCCATACTCCACATATTTAACTTCCTTTCTTTTATTGTCTATGTTTTAGCAGGGTCTTTGTTAGTCTTATATCTTATCTACATTTTGTTTTCAAAGGTTAAGTTGATGTATGCAGAAGATTTCAATGCATATCGTGACTTTTTCTTGATGTATATAGCAGTTGGAGTGATCCTGGTCTTGGTCAGCAGCAATGTCCATTTCACTATGGCCTTTCCATTTGAATTTTTACCTTCTCTTTCTGTTCTGATCTTTGCGATAATTGCTGTTTTTGCTGTTTTTCTAATTTTTAGAATCAGATATCATAGAAACTATACCTATGGTCAAGTAATTGAATCTGGTGAGAAAACAGCATACGTTAGAGTGGATTATGATATATGCTCCAATGTAAAGCCAGATATCTATCTTGTGGAAAACGAGGTAGGTGCAAGTGAAGGTGAAAGAGTTAAACTTCAAATAGAGGAGAAATTTTTAAGTACAAGTGGAAGCAGGCCTGTCAGGATAATTGAAGTAAAGAAATGATTATAAAATTGTAACGTTGTAAACATATCTTTCTGTTACGATGGTGTTGTTCTGCCGAACATATCCCTGAGCTGCAATTGATTCTAATGTTCTGTTCAATATAAATTCTTTACAATTTGCTGGTAATGATGCTGAAAGACGTATCTGAATTGTTTTATTGGAATCCCCGACAATGGATACAGTAGTTACTCTTACAGGTTCTATACTTTTATTTAAAAAAACGATCTCAGAGGCAGCGTCCATGGCTCCTGATCTTGCAGAGGAAGCTATACTATTCAATTCACTTTGTTCACCAATATAGGAGGCAAAAATAAGCACAAGAACTAATATGAATCCTAATATAATAACAAATTCTGCTGAAACCTGTGCCTTTTGATCCATTTTGATCATTTCATTTTCCGTTTATCTTCCTTAAATGTTTTTCGCTGGGAAATCTTGTCAATGTAGGAAACCTTTTATAAAGAGGATAGCTTTCATCAATAAAACTCCTTGATATAAAACATGATAAAGGCATGATATCAGGATAATTGACAGAAAAATGATAGAACTGGTGAAAAAGGTGATAAAATAAAGTAAAAAAGCAATTGATGTGGCTTGTTTTAATTTCTTGATCTGAAATCATTTTAGATGATGCCAACACAGTTATTTTGGAATATGATTATTAAAAAATTTAGAAATTACAAAAAAGCCATTTAATGTTACTATTTATATATAATAATCAACAAGTATAGTTATAATCAATATATAAGGTGCGCAGAGAAGTATTTTTGCCGAACTAATGAAAAAATAGGGGATGTTCTAATGTCCATATCAGATGATTCAAAAGGATATTTACTATCCGTGGACCTATTACTTGCCCTTATTCCTCTAACCATCCTCATAGGTGTAGCAGCTGCCAACATGGATAATATGTTTTATCTCACCCAAAATACAATTTTTCAAAGTTCAATGGAAAGGGCTGGTACAGACGCTTTGGATACCCTTGTTGAAACATCTGGAGTTCCTTATGACTGGGAACGAACAGGGACTCCAACTGTAGCTGGGCTTGCAAAATATGATACCAAAAAAAGATCGCCTGTTCAGAATTATTTATCCTCAGGTAAAGTTGTACAGCTTGAGCAATCTGATGTACAGAATCTATTAGGTCCAGAATATGGTTTTTATTTGAATATTTCGACTGTAAATAATAATACGACTATAAAAAGTCTTGGAACTTATAACAGCACTGCCTCAAATATTGTAAGGCTTGATAGAATAGTCATTAGCACAAATATTGAGATAGTAACATCCTTAGAAGGATTGATTAGGGATGCGGGACAGCCAAGAACATATACAACGACATTTCAAACCAACGATGTTTATGTTAATTCATTTGATTACTGGGTTTTGGTGATTAATCGAGGATATAATTCAGCAACTGTGGATGTAAATAACAACCGAGTTGTAACACCTGATATGATAAATCAACACATTACTGAGATAAAGCAGATGATAAATCCGCTTTATCTGCAAAATCAGACAGTATTTCTGGACGATATTGTAAATGTGAGAACTGAAAGTAATCCTGGAGCTTCAATGGACGTTTATGTAATATCCGCACCAAAGGGGACCAGTCCTGATGAAATAAATTTGGAGAATGTGGAGCCAAAAAAATGTAGATTCCAGTTCTATATATGGACTAGGTGATTGAATGGACGATAGAGGCTTTATCTTCACTGTAGATGCAGCTTTAGGTTTAATTATTTTTATGGTATTTGTTATGTCATTTTTAAGTTATTATATGCTTCCTTTTTATTTAGGGCAGGATCATCAACATTTAGAAATGATAGCTGACGATGCTCTGGATGTAATGTTTCAGGATGGTACCCTGTACGCTGCTGCAGTAAAATATGCTGCTGGTGATACCGAAGAAGCTGAAGAACTCTTGAGAAATTCTTTGAATGTTTTAATACCTCAGGATACAGCTTATAAATTGACCCTGGGTACCAATACCCCCGTTAGTGATGACAGAGGATTATTGTACTCTAAAGATACCACCACAAGAGTAAGAGTGATATCTGGACCAAGAGAAGGTTGGATTGGACGTGCCTGGTATAAAATAGAAGAAGTTGAATATGAAGATCAGGTTAACAACGCTACAACCACTTTATGGAATTTTCACAACTGGTTAACTAACTTTAATCCATGGAACGGCGGATTACGTAGCAACCCCTACTGGGGAGGAGGAAGCTCCCCTCAATCCATATCCTTTTCCATACCAAGTGGTGCGACGATAAATGGAGGTAAGTTTTTATTGGGTTCATGTAATAGGAATAATGGTTCTTCATATTCTGCAAATGTTGTTGTTAATGGATTTTCTCATATGAACACAACTCCCTTCACTTACCTAAATAACAGACCATCAACAAATCCTCCTGAAAGAATGTATAACTACCAAGGAACCATTTCGCCTATAGAACTAAACACTGGGACAAACAACTTTTATGTTAACTTTTTGAATATGAATAGTTCTCAAACCTATGATATGCCATGGTTTTCATTAATAGGTAGCTACACCACCACAATAAAAGTTCCAAAAGGAGTATTAAGCAGTACTTTCCCTTTTAATGATGCAGCTGGATTAGCGGTACCTGATCCACAGGACTTGGATGGTAATGGAGTTGCTAATGAATATGGAAGAATATATGATTTAAACACAGGAAGCGTTTCTTCATTTACAACACGCAGAGTAATGCTATGGTCTGATTTTGTATCAAACAGGAATGTTTTGGATAATTACGATGATGGAGTACCATTTGTTATAGATAATATACCTGGTATAGGTGATGGATCTGCAGTCAGTGTGGTTCAAGATGTCTACATACCAGAAGGTTCCAGAATATTTGATGGAAGTGTCGTCATAAACGCCTATGGTGGTGTTGACAATGCTTTAGTTGAAGTTTGGAATGGTACTCAATGGAATACTGCATTTTGTTCGTTTAATTTTGATGGTACCACATATTCAGCCAGATCTGATGGTTATGGTAATATTCCTGGTATTATAACAATAGGAGGTAGCAATTCTCCATACCTGAAAACAGGTAACAATAAAGTCAGAATCACAATATGGGACCATGTTCCAAGCTCAGATTATGATTTAGTAGGACTTGTAAATTGTTATACTGCTGTAGCTTACAGTCAATTACCGATCAAATGGGATATATTTGCATATTATAACTATCAAGACAATAACTATGACAATACATATACTCAAAATCGTGCCTTCACCATAGGACCAGATGCCAAGAAGGTTTATATGTTTGTGGGAACTGGTCTTGACACCAGAAGTATAAGTATTCAGGTTAGAAACAGTACTAGCGGCTGGATTACCTTATATAATAGTACTACGATCCCTTATTCATTGGATCTGGCAGCTTTAGATGCAGGAGGACCACATGTATTTACCTCAGGGACTTCTGGAAACTACACCATAAGACAGGGAACCTTCAATTCAAGAGTGACGATAACCTCTTCAAATGGTTGGGAATCAGGGGACGGTGGTACCTCTCCAAGTACCTATGCAAATCCTGAATTGTTTTCAGGGACAAAAATAGCAGTTCTATATCCTAAATTTTTACAAAACGTTTGGGCGACATCATATGCAAATGATCCGATAACAGCGCGAAATTTGGCATTGGATGAATTAGTTGCTTCACTCAGTGGTGTTGTTCCTGAAGAGGAAGTAAGATCCAGAGCAAAAACTGAAGCCCTTTACACTGGTAATCTACCCAATGCGATCCCAGTAAGATTGGACTTATGGAAACATTGAGGGGATAAAAATGGATGATAGAGGATATACATTCACTCCATTGGCGTGTTTGCTTTTTATACCCATAATGATCATTGCAATAGCTTACGGAGACGTAGCTAATGAGGCAAACATGCTTGCCAATATCGCCATGGGAGGGGATGTCACCTACACCACAGCACTTAACATATTCCAAAACATAGAAAAAGGTGCAGGGGATGCAGGTAGAAACGCTGCTTATAATGCAACAAGAAGAGTGATAGATAATGCCAGCACCAATTCCACTCCTATATTTTTTAGTGATAGTAAAACATATATGAGACAACGTATTGTAAGCGCGCTAAACGATCACATTATCACAACCTGCAGAGTTCTGGAGCAAGAAACTGGACGGGAAATCTCTATAAATAACATACCTATTACAAACTACACCAATCAAACCTTCTTTTTAAATGATGTGAACATAACCCAAACAGAACCCTTTGGTTTTTGGGTTAATGTGAGAGAAGGAATACCCATCAAAGTTGTACAAAAGGATCAGGTCTACGATGGAACCACTCCTCCAATATCAACTTATGTGACTATCGAGGGGTTGGAAGATCCATATGTTTGGGTTAATAGTAAATTTAATAGAAGTAGTATTATCTACAAGTACCCGTATGCAACATACCTTTCAGCTTATGGATATGATTATTACTTTGCTGATTATGTGGATACAGATTTAGAAAGATTATATCACCTGTGGGATTGTTTAAATGGTACCGACAATCCAAGTGGAATTACCCCACGTCCTTATTATTTCGTAGATCCATATGGTTTGTCTTTTTTCGATAGACTGGAGAATAAAACCAACAGCACATCCACCAGTGATCCAAGTGTTAGAATGAGTACCTTTATAATAGGTGACCCCTTGGAGAGAGATTATGGGAGAGCTATATCAAAGGTGGATCAGGAGTACTTTAGAGGGATTGTTGGTTATCAGATAAAAATACGCGGTAATCCGATAGCTGATCCTGAAGGTTCAACATTTTATATTTCAGAGTTCTATAGGCAATTCTTTAAACTGAGTAAGAATTATGGTAATTGAGGAGATAAACTTGAATTTAGATAACAGAGGAATTGCAACTGTTGATCTGCTGTTTGCAACTCTGATATTCCTGATTATCGTAGTAGGTTTTGTTAATTTGATCAGCAGTGAAATGGATAAAACTCAAGCTGGAGAATTAGGAAAAGCAAGAATGTTGGGTGAAAGGATAGCTGAAGCTATAAATACTGTTTATATAAACGGAAGAGGCTATTCTGTTAATTTAACCTTACCTTCAGATTTTAACTTTACAGCTTATGTGAACAGCGCAGGATATGTAACTGTCACATATAAGGGTAACAACACCACCATTAATTTGATACCGAAAAGCAACCTTACAAATGTTACAATGACCACAGGTCAGAGATATCAGGTTAAAAACAATAACGGTACAATAACCTTTACATTATTATAAAATCGGTGCTTTTTATGGATCTGGGTGATATTTGGGAGAAGAAAGCTTTAATTGCACTTGCTGTGATAACGATCATTATTGTGATCTACGCATACAATCCCTTTGAACCTACCCCTGATGTTAAAATTCAAAACGATACGGTTCCTACATCCCCACCACAAGACAATTCATCTTTTAACTTAACGAAATCAAATAACACAACAGCAAACAACACGACTATTGAGGATAATGCAACAACTCCCATCTCGAAAGAAGATGCAAAGAAAAAGGCTTCGCAGTCGGGATATGAGGTAGGAGATCCAAAACTAGGGATTATTAAAATAAATAACACAGAATATACTGCATGGATAGTTCCTATTCTAAAGGATAACAAAATAGTAAAGGAAATATATATAGATGCGATCACAGGAAAGATAATAGGAAGCAAGGAAGAATCTACAATTCAATTGTGATACCATGGGGACCGTTGCAGCGATCATAATGATTATTCTATTTTTGGTACTCATGGTTTTTGTATTTTCAGCAGCACTTCTAACGCCTATAATTGGCAAGAAGAATCTGTTTTTTGTAATATTTCTTGGATTTATGGTAGGTGTTGTTGGTGGTGCTTTTTTCATGGCTCCTGTACTTGACGATATCCCAGATGCAGCGAGATTTTTTTACCAGTATACAACGCCTGGTACAGAGACCATAGGAGTCGATGTTTCAACTGAAAGGGATGTTGGCAAGTTTATAGATGATGCAAAAAAGATTGATGGTGTTGTAGGTGTTGAAAACCAAGGGTTGACTCTCCGTACCACCGAGTTTTCAGAATTTTGGAAGGAACAGCTTGAAAAGCGTATACCCATCCAAAGCGAACAGGTAGTGTCACAAAAAGTCTATACAAACGGTACAATAATCTTGGACATCAAAAACGATAGCGATTCTCAGAAGATAGCAAAAAATTTATCAGATTGGTTGCTGCTTATTGGAGAGATACACGTAAGATACAGCGTAGTTCATGTTTCTGTTAATGTTGATGCATCCAAGGTAGATCATGTAATAGGAGAGCTATCAAAACAAGATGTTGTCATAACCAATATAGAAGGTCCAATAGAAGATAAGA
>CAZLGO010000024.1:9600-21257 GCA_964559295.1 uncultured Methanobacteriaceae archaeon
CAAATAAGTCAAATATCACCATTTTCTGTGGTTTTATTGGCATATTGGTAGCTTTAGCAGGTATTTTTTGTGATACCATCCTCAGAATCCTGGGACTGATCAAAGAGAGGATCTTAAGAGGTAATAGATGAAGGATGGGGTTTTTCCAAAGAACCTTTAATAAAGTTCATCAAAAGTGGTGTGCATCAACGCTTTCTGAAGGTTATTTTGATCAACCTTTTTCTAAAAGGTTGGGTGATAGATGAAGGTTGCAGTGCTTTTCTCAGGTGGTAAAGACAGTACAATGGCACTATACAAAGCCATAAAGGATGGACATAGGGTAGAATACCTTGTATCCATGATCTCATCCAACCCTGACTCTTACATGTACCATGTCACAAACATCTATCTTACAGAATTATCATCAGAAGCTCTGGGAATACCCTTGGTTAAGGGTTTTACAGCTGGCAGGAAAGAAGAGGAATTAGAAGATCTTGCGTTAGTTTTGGAAAAATTAAAGGATAAAGGGATTGGAGGGGTATTCTCTGGAGCAATAGCTTCGGTCTATCAAAAATCAAGAATCGAAAAAATTTGTGATAAGCTGGGGCTTAGATCATACACTCCACTGTGGCATGTGGATCCAAAAGAACACATGGAGGATATTATAAAACTTAAATTTGAGGTTATAATAACAAGGGTTTCAGCAGAGGGTTTTGATGAGTCCTGGTTAGGGCGGAAGATAGATGAAGAATCTCTCAGGGAAATTCTTAAATTGAATAAGAAACATGGAATACACATAGCCTTTGAAGGTGGTGAAGCTGAAACCTTGGTTTTAGATTGTCCTCTTTTTACAAAAAAAATCAAAATAATAGATGCAGAAAAAATATGGAAAGGGGATAGTGGATATTTTCTGATCAAAAAAGCTGTATTAGAAAACAAATTTTTTAAGCAGGGGCTATCCAGTCTATAAATCTCTCAAGATCATCTGTTTTGATTGTAACTTCTATTTCTCCTAAGGCTGATAACCTATCTTCAACAAAATTAGGAACGCCAACAAATGCTGCTTGTTTGCTCAACAGGAAGCTTATGGTATTGTTTTTAGAACCCCTCATCATAACACTTCTTGCAGTACTTCGGATTCTTCTTTTTTCTAAAGATTCACGAAATCTCATGAGAGATTCAACTCCTCCTGATACAAAAACACAGCCTTCTTCTATTTTGATCACGTCATAGTCAAAGATATTCCCAAGAGCTTCTATGACCTTTTTTGGATTCTCTGTTGGATGAACCTCTGCTTTAGCATACATCTTAATTTTCATTATCCAAGATACCTCTAATATCTCTTTTAAACTTCTCAAGGGGCCCCTCATTTACTATCATATAATCAGAAGTTGCTATAGCATCTCCTATTCCAAATCCAAGTTCTCTTTCATCTCTTTCTTTGAATTCTAAAATGTTTTTTGGATCGTCTACCCTGTTTCTTCTTTTAAGTCTCCTAAATCTTGTCTTTGGACTTGAATGGATTGCAATCACCTTGAAATCCTCAAAATTATTTTTAAATGTTTCGACTTCATCTAAACTTCTTATACCTTCTATCATGATTTTGTTGATATTTAATTTTTTTATGCGATCTACACATGTTTTTGCAATAAAAGAGTCTCCATATTCCCTTCGAAGCATTATTGCAACCTTTCCAACGTCTTTTTTTCTTTTTTTTGCTTCTTCTCTCACAACATCCCCCATTCTTATTATAGCTATATCCATATCCTCTGCAACCTTCGTAACCACGCCCTTACCGGACCCTGGCATTCCTACTACTCCAATAACCTTCATAAGCTCTCACATCGTTCGCTTATAACTTTTAATGACTTTTTAAGGTTTTCGGTATTGTCAAAATCCTCCAGTATTTTTCTGAGTTTATGGGGTTTTTGCTCTAAAAGATTTTCTATTTCATCTACAAGAGTTGGTATCGTCCTTATGATATTGTCTACTATGGTTATAGAAGCTTTTTTGGATGTTCTTGATAATGGATTAAGATCTATTGCTATTACAAACTTTCCAAGAGATCTCAACGCTTCTGTCCTATCTCCATCCTCCAATGGGACCAAAACAACGTCTGCTTTAAATATTCCATGGAAACTTACATTTGCTCTTGGGCTTTTAGACCATCCTATAGATTCTAAGGTATCATTTTCGGTGCCCAAAATTTCGCATGCTCCAGCATTCTTTAAGGCTTTTTCTATAGCTTTCGTCCTTTCAGGAGTTTTATAAAATAGATTTATCTCTATCTTTGCACCTAAAATATCTGATAATCTAACTACATCTTCTGGAACAAGAGCTGCTGTATTTCCATTTACCGATATAACAGGATATTTTGCAAGAATTAAAGCAGATGCAGCTGCACGGATTGCATCCTTTGCGGTTTCTGTGGTCTTCTCACCAATCAAATAATCAAACGCTTCTCCTCTCCCATGGGCTATCATCCCTGCTTCTGCCAGAATACCTGCCTTGTAGGCTTGTACCATCTTCTCCCTTAGTATAAGGGATTCGTATCTTGGATGATCCTTGGGTATCATGTTATAAACTATAAGTATCTATGTATAAATATAGATTGTGAGTTAAATGATAAAAGCAGGTGGAAAAATTATATGCAAGGATAAAGCTGGCATTATTGGGGCTGTTGTAAAATATAATGGAAAAAACTGTATTCTAACTGTCTCACACCTTTTAAAAGCTGCAGGATGCAATAGCAGAAGTGAATTTAAGATAAACAGCGAAAGAGGATATTTAATTGGGATCTTAAAAGATGAGGATCTCGCTATAATAGAAGTTATGGCAGAAGCTTCCAAACTGAAATTTTCAAATGTAGGAAAAGCTGAGTTAGGAGACGCTTACCTTCTCACAGGATCATATAAAAGATACTGTAGTATTCTAAGTACTGGAAAAACATTTCATTACCTATCTTTTGATCGCTATAACATTCCGCTGCCAGGTGATAGTGGTTCTCCTGTTTTCCAGGATAATAAGGTTGTGGGAATCTTATCTTCAATTTTCCTAAATAGCGCAACAGGAATAGCAATATCCTCCGGAGTTTTTGAGGACCTTAAAATAAAGATGTGGGATTAGGATGACTAAAGAGATTGTCCAAAAGATCATAAAAAGAGATGGAAGAATCGTTGACTTCGACTCTTCGAAAATTAAAAACGCTATAAATAAAGCTATTGCTGCAGTAGGAGAAAAAAATGGAAAAAAAGCAGAATTGTTATCGGATGAGGTAGTTTCAATTATAGAAAAACGTTTTTATGGTAAAATACCAACTGTAGAAGATGTTCAGGATATCGTAGAAGAGATGCTTATAAGAGAAGGTTACACAAAGGCTGCAAAGGCATACATACTTTATCGGGAAAAGCGCACAGAGATAAGAGAAGCTAAAAGGTTCATAGGTGTTTTAGATGATCTGAAACTTTCCGTAAATGCTACAGCAGTTTTGCAGAGAAGATATTTACTAAAAGATGAGGATGGAAGAATTACAGAAACTCCAAAACAGATGTTTAAAAGAGTTGCATCTGCTATAGCCGAAATAGATCTTTTATATGAAGAGAATGATGTTAAAAAAACAGAAGAAGAATTCTATCAAGCGATGTCTAACCTTGAATTTCTTCCAAATTCTCCAACCTTGATGAATGCAGGCACTCCAATAAACCAACTTTCTGCGTGTTTTGTTTTGCCTGTAGAGGATTCTATGGAAGGGATATTTGATGCCCTAAAACACATGGCAATGATTCACAAATCAGGAGGAGGCGTTGGTTTTTCGTTTTCAAAATTAAGACCAAAAGGAGATGTTGTAAAATCGACAGCCGGGATTGCATCGGGACCTGTATCATTTATGCAAGTTTTTGATGTGGCAACAGATGTCATAAAACAAGGAGGAAGAAGAAGAGGAGCAAACATGGGTGTATTAAGTGTTTATCATCCAGATATCCTTGAATTTATCACTGCAAAGGGACGAGAAGGTGCTCTAACTAACTTCAATTTATCTGTGGCGGTTGATGATAAATTTATGCAAGCAGTTGAAGATGATAGGAAATATGACCTTATAAATCCCAGAAACGGAAAACTTGTAAAAAAGCTTCGAGCAAGAGATGTATTCGATCTTATAGTGGCAGCAGCTTGGAACAGTGGAGATCCTGGGATTGTATTTCTGGATGAAGTAAACAGAGGCAATCCTACTCCCTATGTTGGTAGAATAGAAGCGACTAACCCCTGTGTTGCCTCAGATACATGGATCATGACTGCAAATGGTCCAAGACAAGTCAAAGAATTAGTTGGAAAAAGATTTACTGCTATTCTAAATGGAGAGGAATGGAAAACCTCTGATAACGGGTTCTTTTTAACTGGAAACAAAGTTATACATAAATTGAAGACGAAAGAAGGTTTTGAATTACGCCTCACAGAGGATCATAAGATCCTGAAAGTGAAAAGAATGACCAGGTATAAAATGGAAACTAAATGGGAAAGTGTAAAAAATTTGAAAAGTGAGGATAAAGTCGTTTTAAATAATCACCGGAATTATAATGGATGGAATGGAGAATTCAATGAGAAGGAGGGGTATTTAATTGGTCTGCTCATTGGTGATGGAACAATAAAGAAGGACAAGGTTGTACTTTCTTCTTGGGGAGATGCTGTAGCCGTAAGAACGTTAGTATTAAATTATGCTAAAGAACTTCCCCATAGGTCTGATTTTAAGGGATGGATGGAAATTAAAGGCAGAGGAGAATATCGTTTGTCTTTAGGTTATTTAAAAAAGCTCGCAAAAAAACTTGGGTTAGGACCTGGAAAGAAAACTGTCACTCCTGAAATGGAAAAAGCATCTTCAAAGTTCTGCAAAGGTTTGCTTAAAGGATTATTTGATGCAGACGGTTCTGTACAGGGAGATCACCTAAAGGGCGTCAGCATCAGGTTAGCTCAAAGTGACATTGAAATTCTAACGGCAGTTCAGCGCATTCTTCTTAGATTTGGTATATTCTCAAAAATTTATAAGAATAGAAGGTCCAGGAGTACAAGCAAGCTCCCAAATGGCAAAGGCGGGACAAAGGAATATCACATAAAACCACAACATGAACTTGTAATATCCAATGAAAGCATGTATCATTTCCACAGAATGATCGGTTTCGGCGATTCAAAAAAAGCAGAAAAACTTAAAAAAGCCATAAAAAGTTACAAGAGAAAGATGAATAAGGAGCACTTTATAGCAACCATAGAGGAAGTAGTTCCAGATACCACAGATAAAGTTTATGATGTACAAATTCCTGGAATAAATGCCTTCGATGCTAATGGATTTTACATCCATAACTGCGGGGAACAGCCCCTCTTACCCTACGAATCATGCAATTTAGGATCCATAAATCTTGTTAAAATGGTAAAAAATAGTAAAATAGACTGGGATAAGCTAAAAAATACCGTAAAAACTGCCGTACACTTTTTAGACAATGTAATCGATGCGAACAATTTCCCAATACCGCAAATAGAGGTTGAAACTAAAAAAAATCGAAAAATTGGTCTGGGTGTTATGGGATTTGCAGAGATGCTTATAATGCTAGGTATTCCTTATGATTCGCACAAAGCTTTAAAAATTGCAGAAGAGATCATGAGTTTTATAAAAAAGCATGCCAGAGACGCATCAGTTGAACTCGGAAAATCAAGAGGTTCATTTTCAAACTTTAAAGGGAGTGTATGGGACAAGGAAGGATACGAAGCCATGAGAAATGCTACAACAACAACCATTGCACCCACAGGAACGATAAGTATAATTGCAGATGTAACAAGTGGTATTGAACCTCTCTTTGCAGTCTCATTTGTTCGTGACGTTATGGAAGGTACAAAACTACTGGAGGTAAATGCCCTCTTCGAAGAAATCGCAAAAAAAAGAGGATTTTACAGCAGGGAGCTAATGATGGAAATCGCCAGAAAAGGGTCTGTACAGGATATTGATAGAATTCCTGAGGATGTTAGGCGGATATTTGTAACAGCTCTTGATATAGAACCAAAATGGCATGTTAAGATGCAGGCAGCGTTTCAGAAGCATGTTGATAATGCAGTTGCAAAAACCGTGAATCTGCCATCTGATGCATCGCTTGATGATGTGCGGGAAGTTTTTATGTTGGCATACAAGCTCAAATGCAAGGGAATTACTGTGTATCGATATGGAAGTAAAAAAAGACAGGTACTGTATCTGGGTTCGCTCTTTGAAGGTGAACCTATTGTAGAACATGTAAGTGCAGATTCAGAGTATTCTGGTGGATGTCCTGCAACTGTGTGTACCTTTTGATGATTTTGGAGAGTTAAATTTAAATGTACTCCTAAATTGTGTATTAATATCAGATGTAAAAATTTAAAGATGTTTTACAGTGATCGTATGATTGAAATGTATGAGAAAGCTGGGAAAATTGCATCAAAGGTAAGAAAGAGAGTTGTAGGACAAATAGACGAAGAAGTAGAGATTTTAAAGTTGGTGGAATTTGTTGAAAATGAGACCATAAAACTTGGAGGAATGCCAGCATTTCCTTGTAACATTTCTGTAAATGAAATAACCGCACATTATACATCACCAGCACATGATAAGACGAAATTAAAGAGAGGAGATCTTGTTAAAGTTGATATTGGTGTTCATATTGATGGATACATCGCAGATACAGCCATAACAGTGTTAGTTGGGGAAGATGGCAGCAGAAAAATGATAGAGGTTGCCCAAGATGCTCTTGAAAGTGGGATAAGCATTATAAAACCAGGTGTAGAAGTTGGAAAGATTGGAGAGGTTATAGAGAAAACCATAACAGATAATGGATTAAAACCAGTTTCCAATCTAACAGGACATAGTATGGACAGGTGGATTCTACATTCTGGACTTTCCATTCCAAACATAAAGGAGAATAATCCTCATAAGATAGAAGAAGGAGATGTCTTAGCCATAGAACCTTTTGTAACAGATGGTGTAGGGAGAGTTGTTGATACAAAGGATGTTTATATCTTCAGGTTCCTGAGAGATCGCCCTTTGAGAATGATCCATTCAAGAAGACTTTTAGATAAAATAAAAAAAGACTACAAAAATCTGCCATTTGCACAAAGATGGCTTTTAGATGGATTTAAAGAGCATCACCTCAGGGCTGCAATAAGACAACTTATAGAAGCTAGGGCTATCTATCCCTATCATGTGCTTAAAGAAAAAAGTGATGCAAAGGTTGCCCAAGCTGAGCATACGATCATAGTTGAGGATGATGGATGTAGGGTTATAACAGAGTGAAGCTCTTAGAAGAATTGCAATTACGCTGGATCTTTGTTTTGATCAATTTTTAGGAAAAATTGAAAAATTAAGATTTTCGTATGGAATCAATAGCCAACATAGCCCTTGTTCTTCCTTCCCTATCCTGTATTTTCGTGTATGTCCTCGAGGCTTCTTCAAGGTATCTAAGTGCTTTATCGATTTCTCCTTGCTTTTTGTAAATAATACCAATATTATAAAGAGCAGTTGCCATCTGTTCTTTGTCATCAACATCAAAAGAATATCTGTAAGCTTTATCAAAGCAAATCAACGCCTTGTCTAAATTACCACGATGCATACTTGTTATTCCGTCCATCATTATGGTTGATATCCTCTCTTGTTTTTCACTCACCCGTATGTAGTAATATGCAAATATCATAGCTCCGTACACAAAACCCATGATTCCAACAAGTACAACAATGTCCATTTTGATCAGCCATTATAATGACTCTATAATACTTTATCTCATGAAATATAAAGTTTGTTGTGAAGCAATTTCTCCTGAAAATTTAATAACCTAAACGTTCATATACACAATACAACATTCTATAAAAGAGGTGACTTCATGATAAATAAAAAGGTTGTAATATCTGTAGGTATAGTGGTGCTTATAGGTATTGTAGCAGCTGGTTATCAGATTGTTACAACACAAACTCCTGAACTTTGGCAGCCTACGGATCTGAAAGAGCAGACACCAACAGGTGGAACCGGAGGGACAGGTACATCCTCTGGGCAAGATCAAAGTGGAACCGGAGGGACAGGTACATCCTCTGGGCAAGATCAAAGTGGAACCGGAAGTGATGCTGTGAAAATATCACCCACAAAAGCTAAGGAAATAGCTCAAAGTTATATACAGGAACCTGGTGCAGTGGCGGGTACTCCAAAATTGATAAAAATAAATGGAGATTTAGTGTACATGGTGCCTGTTTTATTGGATAACAAGCAAGTTGGTGAAATTTACATAGATCCAGAAACTGGAGAAAATGTTGGCGGTGCTGGAGGTGCACCATCGTGATTGTAGAAACTGAGTTTGAATGCTGCAAAATAATCGCAGAAGATGTTGAAAACGCAATAATTTTGGAAGGATCACCAGGTTTGGGTCTTATTGGAAATATCGTAGGATGGCACATAATAGAGAACATAGGTATGCGAAATATAGGATTTATAGAATCGAAAGACCTTCCACCAATCTCAGTTTTGTACAAAGGTATTGCATTGCATCCATTTAGAATCTACGAAGGCGATGGAATGGTCATTTTCCTTTCAGATGCTGTAATACCAATGAAAGCTGTTTTTGAAATGACAAAGGCAATAGTAACTTGGATGGACAAAAATAATGCAAGAAAAGTAATTTCATTTAGTGGAATGCCACTTAGGGAAATGGAAGAACAAAGAAAAGTTTTATGTGCTGCGAACAATCAAAATACGTTGGATGAACTAAAAGAAATTGGAATACAAACCATGCCATTCGGAAACATACCAGGACTGGCTGGTACATTGCTCACAGAAGCCCGTACAAAGAACATTCCTGCATCATGTCTTTTTGCAGAAACTACTGGTCCATATCCTGATCCAAGAGCTGCTGCCAGTGTTATAGACATTCTAAACAAAATATTGGACATGGAACTTGATCCAACACCACTTTTAAAAGAAGCTGAAGCAATTGAAGCGAGACTTAAGAAATTAGCAGAACAAGTAAAAACCACAAGACCTGAGGTTCCAATGTATGGATAGTAACTGAAAGGAACATTTATCCGCTTAAAATTTCTTTTTTTAATTCAAAGAGGGCCCGTAGCCTAGCCTGGATAGGGCGTCGGACTTCTAATCCGAAGATCCCGGGTTCAAATCCCGGCGGGTCCGTTGGTTTATTTTAAAATGTTCAAATCCATCTAATGGGCCCGTAGCCTAGCCTGGATAGGGCATCAGACTCCTAATCTGAAGGTCCCGGGTTCAAATCCCGGCGGGTCCGTTTATTCTAATATTTTTCTAAAAACCATTTTTTATCCAAGTCTTTGATCTGCTTTACAGTGATTTCAGGTTTCCAAACTACGCGCATGGCGATATCCTTCTCAATGTCGATCATTTTGTATAGTTCAGGCCATGTGAAGGCTGGAATAGTATAAGCGGTCAAAACAAGCTTTTCTACATCGGCCATAAACTCTTTATAACGCTCTTTTTTGATGATATAGGTACTATCGAAACTATCTTCCACCTTTTTCACCTCCTCCTCTTGATATATTGTTAGACGTATATCAATTTAAGTGACCTAATTTCATAGGTAATTAATTCATAGATAATTTTGAGTATTTTTCAGCTTTAACGTGGGGACTCAAGTTCTCTTATCGAATTCTTTAGAGTTTTAAGTAATTGATGAGAGCAGATCATGGCTGCAAGATGCAATACAAAAATCTATTCAAAATAACAATCCAAAGTGCTCTGCTCAAACATTATTTTTCCGTATTTTCCACCTCCGCCAGCTAAAATATGAAGAGAATTCTCTCTGAAGGCCTTTATAACCTGGGCAAGCTTATCATCGATCTTTTCAATATCTTCCAAGGGAGCATGAATAAGCACTGATATTTCACTTCCAAACTTTTGTACAAGTTCCTTCCATATTTTCTGTACAAAGACTGTGTAAAGACCTTTATTGTATGTTAAACTTATTATTTCTGCAAGAGGGAGTATATGGATGTATGGAGGTCTGTGTTTTGGATGATGGGACTTATCCCATGTTGCAATCTCTGATATTCTGTAATCAACGCCTTTTTTTATTGTTCCTCCACATGAACATCTCATCTTTAGCTTTTTCGCTTCCTCAATATCATACTTCTTATAACAGCGAGTACAAGCGGTTTTATGATACTTTCCAAGCCTTGGATCGAATCCATAGTTTGCGGTGATCTTTTTTTTCTTGATGGCATTTTTTATGGCATCGTAAGTTAAATCCTCAAACTCAATTTCATTAAACTCTCTTCCAAGTCTGTGAGGCCAAGGAGAATGGGCATCTGAGTTTGAAAGAAAGGGAATGTCCTGAAGTTCTTCTATTTTATCTGCCATATCAGTATCAGCGGAAAGCCCAAGCTCCAAAAAATCAGGTTTTTTTTCATAACAATCATAAAGGCTGTCAAATTCTTTGTAAAGACTTGTCCATGGAGTGAAAGCATGAGAAGGGCCAATCAGTGCATCAAATTCACCCACAACATCCATTATCTCAGCGCCTGTCATTCTAACCTTTGGTCTACCATCTTGATCTATATTATTGGAGGGTAACTTATCTCTGATTTCCCACGCTGATTCAAAAGATGGTAAGATTATTAGGTGGTGAACCCTATTTCTATCTTCCAATTCGGCTGTTAGGACAAATTTACAATGTGGAGTTGAATATATTCCCTCAGCGGACTTTTCTGTGCTATCTTTTATCATCTGAAGCCATTTTGGATGGAAAGCATCGCCTGTGCCAACAAGATCCAGCCCTTTAAGTTTTGCCTGAGATGCTATTGTACTTATAATCATGTTTTTTGAAGTTGCACCAGAATAACAACTGTGGATGTGAAGATCTGAGCTTATTATCATCCAAATCCCGCTTTCTCATCCAATGTATCTAAGATCTTCTTCACCAGGCTTTAGGTGCATCTTCTCTATCATCTCTTTTTCCATCTGCTGAGCCTTTGTCATCATCTTTCGTATCTTCTTTGCCCTTTCTTCTAATTTACTAACATCCACCTTTACCTTGATAAGCTCGAGTAAAACTTTAAGAAGGGCTTTTGCTGCTTCGGCATCTATAAAATAGCCAGGGGTCTCCCCCATTAAACATACACCATCCATGTCTCTTAACATTCCGAGTCCTAAAAGAAGACCAGAAGCCCCTATTATGCCTCCGTCTGAAGATCTAAGGTGAACTCCGTGCTTTTTTAACAGTTCTGCAAGTTCTGTGGACGTTGCAGCACCAAATACTTTTGGTTTTTCAACAACATGCCCTGTTCCAAAACCACCCAATGTGAATATTTTTTTTGCACCATATTTTTCCACAAAATCAAGAATTGCACTACATACCTCGTATTGCCCCTCTGGACTTAGCCCTTGGGTATTTCCCACAAGTATTATGTAATCTCTTTTATCTTCTCCTTGTGATTTTAAAGCATAAAATTCGTTTTTCATTGCAACGATGGTTCCATCATCATCTACAAGAACTTGTGGTGGAAATGAGGGCGAATATAACTCCGCAAACTTCTTTGCATTAAGTTCATGAATTATATGTTCTGCCGCCAATTTACCCACATGTACAATCCAAGGAAGGACCTCTATGAATAGAG
Organism: uncultured Methanobacteriaceae archaeon; assembly: GCA_964559295.1. Classification (GTDB taxonomy): domain Archaea; phylum Methanobacteriota; class Methanobacteria; order Methanobacteriales; family Methanobacteriaceae; genus CAZLGO01. The sequence continues at coordinate 21,211 of CAZLGO010000024.1, forward strand.
GTTCTGTAAGATCCACATCTTCTATTATTTTTATGATAGTTTTATTC
>CAZLGO010000025.1:0-20992 GCA_964559295.1 uncultured Methanobacteriaceae archaeon
ATGTGTACCAGATGTGGTGCATGTGCCACAGTATGCCCCAACGATGCATTAACTCTTACAGAAATTGACAAAACAATAGACGGCGAGATAGTAAGAAGAAAAAGAATTCAGTACAATCCAACGAAGTGTCAGCAGTGTGGAACCTGTGTTGAGGTTTGTCCGTATGACATGCTGAAACTCACAGAAGAGAAGGTACCTCTTAAAGGGTTCTGTGTACTCTGTGATGAGTGTATCCCAGCCTGTCCAAACAACGCACTAACTCTCGAGTAAAATTCGATGTTTCTCAAGGTCGATCTCGACCACTTTCCCCTTTAATTTCCTTTTTTTGTTTAGAATGTCTACAAGTTCTATTTCTTCATTATCGATCTTGATGGATATCACATCTTCCATGATTTTTTCGCCTTTTGTTGAGTAAACTGTTGATTCGCACATTTAGATCACCTCAGGATTTCTGGTATGTTTTTTAATCGTAAATAAACCTTCCCTTATTTTCAAATACTTCTCCTTCTTCCATAACAACGTTTCCTCTAACTATGGTCATAACAGGCATACCTTTAACCTTCCATCCTTCAAATGGAGAATATTTAGCTTTAGAGCGGAAATCTCCAGATTTTATGATACCTTCTTTTTTCATATCAACAACAACGAAATCTGCGTCCATGCCTTCCCCTATAAAGCCCTTTTGTCTGATTTTGAAAATCTTTGATGGATTTTCACACAAAAGTCTTTTTATACCATCAAGGGTCATTTTATTTTTATTTATCTGGGTTAAAAGCAGTGGAAGGGTATTCTCAAGGTTTGGAATTCCAGGCGGTGCATTCCAGATGTCCTGTTTTTTTTCAGGTATCGTATGTGGGGCATGATCGGTCCCCATGATGTCTATACCATCCAAATCAGAAACTTCTATCTTATCTTTGATGTCTCGAAGAGGAGGGTTAGTTTTTGCAAGATTTCCCATCTTTCTAAGGTAACCTGAATCTAAAAATAGGTGATGAGGAGTAACTTCGGATGTAACATTGCATCCCCAACTTTTAGCATGATTTATAAGCTCAAGAGATCTTTTTGTACTGACATGGCATATATGAACCGCCACATTAAAATATGTTGCCATGGAAATGGCTGTTGATATTGCAACAGTTTCTGCAAGGGGTGGTCGTGCTTTTGCATAGATTTCGGGATTTAATTGGTCTTTTGTCCTTTCTTTATCTGTGCAGTGTCTTGTAATACTAATATCTTCAGCATGTAACGAAATCAACTGCTTATCAAGCTTTGAAATTTCCCTAAAGGCATCCATCAAAAATCCATTATCAACCAGATCCATGTATATTTTAAAAGAAACTGGTTTAAGTTCTGCTATTTCTTTTATTTGTTTGATATCATCCACACCAGCATGCAGCCCAAAGTCAACTATGCTTTTTTTTCTTGCGATTTTAAACTTCTTGATGAAAGCCTTTGGAGTTGTGGTTGGAGGGTTTGTATTTGGCATATCAATTACAGTTGTAAATCCTCCGCAGGCTGCTGCCATTGTCCCTGTCTTGAAATCTTCTTTGTGTGTGATACCAGGATCTCTTAGGTGTGTATGGGCATCAATTAAACCAGGAAATACTACATTTCCCCCAATATCTATCGTTTTTTCACTTTTTATGGGAGTTTTTTTTATAGAAATTATCTTACCATTTTCAATTCCTATGGAACATTCCATTTTTTTTGGAGCAATTTTGCAGTTTAAAAGACACAGATCAGCCATTTTTACACCGCTGATTTTATATTTCTACTAATTTTAATATAATCATTTTTCGATCTCGGGGATATTTCGATTCCAAGTATCAAATCTACAACAGTCTAAATAATGAAAATAACTTAAAAATCGAAAATCAGTGTTTTACTTACATGAAAACTGTTGATGATCACATCGAAGTTTGCATTTTCTTTATCAAAGTCCTCAAGAGATATCCTGGTACAAAATATTGTATAAAAAGCCATTTTTCTCCATCATAAGCTTCGAAATTGTTGTCTGATTTGGGTTTAATCATAGCCCTGATGGTAGAACCACTAACAGGGAAATAACCAGATTTTTATGGGCGATATGAGTTTTCAATTTTAGCAGCGTATTTGATCGGATAATTTTAAATAAATCTCTTGATCAAGGGAAATGATTTATCTTAAGATATAGATAATAAAATCATGCTCGAAAGAGAGGATTTTGTAAAGAGCTTTCTTAGAAGGGATCGGAGACTTTTGATTGAAGATTCAATGAAAGAACCAAAGTTTAGAAAGCATGAAAGCGAAGTTAAGATAATCGCAGACTTTACGGAATACTCCCCACTTCATATAGGACACAGACATTGCATGATCAAAGCAAAAAAGAGAGTTCCAGAGGGTATATTTGTTGCAGTGGTTCCAGGACCGTTTGAGCGAAGTGGGAGAGGTCTGCCTTACATCATGACCCGTCATGCAAGAGCAGATGCAGCAATTGCTGTTGGTGCAGATGTGGTGATTGAAGGACCTCCTATGGGGATCATGGGCTCTGGTCAATATTCATTATGTCTTGCCAAGATTTTTAAAGCCTTAGATGCCGATTACATTCCAAGGGGCTACAAACCAATAGATAGCTTTGATGGGATACTTCGCAGAATATCGGATGGCATGGGAGTTGCTCCAAAGCCCTATAAAATCATTGATATGGATACAAGAGAAGTTTTGATGAAGGGAAAGCTTCATGAGGATAATTATGTTATTGTATCTCTTTCAAAATCTCTTAAAAAGATTGGATTTGAATTTAAAAATAAATTCATATTCGTAAAACGTATTGAGGGTGTAAGTGGCACCAAAATTAGAGAATCCATTTTGCAGGGGGATTTTAAATCCATTGAGGATATGTTGCCTCATGAGACTATCGAAGTTTTAAAAAGAGAAATAAGGGAGGGTAAAGCTCCCTTAAATAACATACGAGACCAAGAGGGTATAATCGAACTTGTAAATGAAAGTACCCTTGAATATCTAAAATCACTTGCACTTATGGACGATAGAACTGCAAGAAATCTTGTTGATAGAAGACCATTTGAAAGCGTCAAGGAGATTGAGAGGTGCATTTCATGGGGATTTAGTAAACACTACAAGCAAAGAATTTTATCTTCTCTTGAGGCAAGAATAGATAAAGATACAGTATCCAAATATATAGAGAATTATCCATCTGTTATTCGCATACTAAACTTTAAGAGCGAAGATGTTCTAAAAAAGTTTGAAGATAGAATACCACACAGGAGGCTAGAGATATGGCAGTAAAGAAAGGAGATTTTGTAAGAGTTGAATACACAGGAAAAATCCACGATACTGGTGAGATCTTTGATACAACCAACCAGGAGCTTGCCAGAGAATCGGAAATCTATGTTGAGAATAAAAAATACGGTGCAATTCCAATAGTTGTAGGAGCAGGACATTTATTAAAAGGTCTTGATAAGGCATTGGTTGGTATGGAAGAATCTGAAAAAAAAGCGGTTGATATAGCACCAGAAGATGGGTTTGGTATAAGGGATCCAAAACTCATACAGCTTATCCCAATTCGCGAGTTTCACAAACAAAACATAAAGCCTGAGGTAGGCATGAAGATAACTTTAGATGGAAATCCAGCCAGAATTCAAAGTGTAAGTGGTGGAAGAGTAAGGGTGGACTTTAATCATGAGCTCGCTGGAAAGACGCTACAATATGAAATCGAGGTTAAAGAAGTAATAAAAGACGATATAGAAAAAATCCGCGGGATTATAGAACTCCATTATCCTAATCCAAACATAGAACCTGGAAAACACCAAATAAAAATCGAAGATGGAAAAGCAATTATATACCTTGATGATTTGGCTAAGTTCGACAACAAAATAACACTTGTTAAGTTTAGAATCGCAAGGGAAATCTGGGATAATTTGGGAATCAACAGGGTTGAATTTGTGGATGTTTTTGAAAAGAAGGTGAAAGAAGAGGAGAAAGCTGGAGAAAAATAAATACTTTTTTAACACTTTTTACTATCCAATCAAAGATGTATCTGTTTTTTATTTGAAAGATGATCGAACTTTTTCTAAAATAACTCCCTCATTTATTAAATTTGAATTATCTTTGGATTTTATATTCTTTCTTCGTATTCTAATTCCCCAAATACAATCTTAAATTCAGTTCCATGGCTTCTGTCAAGCTCTATTTCACCATCAAGCTGATCTACCAACTCAAACACAAGCTGCATCCCCAACGATTCTGTTTTTCTAAAGTCCAGATCCTCTGGAAAACCTACACCGTTGTCACCCACAACCAACTCAATTCTATCATCAGTAGGGCGAAGATCTATTCTTATCTCTCCCTCTCTCCCATCTGGAAACGCATGTTTTATAGAATTGGTCAGAAGTTCATTTACAATCAAACCCAATGGAATCGCTGTTTCAATGTTCAAGGAAACGTCCTCAACATTTATATTCAGCTTTATAAGGTTAGGATAAGCTGCATAGGTATACAATAGGTTTGATGATAGGCTTTTTATGTAATCTGCAAAATCAACTCTTGTCAGGTCTTTGGATTGGTATAGTTTTTCATGGACTCCTGCAATTGATTTTACACGAGCTTGACTTTCCATAAAAAGCTCAAAAGCTTCTTTATCTTTTATATATCTTGATTGGAGACTTAGAAGGCTTGATATTATCTGAAGATTGTTCTTGACTCTATGATGGATCTCTCGAAGAAGCACTTCTTTCTCTTTAAGCGACTGTTTGATCCTATCTTCAGCAAGCCTATGTTCTGTGATATCCAGAAGGGATGCTAAGGTCTTTTTTGTTCCCAGGATGATACCAACAGTTGCAAAGATGTTTTTGACATCGCCATGTTTATCAATAATCCTGAATTCATAATGTCTTGGTGCAGCTTCTGGATCGATTCTTCGCAGATTATAATACTCTGTCACTCCCTCAAGATCTTCATTTACCACAAATTCTGTCCAGCTTTTACCCTTTATTTCTTCTTTTGAATAGCCAGAAATTTTTTCGACTTCTGCGTTTGCCATTGATATTGTGGTATCTTCTTCTATGATTACTGTAGCTGTTCCAGTGTTTTCAAATAAGGACCTGTAGTAAGCTTCTGACTCTTTTAGAGCTTTCTCAGCTTTTTTACGATCATTAATTTCCCTTCGAAGCTTTTCGTTGATCCTTTTTAGCTCAGCTGTACGTTCTTCAACCAGTTCTTCAAGGTGTTCATGGTATTTTTTCAACTCATTTTCAGCCCGCTTACGCTCGGTTATATCACGGGCAACGCTAAGAATAAGTTTTCTGCCTTCTGATTCGATAACCTGAGCATGCACTTCTACTGGAAGTGAGGACTTATCCTTGCATAAGTTGACAGATTCAAAGATTGCTTGGCCTTTCTCCATCAGCTCTTTAGTTCGAGGTTTTATAAGTTTTGCGTATTCTGGAACATTCAGATCATAGAGATTCATTTCCATCATTTCATCTTTGGTGTAGCCTCGTAGTTCATAGGCTTTTTTATTTAGATAAATAAAATTTCCATCAAGATCATGCAACATGATCGAATCGGTAGCAGCATCCAAAAGTTGAGCTTTTAACTTCAATTCTTCTTCAATCCGCTTTCGCTCAATAATTTCAGCTTTTAATTCTTCGTTGGCTTTTGCAAGCTCTGATGTCCGTTGACGAACTCGTATCTCCAACTCGTCATGTGTCTGTTGCAACCGCTGGTACAGCCATTTGTTTTCATTTAATGTCAGAAACTGCCTGATGATTGCCAATACCATAATGCTAATCACGCCAAAGGCCAGGGTGGAAAATTTCATATGTAACTGGTAGTAATGACTCCAGATGAGCATGAAAAATGGAATAATCAGCCATAAGTATGGTAGATAAAGGGGCCAAATAATTAGTTTGCGCGGGGTTTCAGATTCAGGAACAGATTGTGTCTCTTTGGGATCAGTAGGCTGGATAGTAATGGCTTGCAATACACCAGCCAAACCAGCCAAGAGGATAGCTACCACATAACCAATATCTGGCAAGGCACCACTTACATATATCCCTAAAAGGGATTGATAGCCAAAGAGAGAATCAGATACAATCATCACCACGGCACTGCCTGCAAGAAGGAGTAATGGTCTCTGCGTCTGTACATCAAGTCTGTGGAAAATTATCATTAATAATGCCACTAACAGCACTAGGTCAAAGACAGGGTAAGCGGCGGAAAGTATACGCGATAATAAGGGTTCTGCTATGCTTGTAGTAACGATAGGACCTATAAGGAAATTCCAAAAAACCAGCAGGGCACCCAGCATCACGATACTCATATCAAGGATCATTTTGATCAATTCACGACGTTTTAGAGGCATAGCTGGTAAATGAAAAACGCCCAGGAGAAATAGAGGGTAATAAGCCAAATAAAATCCATCGGCTACGGAAGGAAAAGGATTCTGGCGCAGAATGACTTCATAGATCATCCATGTAACGTCACCCAGTGCCCAAGACAACTGTGCTAAGGCTAAAATGCCCCACGCAGCATAAAGGCGTCGTGAATGTCTCGCAGAACAATGTGCTGCGTAGAACAAAGAAGCAGCTGCTAATAGGCTTGCTATTGGCATGATCAAGTCGCTACCCATAACACGAAGCTGCTCGTCTTGAAGGAGGCTAATAACTGCCAGATAACTGATCAAGATAATAAAGGCGATGATAACAGCATTGCGAAATGAAATATTTTTACCAAGCTTTTGAAACGTTTTCATACATCCTCACTCCTAAGAGCAGTAGCAACTATATAGATTCCCTATAGAGGTGAAATAATTTGATAGTTTATGTAGTTTATCTTTATTAGTTCATGGATGTTCAACATCTTAAATTGATTTCTTTGGAAAGGGATATTTTAATAATAAAAAGGAAAATAAAAAATCATGGCCAAGTCAAAAGCTTTGGCACCGAAACCTCCCTAAACCTTTTTTTGATTTCATCGGGCCAATTTTTGTTATCAAATCCTTTCTGGGCTAAAAATCCAAAAACCCACCTCGTAACTCCAATACCAGTGCATCCTGTCCATATCTTGTGGTTATGTGTTTCTCTTATAGAAAAGCCCTCAACAAAATGGGTTCCATGCACATTGGCAGATACCACAGCCACACCTTTTTCTTGATTTGGTAGAGAAATTCTCATCTCTTTTTTGGGAATGTCAGGAAACTCAATCCCCCGCTCTTCAACCTTCCTTCCCTCAAGATAGAATGGATCATCTCCTACTTCGGTGTACCACTCTAATTCCATTTCATCTGCAATTTTATGGGAAATATCAACAGTTTCATCACGCAGTTTTTCTACTTCTTCTGGAGTACCGATCCATACCAGTTCTATACGCTGAAATTCATGGACTCGGTCGAGTCCCTTTGCTCCTCCAGCTTCCCAGCGGTAAGTCCAGCCGCTTCTGTCAAAGAATTTTATTGGAAGATCTTTCTCATCCACCACCTCATGGCTTAGAAATTCATAGAAAGGTTCACACTGCGCAGGAGCTAATACATAGGATGGATCCTTTAGGCCATCTTTTAAAAGGTCAATTGGCACTTCACGTTTTATCACAAGCTCATCTTTGAATCTTTCAAATGTTTCAGGGTCTCTTTTTGGTGCACTACAATAATACATTCCCTCTGGAAGTCCCTCAAGGTATCTCATCTTCTGCATTATTGGAATTGGTATAAGCTTTGGAAAGAGGCATTCTACAAATCCCATTTTATATACAAGCTTCTCCATTAATATATCTTCTATCAGCCGGTGCAATGCTACCATTGGAGGTGCATAAAACCACTGTCCTCGTCCTGGAAACTTTTTAACCCATCCAAGTTTAGCTGCTTCTTCTGTAGCATCTCTTTCGAAAAGATACTTTCGTTTTTTGCTTCTTGCTATGATCTCGCCAGGTTTAGCCTTTGTCACTTTGACTGTAAGCTCTTCCTCACTCAGTTTCTGTATGAATTTTACAACCCTATCTACAACGTGCTTTCTAAGATCTCCCTCCTCCAAGTCCCTAAAGCTTATCTTTACCTTATCTTCCAGGATCTCAAATTCTGAGACATCAGGTATGTTACTTATTGAAAGCTTCTTTTCAGTAGGTATTTCAATTTCATAACGATCTACGTGGATCTTTCTTACACCTATACGATATTTAGGTCCCAAGATCTGCAAAAGTGGTTTTTTCACACGAAGCAGTGCATCATGCGCCCTTGCATATCTTCCAGATTGGATCGTAAGGCTTAAAACATTTTCCTTTAAGTTCCATTCTGTTATTTTGGATGCCTCTTTTTTCTGAGCCTCTGGCACACCTTTTTGGAATAACTCTAAATTTGCATGATCTATGAATTTTTCTATGTCTTTGCAAGCTTCGCCTGCATCCTTACTAAATTTGATTTTTCCTTTCAGTGTAAATTTCATGATTTGTCACCTTCTGTGAGATCTATCATTCTTTCAACCATCATTTCACAAAAAAGAATATCATCTACCGTTGCAAGAGCTGTTCTCAGAGAATCTGCCTTTAATTTACAAACAAGGCTTTTATCTTCAACATAAGATCTTATAAAATCTGTGTTATCAGGTCGCAGAGATTTTAAAGCTAAATTAGCATAGGATTTTTTTGTGTATTTAAAGATAATCTTTGCCTTTATATCCATGTTTTTATTTCATAGATTATTGCATAAAAGATTTTCTGCAATTTTTTTGATTGATTTTAATGCTTCTGAATTTGGATAACTTAAAAGAGGTTTTCCTTCCATATCAGCCTTCGAAACAAAATCGTCTTTTGGGATTGTTCCCATTACCTCAAGACTCCCATGCAGTTTTTCTCTTACAAACTCCTCCTCATTTTTAGATACCTTATTTATCACACAGACGATTTTTTTGATACCAATGTCATATGCAAGTTTTTTTATTCTTTTTGCAGTTTCAATGGATTTAAGGCTTGGCTCAACAACCACAATCATAACATCCACGCTTTCTGCGGTCTTTCTTCCAAGATGTTCTATACCAGCTTCCATATCCAGTATGATGATCTCATCTCTTTTGAGTATTATATGCTGCAAAAGAGCCTTTAAAAACACGGATGATGGACAAACGCATCCTTCTCCGCCTCTATCAATAGTACCCATAACCAAAAGCTTTAGCTTGCCTTCATCATCATATTTTATGCATAGGGATTCGGGAAGATCATCTATTTTAGGATTTAATTTGAAGATTTCTCCAAAGGAAGCTCCAGTTTCTGCACCAGTTCGCTTTTTTATCAACTTTCGCATCTTGGATATTGGAGTTGGGTTTTCATGGATTCCTAAACTTGATGAAAGATTTGTATCTGGGTCTGCATCTATTGCAAATACTTTATAATCTCTTGACAGGATACATGCTAAAGCTCCAGCAAGGGTTGTTTTTCCAACTCCTCCCTTTCCAGTTATTGCAATTTTCATTATCTCACCAAGTTTTTATATGAGAAGAAGGTTTATTAAAGATATAAACATAACTTTTTTAAAAGGAAATATCATGATTAAAGATTTTCATAAGGAGGATTACCATGGTTAAAAAGCCAGCTAGAATTTATAGGGTACCAAAAGGACCTTCGTACACAAGAAAAGAATACATAAGAAGAATTCCAGGTTTAAGGATAACCCAATATGATATGGGAAATATTTCAGGAGAATTTGATTTAACAATAAGTCTGGCTGCAAAAGCACCTGCGCAGATAAAGCATAATGCACTTGAGGCAGCTCGTGTGGCTTCAAATAGATACTTGCAGAGAAAAACTGGAAGGGCAGGCTATCACCTTAAGATAAGGGTATATCCTCATCATATCATAAGGGAAAACCCAATGGCAACAGGTGCTGGTGCAGATAGGGTTCAAGATGGTATGAGAAAGGCCTTCGGAAAGCCTATAGGTGCAGTTGCAAGAGTAAAAGCAAATCAAAGGATCTTAACGGTTAGGACAAATAAGAGAAACTTTAAGCATACCAAAGAAGCTCTAAGAAGGGCTGCCATGAAATTTCCCATCCCATGTAGTATCGTGATTGATAAAGGAGAAGAATTAATAAAATAGGTGTTTTTATGAAGCACGTTGTTTTTTTTGAAGAACTTAAAAAAGAGGACGTTGCAATTGCAGGTGGTAAGGGTGCAAATCTTGGAGAGTTAACAAGAGCTGGACTTCCTGTTCCACCTGGTTTTGTAATCACAGCAGCAGTCTATGATAACTTCATAAAGGAGACTGGAATATTTGATGAAATAATGGACATTCTCGATGATACAGACATTGATGACACAAAAGCACTTGCCGAAGCTTCTGATAAGATAAAAAAGATGATCATGGATACCGAGATGTCTGATGAGATAAGAACAACGATAATAGAGGCTTACAATGCATTATGTAATATAACAGGAAAAGAGGAGGAGTTTGTAGCTGTAAGATCATCTGCTACTGCCGAAGATCTACCTGAAGCCTCATTTGCGGGACAACAGGATACATATCTTAACATCAAAGGTGCAGAGGAGCTTGTATGGAATGTTAAAAAATGCTGGGCATCTTTGTTTGGATCCCGTGCAATATTTTACAGAGAAAAACAGGGATTTGAACATTCGAAGGTTCACATAGCTGTAGTTGTTCAGAAGATGGTTGATGCCGAAAAAGCTGGAGTAATGTTTACAGCGCACCCCTCAACTGGTGAAGAGCGGATATTAATCGAAGCTGCATGGGGATTAGGAGAAGCAGTGGTATCAGGCGCGGTCACACCAGATGCTTATTGGATAGATAAAAAAACCGGCGAGCTTTTAGAGTTTGAGGTAAATGAAAAAAGCATAATGTTTTCTAAAGATGAATCCGGAAAAACTGTAAAGGTGGAAGTTCCAGAGAACATGAAAAATAAAAGGGTACTGAGTGATGATGAAATTAAAAAACTTGCAGAACTTGGAGAGAAGATTCATGAGCATTACAAATTCCCACAAGACATTGAGTGGGCAATAGAGGATGGGCAAGTTTACATGTTACAATCAAGACCAATAACAACACTTATTACGATACCTGAAGAAGTAGTAGAGGAAGAGGAAAGAATAGAATTAACAAGAGGACTTGGTGCAAGTCCTGGTACGGCAGCAGGCGCTGTAAAGATCATAAAAAGCATCGATGAGCTCGACAAAGTGGAGTTGGGCGACATATTGGTTACAACTATGACAACACCAGATATGGTCCCTGCAATGAAAAGAGCTGCTGGAATAATAACAGACGAAGGTGGAATAACCTGTCATGCGGCTATAGTATCAAGAGAACTTGGAACCCCTTGTGTTGTTGGAACAGGTGATGCAACAAAGGTTTTAGATGATAATATGACTGTAACGTTAAGTGGAGATAAAGGAATCGTTTACAAAGGGGAACTTAAAAAAATGGAGAAAATTGAAGTTGAAGAAAAACCTACCATGATTCAGCCATCTATTCTAACTGTTACAGAAGTTAAAGTAAATGTTAGCATGCCAGAAGCAGCTAAAAAGGCTGCTGATACTGGTGCTGATGGTGTTGGACTTCTGCGAACCGAACACATGATCTTGGGGCTTGGTGTGCATCCTAAAAAATTCATAGAAGAGGACAGGGAAGATGAGCTCATTAAAGCCCTTGTGGAAAATATACTAAAGGTTGCAGATGCATTTTATCCAAAATCAGTTTGGTATAGAACCTTAGATGCCCCAACAGACGAGTTTAGATCGCTTAAAGGTGGAGAAGACGAACCATATGAACACAACCCTATGTTGGGTTGGAGAGGCATAAGGCGAGAGTTAGATGAACCAGAATTCCTAAAGGCTGAGTTTAAAGCCATAAAAAAACTCCATGATCAGGGATATACCAACATCGGGATAATGATACCGCTGGTACAGCATCCTGATGAACTCAAGATGGCTAAAAAAATAGCAGAGGAAGTTGGACTAAATCCACAGGAGGAGATAGAGTTTGGGATCATGGTTGAAACCCCTGCAGCAGCCCTTGTAATTGAGGATTTCATAGAAGAAGGAATCGACTTTGCAAGCTTTGGAACAAACGATTTGACACAATACACACTTGCAATTGACAGAAACAATGAAAATGTCGCTGATTTATACACAGAAGGACATCCGGCGGTACTAAAACTTATAGAACGCGTTATAAAAAAATGTAACAAAGCCGGAGTCAAAACAAGTATCTGTGGACAGGCAGGAAGCATTCCATACATTGTGGAGCGACTTGTAGAGCTTGGAATTGACAGCATATCAGCAAATATTGATGCGGTTCCAACAATAAGAGAAGTGGTAGCAAAGGTTGAAAAGAAACTGGTTTTAAAGGCTGCAAGAAATCTTATACAGGACTAATTTATTTTTATTTTTCAAGGGATGAAAATGGACAAAAAGGGAATGCCAAGGCATGAAGTATTCAAAAAACTTAAAGAGTTTCAGAAAAAAGATTTAACTCATGCATCTGGCAGGATATTAGGATCAATGTGCACTTGTCCCCATGAGGTTGGAAGATCTGCATTTTCTATGTTTTTGGAGTCGAATCTTGGGGATCCTGGTCTCTTTAAGGGTACCAAGACGATGGAGGATGAAGTTATAAGGATGTTGGGGCGTCTTCTTGGATCAGAAGATGTATTTGGACACATAATAACAGGTGGAACGGAAGCAAATATAATGGCAATGAGAGCTGCCCGAAATTCCATCAAAATAAAAAATCCTGAGATAATTGTACCAAAATCAGCTCATTTTTCTTTTAAGAAAGCTGCTGATATTTTGTGTTTGAAACTTAAAGAAGCAGAGCTTGATGAGGATTATCGTGTAGATCCTGTTGAGGTGGAAGAACTTATATCAGATAAAACCATTGCAATAGTTGGTATTGCTGGAACAACAGAGCTTGGGAAAATAGATCCAATTGATAAGCTTTCAGAGATTTGTTTGGACAATGATATTTATCTTCATGTCGATGCCGCATTTGGTGGATTTTCAATTCCATTTTTAAATGATATAGGCTATAATCTTCCTAAATTTGGTTTTGAACTTGATGGAGTCTGTTCTATAACAATAGATCCACATAAAATGGGATTAGCACCCATTCCAACAGGCGGTATTTTATTTAGAGAAAAAAAATATCTTGATAATATAAGTATCGAAACGCCTTACCTCACAGAAAAAAAGCAGTCTACAATTGTTGGTACAAGAACGGGTGCATCTGCTGCTGCAACATGGGCTTTGATGCAATATCTTGGAATAGAAGGTTATACAAAGATCGCAAAAAAGTGCATGGAGCTTACAGAATTTTTAGCTGAAGGTATCAAAGAAGCAGATTTTGAGTTAGTTACAGAGCCTCAACTAAACATTCTTGCCTTTAGATCTGATAAGATGACTGTTGAAGATACCCTAAATAGGCTGGAGGAGAGAGGCTGGGCTGTTTCTTTATGTTCCTATCCAAAAGCCATAAGAATCGTTGTTATGCCTCATATAAAAATAAAACATGTTGAGAAGTTTTTAGATGATCTTAAGACGATCCACAAAGGGTGAAATTGTGGAAGAAGATATTAAAATAATAAAAGAGACCATTAATGCTATAAGGGACCATGCCATGGAAGTTTCAGGAAGTTTAGAACTCAATGAAGAGAATATAAGCGCTTTTGTTGAAAAAATAATAAAAACCGTAAATTCCAACAGAAAGATATTTGTTTTTGGATCTGGAAGAAGTGGAAAGATGATCCAGGCATTTGCTCAACGCTTAATACAGTTGGAAATAGATGTATATGTTGTTGGGGAGACTATGATACCTCTTCCAAAAAAAGAAGATCTTTTTATCCTTATGTCTAGTTCTGGCGAAACGCCAGCAGCTGTTTTTCTTGAAGAAGCTGTGAAAAAAGAGGTTGGAAGTTATGTTATAGTCATTAGCTCATCTTCTCAATCCAGACTGAGAAAAGAAGCTGATTTAACTATTAAAATTCCAGGAGGACATAAATTGAACAATAAAAAAAAGAGAGATCTCCTACCCTTTGGGACATCTTTTGAAATAGGTGCTTTGCTTTTCTTAGAGGGAGTTTTAAATGTCTTAAAAACAAGATTAGGCAGAGATTTTAAACATATATCTCCTAATTTGGAGTGTTATGATTGCCTTCTCTGTTTATTTAGATCTGGACCCTTGAAAGGTACATATCATGAAAAGGATCAAAACACCAATAAAAAACAAAACAATCGAAGATTTGAAGATAGGTGACAGGGTTTCAATACATGGTAGGATTCTAACAGGAAGGGACGCTTCACTTCCAAAACTTGTTAGGGCAATCAAGGAAGGAAAAAGGACTGTGGACCTTAAAGGATCCGTTATAATGCATACAGCTGTCAGTGATGCAGGTATAGCACCAACAACAAGTAACAAAGAAGAAATTGAAGGAAGCATCCCTTATCTTGCAAAATTTGGGGTTAAGATTCACATAGGAAAGGGAGCTCTAAGCAAGGATACAATTGAAGCCCTGAATAGGGAAAAATCCATTTTTTTGGTGACCCCTCCTGCAGCAGCACTTTTAACAAGCAAGATAATATCAAAAAAAGTTGTGGCTTTTGAAGAGGAGGGTATGGAAGCTATATATGAGCTTAAAGTCGATGGAATTCCAGGGATAGTTGTGGTGGCTCATGGTGAGTCTTTGTATTAGCGTGGTATACCAAATGCTATATCACCAGCATCTCCAAGTCCCGGGACGATATATCCGTCCCTGCTGAGCTTCCTTTCAATCGAACATGTGTAGATTTCAACTTCTGGGTGATTTTTGGATACTTTTCTTATTCCTTCCCTTGTGGAGATAACGTTGAATATTACAAGTCTTTTAGGAGTACCATGCTTTTTTATTTCACTTAGGACGGAATTCATGGTATTTCCTGTTGCAAGCATTGGATCTGCAACTATTACGATTTTGTCCTCAACATCAGGTATCTTTATATATTCTATTTTCGCACCGAAGGGAGGTTTATCCTCTCTTTCTGCACCAACGACCCCGCACCTTGCTTCTGGAAATACCTTAAGGATTCCATCAACCAGAGGAATTGCAGCCCTCAAAACGCTTACAACAACAACATCTTCCTTATTCTTTATCTTGATTCCATCTGCAATACCAAGTGGTGTTTTTACGGCTACTGTCTCTGTTTTCATAGTATTTATAAATTCGTAAGCTAGAAATTCTCCAATTTCGATCATTCCTGCCCTAAAATTGGCACGATCTATTCCATTTTTTCTTATCTCGGTAAGTTTTTCTTGTATCAGCACACCATCAATTATTTTTAACATATTTATCACACAAACTCAAGATCAAGCTCCTGACCTTCAAATAAAATATGTAAGAACACAGCAAGCGCTGAAACTTCGGAGTGGGGCTGCTTAGTTATAGAAACATTCCAATCTGCCAGTTTGTAGACCTTTGTTGGAACTCTTGGACCTCCCACAACCACGAGTTTCTTCCTTGGAGAGTCTCTTATTTTGTCTATAACTTCCTGGATAGGATCTCCATACATCGTAAGATGGACAACTTCATCACCATTATTTTTCCACTCTTCCACGAAATTATCCCAATTTCTTCTATAATCCACTTTAAATGTTCCTTTCCATCTTTTTACAACGTCCTCAACGTTTTTTATGATTTTTTTATCCTCATCTCCACTTAAAGTAATTGCAGATGCTCCAAATGCCCTTGCTGCTAAACAAACATGTGTCGTTATTCTTGCATCCCTTCTTCTTCTGTGACCCAGTCTTAGAACGTGAACTTCCATGATATCATACCTGTCATTATTATCAGCGATATCATCCTTGATATTTCATTTGCGGCTCCTAAAACATCTCCTGTTGCACTTTTAAAATTTTTGGCTGCTATTACTGCGACTGCAATCCCTCCTATTACTCCTCCTACTATCCCGAAGATTCCAATCACCTTACATGCTAAAAAACCTAAAAAAAATGTTATAAGCAAAGAACACATCAAGAGTTTTATATTCATGGAAAGTATAAAAAATCTACCTGTACCATCAGATACAGGTTTAGAGAATGTAGAACATGTAATGAGACCTATTTTTGCTGCCATCTCTGAGACAAACAACAAAGGAAATATAGAATTAAGTGGAAGAGAGCTTATGGCTGAAATTGTAAGGATCCCAACGATAAAAAAAGAAGATATACCTCCTGTTCCAATCTTTGAATCTTTCATAACCTCGATCTTTCTTTTATAATCTCCATGTGCCATCACCCCATCACCAAAATCCATCAAACCGTCTAAATGATGAAAACCAGTAAAAAAAATTGCAAAACCATAAACAAATGAAGCTACAACAAGTTTGGGAAGATAAAAAGAGAGCAGAAAGCCAACACCTCCAACAAATATCCCAATAAATCCGCCGATTACAGGCCAAAACCATGTAAATTTTGCCATCTCTTCAATGGTCGTGTGAACATTTGTGGGGATTATGGTGGAAAAGGATAAAAGACCAATTATCCCCCTGTAGCTTTTATAATTTAACATTCTCATTCCTCAAAGATCTTTGACATACAACCTGCAACAAGCCCTGCAAAAACATCATCAAGTATAGGACCAAGTTTTCCTATTATTCCAGGTTTTTCTTCATCATACCTTTTAAAATTAAATGTTGCTTTTGTTCCAGCAATTTGATTAGCTATGGCCATGCCAATAACCTCATCAGCATACAAAAACGCAGGATCATCTTCAACATTTATTCCATTGATCCTCCCTTTTTCATAATCTTCTTCAAGTCTTGCTCCAGCAATTATGAATGAAATAACGTTAATGTCTTCTAAAGCCTTTAGTATCTCTTTTTCCAATTTTATATAAAGATCCTCACTTTTTACTCCAACGCAAAGCTCCATACCAGCATCTACAAGATCCTCAATTTTAACTCCCATATTCTCTATAAAATCTAAGATGGTCTTGGAAAATCCATAGTTTTTTATAGCTTTTTTTATAGCTTTTTTTGTGCACCTTCCAATCAACATTCCAAGTTCTGTTGCACTTCCAGCGTACTTCGTATCACCCTCACCAACACATGCTATGATCATAGAATCAGATGTTGTGCCGGTGGCTATATCACCTGAAAAGCGACTTCTGACATCTAAATCCCACAAAGCTGCTGATTTTGCTTCTGTTGCGGTCATAAAAGAGTTTACAAGTGCTTCATGGGTTAAATTCTCATTTATAAGCACTACGACGTTTATAGTCCCTACCTTAGGAGCATCTGCTTTTCCATAAAGATCCCCTGCTGTTGATGGGTTTGTGATTCCGGCTGTTATTATTGCTGTTACGTAATCCAAGGTTACTGTTGCACTCTTTTTTATATCAACAGCCGTCATCATTGCTGCTGCCGGAGTTAATATGCCCTTGTCCCTAACAATCCTTTTTAGATATCCTTTTGGATTTTGGAGGATAAGCTGGTTTTTTTTGTCTATGGTATGATTCATTATGGATCTTACTTTGGAGAGACCGCCACCCAAAATACAGCTTCCAAGCGATAAAAATCCAGCTTCCCTTTGGATCATGAGAGTATCTTTATCTAACTTAACAGAGGCATCGTCTACACAGATTTTTTTCAATCTGACCACCAATAATGTTATAATGATATAGGTGAATATATCAGATATACCATAAGTAGGTGATTGCATGAAGGTTCATTTGCGGGTCTTTGTTGAGGTTGAAAACTTAGGGAAAGCCATAAATGCCTTAACTGAAGCTGGAGTAACAGGATTTTATATCTTAGAATACAAGGGCATGTCTCCGCAGGATTGGAAAGGCTTCATCATAAAAGAAGAGCCAGAATCAGTTATAGGGATGATTAGAGACTATGCAAGCGATGCTATACTTATATGTTCTGTGGTAGATGAGAATCTAGTGGATAAGATAGAAAATTCAGTTCACGAATCATTAGAAAATGAAAAATACACCATTTTAGAGGTTCCAATACGCAAGATAATTGTAAACTATGGGGATCAAGAGGAAATCGAAAAAGAAGTTGATGTATGGTTATTGGAGAAGAAGGTTGTATGTTTTTACTGTGGTGAAGATGCCATCCAGAGAGTTCGAATCGATGTAAATAAAGGGAAGATATGGTGTACAAATTGTGGAGCAGCAAGATACTATATTTTAAAAGGAGTTGAGATGCCAAGCGGGTGATAATATGGTAATAGAGCCATGGAAACTTGAAAAGGCTGCGAAATGTTACAACTGTGGAGATGCTTCTGTCCACGAGATTCTTGTAAACGAGTACAAAATGGAGATAAAATGCAGAGAATGCGGATTTACGAGATATTACTCCTTCCATATACTGGATATACCAAAAAAAGAAAAGTGATGGAGGATGAAAACTGATAGCTATCATAGATCCCCAAAATTCAGGGATAGCAGGAAACATGGTAGTAGGTGCCTTGGTGGATCTTGGAGTAGACCCTGATTGTGTTGTAGATGTTATGGAAAATTGTGCCTCCTATTTTGGGGACATTAACGTTAAGATAAAGGATGTTAAAAAATCCGGTATTTCTGCTACCTATGTAGATGTTAAATGTGAGGATAAAAAATCAATTGATTATTTGAAACTTCTTGAGAAGTTAGAGAAAACTGAACATAAAGACTTCGACGCAAATATTTTAAAATTTGCAAAAAAGGTATTCCAGACACTTGCAAAAGCAGAAGCTAAGGTTCATGGCACAACTCTAAATAAGATACATTTTCATGAAGTAGGTGCTGCAGACGCTGTAGCAGATATCATTGGAGCGGCTTACTGTTTTTATAAACTTGGGCTTGATGATGGGAAAGTTTATGGAATGCCTGTGGCTTTAGGGGGAGGCAGAGTAGAAGGTATGCATGGATCAATGAGTGTTCCTGCCCCAGCGACTTTAGAGATTTTAAGAGGTGTCCCTGCATTTGGGGGTCCCATAGATTATGAGCTTACAACTCCAACAGGCGCAGCTCTCTTTGTAAACATGGTGGACGAATTTTCCAATTTTTATCCCCTGATCACAAACAGAGGGATTGGATATGGGGCGGGAAAATTAGATCTTGACGTTCCGAATGTCTTAAGGGTTTCAATTGGAGATTCTCTGATTCCAACAGATAAGGTATCTATACTGGAGACCAACCTTGATGATGTTACAGGAGAGATCTTAGGTTACATCATGGATAGGCTCTTAGAGGAAGGGGCTCTGGATGTTACCATAATTCCCACCGTAACCAAGAAGAATAGGCCCGGTCATCTTTTAAGAGTAATAACCAGGACAGACATGAATGATGTGCTTTCAGAAACCATTATAAGAGAAACAGGGACACTTGGTGTTAGGATCATTCCTTATGTACATAGAAATATTGTAAAACGGAAAATAATTCCAATTGAAGTACCGATAAATGGAAAAAAACAGAAAGTGAGAGTTAAAGTGGCTATGATTGGTGAAGAGGTAGTTAATGTAACCACAGAATATGAAGATGTTAGGAAAATTTCAGAGGAAACAGGTATTCCTTTGAAGGATGTAATAAGGATTATAGAGAAGAAAGTGCAGTATGAGTATTGATAATAATTTCAATACATCATGTCTTAACAAAGGTGGATATCAATGGATGTTTTAGCTGTATTAAGAAACCCTGAAAGGTAAAACCACCGACACTCTGGTTGAAAAAGCAATTGAGGGTGTTAAATCAGTTGACCCAGAATGTAATGTATGGAAGTTGCATTTGACGGACTATAACATAAAATACTGCAGAAACTGTTTTAAAACCGAAGAACCCATTGCCAGATGCTCTATCCAGATGATATGGATGATATTAATAGATGGGAGAATTGATTACATAAGCATCTGCTCAGAAAGAGGAGAAATCATTATGAATAAAAGAGAATATTGCGATTAAAGTCCTTGAATGATTAAAATATATTATAACTTATTTAAATGTGCTAATATGAAAACCTTAAACAAACCAAAAGCAATATCAGTCCTCTCAGGAGGCTTAGATTCAACAGTAGCAACAGCATATTTCAAAGATACATATGATATTCATGCATTAACCTTCGATTACGGGCAGAGAAGTGCCAGAATGGAAATCCAATCATCCAAATTAATATGCGAAGAGTTAAACATTAAACATACCGTTATAGAACTACCGTGGCTTAGAAAGCTTGGAAGTTCTGCTTTAACATCTGAAGAAGATATTCCTCAATTAAAAATGGAAGAACTTGATGATAAATCAATTTGCAATGAAACTGCAAGGAATGTATGGGTTCCTGCAAGAAATATAATATTTGTGGCCATAGCTTCATCATTTGCAGAGGCTGAAGGTGCAGAAAAAATCATAGTTGGATGGGACTATGAAGAGGCTACAACTTTTCCTGATAACTCTAAAGAATTTTTAAATGCATTTAATGAGCTTTTAAAGCATGGCACGATTTTTGTAAAGATTAAAATTGAAGCCCCACTTATAAATATGGACAAAAGTGAAATTGTGAGTTTAGGAACAAGATTAGGTGCTCCATTGGAGTTAAGCTACTCTTGTTATCAGGGAGATTCTATCCATTGTGGTGTCTGCGAATCCTGTTTAAGGCGCAAAAGAGCATTTGAAGATGCAGGGATTGAAGATAAGACAAAATACGCAATATAATTTTATGAATATTTTCCATATCATCTTATGCAGATAAACTTAAAGGGTCCTAGATTTTTCACGCCACAGCAAGCCTTTGCATTTTTCTTTATTTCAAGCCTTTTCACATTTGGTTTGAACAAATCAAATACCATCTTAACACCTACTTATGTGACCAATTGAGTATAAAGTTTCGAGCGTATCTGAAGTTCTTAGATGTAAGTTATATTTCAAACTGTAAAACAAGTTGAAATTAATTATCATTTTTTGATTTAATGGTTGTTAATTCATTTTTCAGACCCTCGTTTTCCTCATCGATCTTATCTTTTCGTTCTCCAGAGCGTTGATTCTCTCCTTTAG
>CAZLGO010000026.1:0-20912 GCA_964559295.1 uncultured Methanobacteriaceae archaeon
CAAGACATATTTGGCGGGACTTGGAGGCAATATTACAAAAACAGACTTACAGAATGTTACAAATTCACTCCAAAATCTGAAAAATAAGTTTTAATAGCATGCTATCTGATGATCAGAGAGGGTGCTGGTGAATGTGCTGTTTTTTGGTGGTGTTATTTAATTTACTCTAAAGATATTTCCCCATATTTTTGTAAAGGGCTTCTCTCCTCAAAAAACTAAAAGTAATAAGATGTACTTCAGTGGATGAGCCTTTTATATCCTTTGCTGTTCAGCTTTTTTGATCATTGAGGTTTTTGTGGCACTATATAAGAAGATACAAAAAGATGGGATAATATGAAGATGTTAATAGATGGAAACTGGATAGATAAAAACAAAAAAATAGAGGTTTTAAATCCTGCGAACAACGAAATAATCGATACAGTGCCGCTTGGAAGTCGTGAAGATGCAAAAAATGCGATAATTGCTGCAAACAAAGCAAAAAAGACCATGGAAGGAATGCCGTCGCGCAAAGTCTCAGAGATCTTATACAATGTTTCTGAGGAAATTTCAAAAAATTTGATGGAATTTGCAAAAATAATAACCTTAGAATCTGGCAAACCCATAAAAGATTCAGAAGACGAAGTAAAACGTTCTGCACAAACCATTTTACTTTCAGCAGAGGAATCAAAGAGGATCTATGGTGAAGTAATCCCCATGGATGCATGCATTAACGGAGAAGGAATTCTTGCATTTACCATGAAGCTGCCGGTAGGTGTTGTTGGAGCAATAACTCCCTTTAACTATCCACTGAATTTAGCTATCCATAAGGTTGCCCCAGCAATTGCAGCGAAAAATACTGTTGTCTTAAAACCCTCCGTGAAGACACCACTTACTGCGCTTAAGTTAGCCGAGATTATGAATGGATATCTACCAAATGGAGTTTTAAATGTCGTAACAGGATATGGTAGTGTTGTTGGCGATGAAATTGTATCAAGTGAACTTGTAAATAAGATATCCTTTACAGGAAGCATAGAAGTTGGCATTTTAATATCAAAAAAGGCTGGCATGAAGAAGTTAACACTGGAACTTGGAGGATCTGATCCATTGATCGTGCTGAATGACGCTGATGTTGATGAAGCTGTAATAGCTGCCAGAAAGGGTTCGTATCTTAATGCAGGTCAGGTTTGTATAGGTGTAAAAAGGATAATCCTCGATAAAAGGATAGCAGATGAGTTCGTTGATAAACTTGTAAGAGAGACCAAAAAACTAAAGGTTGATGATCCACTTGATCCCAGCACAGATATAGGACCTCTCATTGATGAAGAGGCGGCAATTGAAGTTGAAAGTGTTGTCAAAGAGGCTTTAGATGATGGGGCAGAGCTTCTATGTGGTGGGAAGCGTAATGGTGCATTCTACAGTCCCACAGTTTTGGATAACGTGGATCCCCAAATGAGGGTTGTAAAAGAAGAAGTATTTGGACCCATATCACCTATAATCCGTGTTGATGGAATCGATGATGCATTGGACATCGCAAACGATACAAAATATGGTCTTCAGGCTGGGATATTCACAAATAACATAAACAAGGCTATAAAGGCTGCAAGAGTTATAGAAGCTGGAGGGGTGTTGATAAACAAGCAATCCACATATCGCACCGATAACATGCCTTTCGGCGGATTTAGGATGAGCGGACTTGGTAAGGAAGGAGTTAAGTATGGGGTTGAAGATATGACCAGAACTAAGCTTGTGGTTATCAACCCATTGAAATGACTAATAGGTCTATACTTGCTATAATTTGCCTCAAAAGTCTGTATTATGTAGTTTATCACGATATCATTTTTATAGTGGAAAATGTTAATATAAAGAATAGATATAGATAGAGTGATTGTGTAGTTTCTGTTGAGGCATTGATTGATTAGCGATTTAGTTAAAATTAAGAATTGGTGGTGAAAGTATGGTTGAGCTGTCTAGTCTATATGGTTTGGATATGTACACAACACGTGGTAAGTACGTTGGAAGAGTTCAGGATGTTGTCTTGAACATAAAAAAAGGAAGGGTATCAACCCTTAAGGTAAAGCGTATGAAAGCTGAAAGAAAAACAGTGGGTTTGAAGGATGTTATAAGCAGTATACGCATAGTCCCAGAAGCAGATGAAACAAAAGTTTTGAAAGAAGAACCTGGTGCCATTGATATACCCTATGAAAGGGTTCAGGCCGTGGGGGACATCCTCCTGATAAGTCCTGAAACATCTGTTGAGATGGGAAGTACAACATGAAAGTTGGTATTGTAGGATGTGGTGCCATTGCCACAGTAATAACCAGCTTTGCAGCCAAAGGAAAATTAGGTGCTGATTTGAAATTCTTTTATGATAAGAATATAAAAAAAGCCAGAAATTTGGCCTCTCTGGTTGATGGGGTAGCTATTTCTGACATCGAAGATATGTTAGATGAAGTTGATCTTGTTGTTGAGTCTGCATCACCTCAAGCTGTAGAAGAGCTTGCTCCTAAAATTTTAGAACGTGGAAAAAGCGTTCTTATAATGAGTGTTGGGGCTTTGATGGATTTCAAGCTTAAAGATAGGCTTGAGAGTATTGCAGCAGAAAACAATGCTAAGATATATGCACCTTCAGGTGCTATTGTCGGATTAGATGGTGTTAAAGCAGCTTCTATTGGAAATATAAGAAAAGCCACGCTAACAACAAGAAAACCTCCTGAGTCCCTGGGGATTTTAACAGACGTTGAAAAAGTCGTATACAAGGGAGCTGCTTCTGAAGCTGTCAGAAAATTCCCGGTAAACATAAATGTGGCAGCTTCTTTGAGTATTGCATGTGGAAGAGAAGTAGAGGTTAAAATAATAGCAGATCCATCCGTTGACCGAAATGTACACGAGGTTTTTGTTGAGGGTGACTTTGGAGAACTTAAAACCACTACAAGAAACATCCCATGTCCTATGAACCCAAAAACAAGCACATTAGCCGCTTATTCTGCTATAAAACTTCTTAAAAACTTAAATGAGAACATGATTGTAGGAACATGACCCAACCTTTTAAAAAAAGTTGATCAAAACGCAGATGAGAACAGATCATGGGAACATGACGGAATGTGAAATATTTTCAAACCTAAAAGTCCCTTGTGGATCAAAGGTTGTTGTGAGAGCAGATGGAAGAAATTTTTCAGGAGTTTCATCTAATCTTGGGCTTGAGAAGCCATATGACAAGTCATTTGTAAAAAATATGGTTGATGCATCACGTCTTCTTTTTTATGAATTTAGCCCAGCTTTTGTGTACACATTTTCTGATGAGATTAATATTCTGCTTTCTGAGGTTCCATTTGCAGGAAGAGTCGAAAAGCTCGACTCTGTTTTTGCAAGTTTTCTTGGAAGTGCACTTACAGCATCTCTGAAAGATTCATATGAAAACCTAATAAAGCCTATCTCATTTGATGCAAGGGTAATCCCAATCTCTTCAGGAAACGTTGTTAAATACTTCAGAATAAGGCAAAATGAGGCATGGAGAAACTGCATTAATGGGTATGTTTACTGGACCCTTAAAAAAGAATATGGAAAGGAGAAGGCAATAAAAATTCTTAAAGGAAAAAAAAGCAAACAGATACATGACATATTGTTTGATAGAGGCATAAATATCGCTGAAGTTCCAGCATGGCAAAGAAGAGGTGTTGGAATCTACAAAAAAGAAGTTTATGTCGAAGGATACAATCCAATTTCAAAAGAAAATGTTTTATCAAAAAGAAAAAGGATTTTTGTTGATTGGAACTTACCGCTTTTTGATAAGGAATTTTTCAATTTAAAAAACATCAGGATTTAGCGAAAAATGAACAAGAAACTTGAAAGTCTAATTGGATATATTTTTAGGGCAGATAAAATCGCATTTTCAAAAATCCAAATAGAAAAAAATGTTATAGAAGATATCATACAGATCGCAAGAAAAATGTATCCTAATGAATTCGCTGCACTTCTTCAAGGTGGGATTGAACAAGGCACTTTACACATAGATGGATTGATATTTCTTCCAGGAACATCGTCTGATGAAGGTGCCATAATGCAGACCCACATGTTGCCCTTAATATCCACTGTAGGATCTGTTCACAGCCATCCAGGATACGATGCAAGTCCATCTAAAGCTGACCTACAATTTTTTTCAAAAAGAGGACTTGTACATCTTATAATCGCAAAGCCGTATGATAGAAAAAGTATCAGAGCTTACGATGCGTCTGGGAATTTGATAGATTATGATGTTTCGTAAGATCATAGGTCTGAGAGGATTATTTGGTTTAGAAGTAAAAGGTGGTAGACAAAATGAACAGAAGATTTTGGGACTATTGGGTTGCGGGACTCATATTTGCTGTGTTTTCATCAGGGACAATATGGGCAATAAATATATTTCAAGAAAACGTGATAATTTATCTTAAGAGATCACTGCCGCTGTGGACATGGCTTTTGATAACGCTCATAACTGCTGCAGTAATTTTTATAACAATCCCGTGGATTTATGGACGACTTATAAAATGGATTTATGAGGAGTTTGGATTAAGAGAAACACCTTAAATTTTTATCTGGAAAAATTTAATTTAAAGGAGGCGTCTTTACGAAAAAAATAAGACAAAAGGTATATTATAAAGAGTATCCACATTATAGAATAGATGAAGACCTATTAAACCACCTAAAAAATGCTGTTTTCTCAGAAACCCATAATCCTTCGGCCGAAGATATCAAAGAGATCGTATTATCTTACCTTCTGGAAAACAATTATTTAGATCTGATTGATGATAGCAAAAAAATATCAGAAGTTGTTGAAAGAGAAATATTGGGCTATGGGATAATAGATCCTCTCATTGGTGATGATAATCTTGAAGAGATAATGATAATTGGTGTTGGAAAACCAATTTATGTATTCACAAGGCATGGAGATATGATCAAAACAAACTTAAAATTTGAGACGCAAGAGGATCTAATAGCAATCACCAATAAAATAGTAAGAGAGACTGGAAAGAAAATATCACAAGATAATCCTGTAATTGATGCCAGATTACCTGATGGGTCACGTATTAACATTACCATGCCCCCTATATCTACCAGAGGAACCACCATAACCATTCGACAGTTTAGAAAGGATCCCCTAACCATCGTAGATCTTATAAAAAACAACACCATGAATTATGATATTGCATCATTTTTATGGCTTGCAACAGATGGACAGGGTTTTCCTGCCTCTTTTTTAATATCTGGAGGAACTGCTTGTGGTAAAACAACAACACTCAATGCCCTAGCAGGTCTGATTCCGCCTAACAAAAGGATAATAACAATAGAGGATACAATCGAACTTTACCTTCCCCATGAACATGTTGTTACATTGGAAACCAAGATCCCGTCATTAGAGGATGAAAAGGAAATTGATATGGATTTTCTTATCAGAAATTCACTAAGACAAAGACCAGACGTCATCGTTGTAGGTGAGGTGAGGGGAAAAGAGGCTGGGATACTTTTTACAGCTTTAAATACAGGACATACTGTAATGGGGACTTTGCACTCCCACACAGCAAGAGAAACAATCAACAGGTTGATCAATCCTCCTATGGATGTTCCAATTATAATGATCCCTGCATTGGATTTTATAATAATGCAAAATCGTATGACTCACCCAAAACTTGGGCATATTCGCAGAATAACTGAAATAGCTGAAATAGCAGGGGTAGAGGAGGACAACATACAACTAAACCAACTGTATTCTTATGATCTTATCAAAGATTCTTTTGAGATGGTCGGAATAAGCCCATATTATCTGAAAAAATTAGAAGATGCCCATGCATGTGGTATAAATGAAATTAAAAAGGAGCTTTCCATAAGGAGGGAAATACTAAAATACATGGTCTCTCGTAACATCAACACAATAGATGGCATAAAAAAAATCGTCTATTCTTATTATGATGATGCAGAATCCACGATAAAAAAAATAGTTCCGCATGTTAACGACATCTATGGGTGAAGCAGAGTGTCAGTGAAGGCACAAAATTTCGATGAACCTTTTTCCAAAAGGTTGAAGATGAAGGTATTTGTGGTCATACCAGCATACAATGAAAGCAAAACCATGGAAAGGGTCATGAAAGGTCTCGAGAACAAAGATTTACACATAATCGTGGTAGATGATGGCTCGGTTGATGATACCTGCAAGATAGTAAAAAACTTCTTTGATAAATCAAATCTTAGCGGATCTGTTTACAGACATATACTAAACAGAGGCTTGGGCGCATCTTTGAAGACTGGAATAGAAGCAGCACTCGCAAAAAATCCAGATATAATCGTAACCTTTGATGCAGATGGTCAGCATGACCCTAACGACATTGATCGTATTTTTGAACCCATAATTAAAGGTAGGGCAGATGTTGTGATAGGAAAGAGAGATTTTAGTAAGATGCCCTTTACAAAAAAACTTGGTAATTACATTATGAACACGATAACATGGATTTTTTATGGGATCTATGTTCGTGATTCCCAATCTGGCTTAAGAGCATTTAACAGGAAAGCAGCAAAAGCTCTTAATATAAGTACAAGAGGATATGGGGTATCCTCTGAGATCGTGAAGGAAATTAAAAGAAATCAGTTAAAATTTGAAGAGATGCCGATCAGGACCATTTACACAGACTATTCAATGTCAAAAGGAACAAATCTCAAGGTAGGTTTTAAAATACTTATTAGAATGATAGTAGACAACCTTTTAAAGAAAGGTTGATCAAAAAGGCGACCTGCGATCGCCTGTTGGTAAACTTTCCTAAGTTTTTTGGGTCAATCTTCTCTTAAAGGATTGATCAAAGCAAGCTTTTAGAAAAAGTTTAAGAAAAGTTGTAAGGTGTTTGTATGACACACTAAGCAAATTTTTTAGGTGTTGTTTATTTTCATAAATTTCTAAAAAATTCTTAAGCATTATTACACCAATCAAGAACCAACAAGTAAATTAGAATCCATAAAAACAAAAATGAATGTGTTGTTATCTATAATGATAGCAAATTTTCTATCTTTTAATATCGAAAATATTTAAGTTTTAAGAAAATAAAAAGTATAAGTAAGAATTATAATGCAATTTAGTGTTGGCATATAAGTTTATTTTGGATTTAAGTCAATTTCATGAAAACAGGGAATACAGGATTCAGTATTCGTGAAATCATCCAAAAAACGCTCTTTTCAACATGCCATTAGAATGGTTGAAATTACGGTTGATTATTTGAGTGGTTATGATATCAGTTTATAGAATGCTTTGGCATCTTTATTAAAAATAAACCATATTAGTCTAGGTTGTGGTTAAAAAATCATTATCTAATTTATGGGGATTTTGATATAGTTTCTACGGAGCCTAAATTCATATTCTAAAAGCTGTCCTAAATCCATTTATAACATCTTTTGCCGATTGTACGAGTGGATTTTTGACTTTAACTGGGGTTTTAAATTGTTCTAATCTGTCGATTCTAAAATAGATTGGTGGATGAGTATCCCATCTAATCCAGGTTGGAATCTTAGATGATTGCAATCTTTCCATCTGAAGTCTCTGATAACCAATTTTTCGAAGACCCTCGGCTAAAACCTCAGGTTGGCCAATTTTTATCGCAGAAAGCAAATCTGCTCTGGCTTCGAAGAATTTAGCTATGAAAAAGATGGCAGACATGGCTACTAAAATATAGAGGAATGGTGATAGCATTACTATCGGTAATAAGACTGTTAATCTTAAGATAAATTCCCCCGAAATTATAGAGAACAAAATAAGAGTATCTCTACCCTGTAAATGTCCTAATTCATGTCCGACTACACTTAATATCTCATTTTCTTCTAGATGAACCAACAAGCCTGTGGTTATGAGTACTACCCCTCGACTTGGACTGGGTCCTGTAGCCGCTGCGTTTGGCAACATTGTGTTGGATATAACAATTTTTGGCATAGGTAAGTTGAATTTTTCCACCGCTTGTTTAACGATCTGATATACATTAATTACTTTCGCTGATTTACGTTCTGGGTTACATTCGAGCCCATATTTTGCAAAAACTTCCTCAGCTAATTCACATGTTGGTTCTTTACCTTTAGACAATGAATTGTCATATATCTCACTTTTCATCTTGATTATTAGATCTTTTCCGAATTTAGATTGTATCCTTTCGTATTCGTCGACTGGTATATTATACTGCACTATATGCAAATATGGGTTTTCTTCGGTGATTCGCCACTTTCCAATTCTTAGAAAGATTTTATCGGTTAAGAGCAGAATAGCAAATTGAATAGCCAAAATAAGGATTATAGCATAAAATCCGAAAAAGATGAATAAAACTATGTTAATCCCAAAAAATAGGAGTAAAATCAAAAGCATGCCGCTACTACTGAACATACTTTCAGAGGCTTTTTTTCTCATAGATGGAGGTTCCTCAGGTATAACATCTTGACCTTCAACCCAGGCGAAATAAAGAGTTGATCTGTGGATATTCTCCTCATATGTCTGAACGGCGATGTCTAGCATTTCTCTGACACTTTTAAGAGCTGATTCAGGCGTTGCTTCTGAGGCAAGCATCTCCAAGTGTAACGGTTTACCACTTTTCATTTCTACATCAATTTGCCATGTTTTTTTGGGATCGTAAACTGTGAATGACAGTGATGACTCATAACCTCTCCTGCGGCGAATATTGTTAAAAAACTTATGCTGTGGTAATAAATAATATTTGTGAATAAAATCTAGTATTTCCTCAGCATAGACAGCTGAAACATCAAAATCTATTAAAAATGATTTTTCAACCATTTTAAAACCTCAAAATTAACAAACGAAAAATTGGACTTGATAAGTCGAAAATTTATTTTTAATAGTTAAGATTCTCCTGTATGTTCCTTTCCATTAATCATGAAAGATTCGATCCATTTTTTTTTTCAATCTTTTTAACATATTCACTAAATCCTCTCTTTTTAGGCGTTATTTTAAATTTTTTAGAATTATTTTTTAACTAATGTCGGTTGAAAAGGTTATTTTTCATGGGATCACAATATAAAAATCAAATAGTGACATGTTAATGATGATATACAACTAAATATAATTATATTATTACAATTAAAAAAAATATACTTGATGATTTGTTCAAGTTGAGGAAGTTGTATGATATACCAGATATTTGGGATCTTTATAGGAATATTTGCAATAATTTTGTCTATCGTGAGATTTAAAGAAGGTAAGATGTCTCTTGGAATGCTTTCTCTTTGGATTGCAATTTGGATAATGGTTATAGGAACTTCTATATCTCCTGAATCAACAACCTGGTTTGCAAATATAGTGGGCATAAAAAGAGGACTTGATTTTCTGTTGGTATTGGGGCTTATCGGATGTTATTATCTCATTTTTAGAATATACATTATGATGGAAAACATTGAAAGAGAGATAACAGAAGTTGTAAGAGAAATTGCTCTTCGCAGAGATGATCTAGAACATGAAAATAGATGCTCCAAAAAACAAAACATCCCTTTAAAATCAATGAAAGAAAATAACAAAAAAATGAAGGGCAAAAAAGTGTGGAAAATATGAAAATAGGCATAGTAACAGAGTATTTCCCAAAAAGTGATGCTTTTGAGGTAAAGGGTGGTGCTGAAGCAAGTGCGTTTAACGAAGCAAAATATCTTGCAAAAAGGCATGATGTAGTTGTGATAACATCCCATGTGGATGGTAAAAAAAAAGATAACATCTCAGGCATCCGTGTTATAAGATGCGGAAGAGAGAGAAAATACGTGCAATCAGGTTCTTTTTTTGACAGGTTGCTGTTCATGAAGGATGCATATCACACAGGATGTAAGCAAGATTTCGACATCGTAGTGGGTTATAACTTTATAACCCACCCTGTTGCATGGAGATTATCCAAAAAGCTTAATATACCTTCTGTGGCTAGATATCATGATGTTTGGATCGGCAATTGGATAAGAAACATTGGTTTTAGTGGTATCTTTGGTGAAATTTTAGAAAGATACACATTATCGTGCAATTTTGACCTGATAATTGCAGTATCTGATTACACAAAGGATAAACTAAAAAGATATTTCGATGAAACTAGAATAACTGTAGTTCCAAATGGTGTTGATGTTCCCTCAATCGAGACCGAAAAGTTTGAGCATCCCACTGTATGTTGTATATCAAGGCTTGTAAAATACAAAAGAGTCCATGATCTGATAAAGGCCCTCTCCATTCTAAAAAAAGACATCCCAAATATTCGCTGTATAATAATAGGAACTGGTCCAGAAGAAGAAAATCTTAAAAAACTTGCAAGAGATCTTGGTGTTGAGAAAAAAATCGATTTTTGCGGATTCATAGAGGATCATAATGACGTTTTAAGAACAATCAAATCATCCCATATATTCTGTTTGCCAAGTGTTGTTGAGGGTTTTGGGATCGTTATTGTTGAAGCACTTGCCTGTGGTGTACCATTCGTTGCATCAAATATTCCTCCTTTAATTGAAGTAAGTGGTGGAAAGGGAGGTCTGTTCTTCGAGCCAAAAAATTATAGAGATCTGGCGGATAAGATAAAAAATGTTTTAAACAATAGAAAAATTCAAAAGGATTTAATAAGAGAGGGTATCTTCCAGTCTAAAAAATACAGATGGAACAAAATAGGAGGAAAGATTGAAGACATCTGCAAGAATTTAATAAATAAATAGATTTGAGGAATAAATACCAAGAAGAATTTTTAGGAAATTTTAAGGTAAAGGTGCCTATATGATATATTTCAGAGGATGTGTCATAAGAGAAAAATTTGACAACATATCTAAAGCCACAGAGACGATACTAAATATTGCAGATGTAGATTACAGCATCCTAAAGGATGAGGGCTGTTGTGGTTCACCTCTTTTAAGGACAGGTTTTTACAAGGATGCAGTTGATCTTATGCTGGATAATTTAGATAAGATCAAAGATGATAAGATACTAACATCATGTGCAGGATGCTACAGAACCCTAAAATACGATTATTCAAAAATTTTAGATGTAAAATTAGATGTCGCTCATACTTCACAGCTTTTTTGCAATTTAATTGAAGACGAGAAGCTTGAGATTAGAAGAATCCAAAAAAAAGCCACATATCATGATCCATGTCATCTTGGAAGAATTGCAAATCAAAGATTTGCAAACTCGCAACGAACAGCTGCGAGACATTCTGGAGAGTACGATGCACCGAGGAACATCTTGAATAAGATGACCAACCTGGTGGAGATGAAAAAAAACAAAGAAAAATCCAGATGTTGTGGTGCTGGGGGCGGTGTTAAGGCTGCATTCCCAGAGATTGCTCAAGAAGTTGCAAAAATGCGATTAGATGATGCAGAAAATACAAAAGCAGATATAATGGTTACTACTTGTCCATTTTGCATTTTAAACCTTAATTCTGCTTTTTTAGGAAAAAAAAGGGTCATTGACCTCTCTGAACTTATTATCATGGGGATTGAGAATGAACAGATCCGAATTAGAAACCATGCGTCGAACCTTTCAGATATTGGATGAAAGAAGAAAAAGGCTACTTGAAGATGAAAGAATAATCAAACTCAAGGATAGAGTAAAAAAAATAAGGGAAGATTGTGTATCAAACATCGAGGATCTCATAACCTCCGCAAAAACCAGTCTTGCCGAAAATGGTATAAGGGTTTCATTTGCGAAGGACTCTAGAAAAGCCTTAAAAGAAATCCACAAAATAGTAAAAGATGAAACTATTGTGGCGAAGTCAAAATCAAATACAATAGCTGAAATTGGATTATCAGAGTTTTTAGAAAATAAGGGGATAAAAATACTTGAAACTGACTTGGGAGATAGAATAATCCAATTAGACCCTAAAAGAAGAGAACCTTCCCATCCAACTGGTCCTACTTCCCATCTTAACGTCCACGAAATAGCAAAAATAGCCTCAGGAAGATTTGGAGTTAGGGTGGAACCCAAAGCTGATATCATCTTAAATTTACTCAAGAATGATATTATAGAAAAACTGTCAGACTGTAGGATTGGAATAACTGGAGCAAACGCCATAGCCGCCGAAGAGGGCTCAATAATTCTTGTACATAACGAGGGAAATATAAACTTAGTTTCAATGCAGGAGATTCATATAGCGGTGGTAGGCATTGATAAAGTGGTTAGGACAATAGAAGATGGTATATCTGTTGCAAAAATGGAAACCGTATATGCAAACGGAACAATGGCCCCATCTTATATAAATGTGATCTCAGGTCCTTCAAAAACAGCAGATATCGAAAAGATGCTTATTAAGGATATGTATGGTGCAAAAGAAGTTGTCGTTGTTCTTCTTGATAATGGAAGAAGCAATGCACCAGGCGAATGTTTGTGGTGTATTGGTTGTGGAAGCTGCGTACTATCATGTCCTATTTACAATGTCGTAGGACATGATTTTGGCTATAGAGGATATTTGGGTGGAAGAGGAGTAGTTATAAGCCGTTTTATTGAAAATAAAAAAGTATGCTTTGATTCTGGACTTTTTTTATGCACTTTATGTGGTCTTTGTACTCTTGATTGTCCAGTTGAAATCCCAACAAGCGATATGATTGAAAAATTAAGAACAGAACTCGTAGATTCTGGGCTTTTCTTTAGAAAACATAAAGAAATTGCAGAAAAAATCAAAAAAAGAGGATCACCTTTTTAGCCAACCTTTAATAAAGGTTGATCAAAAAGGCGGCTGAAAACCGCCTGAATTTTGTGAACTTTTCTTAAAAGTTCTTTAATAAAGGGTTGATCAAAGATATCCGGCTTATTAATAAACAGGAGTTTATTTACCTCTATTTTTAATCTTTTGATCAATTTTTCTTGTAGGTTGTTGAAGCTTGTTCATCACAGCCAGATAGATTTAAATATGAGATCTGAGATTTGATTAATAAACAATATATAAATGTTTGATATTTTCATCAACCTTTTTTTAAAAGGTTGTATGGGAGGTATATAATTTGCTTTTGTTGATAAGCCCAATAAACACCAAAGAAGCATATGAAGCTATAGAGGGCGGTGCCGATATAATTGATGTTAAAAATCCAAAAGAGGGTTCATTGGGCGCAAATTTTCCATGGATCATAAAAAGAATAAGAGATATGACACCAGATCACATTCCTGTTAGCGCAACCTTGGGAGATGTTCCATACAAACCAGGGACTGTATCCTTAGCAGCTGCTGGTGCTGTGGTCTCTGGAGCAGATTATATAAAAGTTGGATTGTATGGTACAAAAAATTATGATGAAGCCTTGGATGTTATGAAAAACGTTGTAAGGGCTGTAGGGGAATATCGAGAAGATGCATGGGTGGTAGCTTCAGGATATGCAGATGCCTACAGGATTGGGGCTGTTAATCCTATAAAGATACCAGAAATTGCAGCTGCAGCTGATGCAGATTTTGCAATGGTGGATACAGCCATAAAAGATGGAAAAGATCTTTTTGATTTTATGGATCATGAATCACTTGAAAAATTTGTAGAAGAGGCTCATGATCATGGGATAAAAGCAGCTCTTGCTGGTTCAATAAAAAAAGGACATCTTCCAATCCTGCAAGAACTTAAATGCGATGTAGTGGGTGTTAGAGGAGCTGCGTGCATCGGTGGAGATAGAAATTCAGGTGAAATCCACAGAAGTGCTGTTAAGGAATTAGTAAAGATGATTAAAAACAATGGAAATCTTGATTAGAACATTTTGATGGTACTTTTTGATCAATCTTTTTTTAAAAGGTTGATTTTGAGGTGTTTTTAATGTACTCAAAAAAATTAAAGGAAGCCAAGGAAGGTTATACATTTGACGATTTTCTTCTTGTTCCCAATCCGTCCTCTGTTGAACCAAGGGATGTTTCAACAACTACAAAAATTTCAAAAAATCATCAAATCAACATCCCAATTATAAGTTCTGCAATGGACACTGTAACAGAATCTGAGATGGCAATAACCCTGGCTCAGGAGGGAGGATTGGGGGTTATCCACAGAAATATGACGATAAAAGAACAGGTAGAGGAAGTGAAGAAAATAAAAAGATCTGGAGATCTCATAATAAGAGATGTCATAACCATAAGTCCTGATGCATCCATAAGGGAAGCAATGAACATAATGGATATTGAGGGAGTAAGTGGACTTCCTGTTGTTTCCGCCGGTAGAATTGTTGGGATAATAAGCAGAAGAGATATAAGACCTATCTTAAATTCAGAAGCTGAAAAAAAAGTAAAGAACATAATGACCGAGGAAGTCGTAACCATCACAGAATCAACCACAGCAGATGAAGCGCTGGATATTGCCTACGAGAATAAGGTTGAAAGACTTCCTGTTGTCCAAGAAGGTAAAATCGTGGGTATTGTAACTATAAGAGATATTTTAGAGAGAAAAAAATTCCCAAATGCATCAAGAGATAAAAAAGGGAGGTTTGTTGTGGCTGCGGCAACAGGTCCTTTTGATCTGGAACGAGCAGTTGCCCTTGACAATGCTGAAGTTGATATCGTGGTTGTGGATTGTGCTCATGCCCATAATTTAGATGTTGTAAAATTTGCAAAAACCATCAAAGACAACATAAATGCAGATCTTGTCGTTGGAAATATTGCTACTTCTGAGGCTGCAGAAGACTTAATAGCAAGGGATGTTGATGGACTTAAAGTCGGTATTGGACCTGGATCTATATGCACCACAAGGATAATAGCTGGTGTAGGAGTTCCGCAACTTACAGCCATATCAGAGGTTGCAGATATTGCGACTGTATATGACATCCCTGTTATAGCAGATGGAGGCATAAGATTTTCAGGAGACATTGCAAAGGCTATAGCTGTTGGTGCTGATGCTGTAATGCTTGGGAACCTACTTGCTGGAACTGATG
The DNA here is from genome assembly GCA_964559295.1 of uncultured Methanobacteriaceae archaeon. GTDB lineage: Archaea > Methanobacteriota > Methanobacteria > Methanobacteriales > Methanobacteriaceae > CAZLGO01. Next base: position 14,827 of record CAZLGO010000026.1, read on the forward strand.
AAGCGCCAGGTGATGTTGTGGTTATTAATGGAAGAAAATACAAGCAATACAGAGGAATGGGTTCACTTGGAGCTATGACTGGTGGATTTGGTGCTGGAACAGATAGATATTTTCAAGAGGTTAGAGGACCAATGAAACATGTAAAGCTTGTCCCAGAGGGTGTAGAAGGTACCATCCCATATAAAGGACCTGTAAATGAGGTGCTTTTCCAGTTGGTAGGAGGGCTTAAAGCTTCCATGGGATATTGTGGTGCAAAAGATATCGAAAGCATGAAAAAGAATTCAAAATTAATAAAGATCACAAAAAGCGGTGTAAAAGAAAGCCATCCTCATGATCTTTTGATAACAAATGAGAGTCCCAATTATCCCACGACGAGGTTGATATGAAAAAGCCAAGATATTATCTGTTTTGACCAATTGTAGGTTGTTTTAAAGGATATTGGCATGAAATCCTGTATAATTCTCTGTGGTGGAAAAGGAAGAAGAATTGGTAAAGATAAAGGATTGTTGGTAGTAAAAAACAAACCTATGATTCTCCATGTTATAGATGCTATAGAAGATATTGTTGATGAGATCATAATTGCATTAAGGGATCAGGAACAGGTTGAAAAATACAAAGAAGCATTGATTAATAAAAATACATTTTTAAGGTTTTGCACAGATAAAATCAAGGATCGTGGCCCATTAGTTGGAATTCTAACAGGTCTTTTGTTTATAAATTCAGAATATGCTCTGATTCTGCCTTGTGATTCTCCCTTTGTTAGAAAATCCTTTATTTTAAAGATGTTTAGGTTTTCAGAGGAGGATGATTTCGATGCTGTTGTTCCCATATGGGATGATGGACGTGTTGAACCGCTTCATTCTATTTATAAAAAAAGTGTGATAAAAGTTATCAACAATCTTCTTGAAGAGGGAGTAATGGATGTCAAATCTCTTCTTGGAAGGCTAAATGTTAAATACATAGATGTTAAAATGCTTGATAAAAGCATGCGAAGTTTTAAAAACATTAACACAAAAGAAGACATTTGATTAGGTTTTTTTCAGTCTTTCACACTCATGTTCATGTTCCTTCGGCGATTCTATATCAACTGTCCTTGGACTTCGACCCATCTCCAGTATGAATCTGTTTACCCGTTCCATCATATCTATATATTCTCTCTTGTTTATCTTATAGCCATCCACAATGACATGTTCTGGCATTTCTCCATTTTGTTTTCTAAATCTTCTTATTTTGTCTACCATCTCTCGGTACTGTTTGAGGGTTAGTTTGTCCATAAAATCAACCGCCTTTTTATCAAATTGCTTTTTTTGTTTTTTGGTGGTATGATTATATTTTCATTATTAATTATTTTAATATGATTCAAACTTCATTTTCTTGCAGATATAATAGCCACAGGATTCCTTGCAAGCATCATGGTTCCTCTATCAATGAATTTACCCTTTGAAATTGAAACTTCTGCAACGTCTGGTACCATTCCAAGATCTTGCATGTTTTTGATAGCTTCAAAGCGAGTTTCAAGCAATATGGCCGTTATTACAATTCTTCCATTGTCTTTGAGCTTTTCATAACCTTTTTTTATTATCGAAGGTAGATTCCCGCTGCTTCCACCTACCATCAAAACATCAAAATTTGGGATCCTATCTAAGACTGCAAGCGCCTCCCCTTCTATAAGTTCCACCTTCTTTCGAAGTTCATGTTTTTTTAGATTCTTTTCTGTAAGTTCCAATGCATCTGAATTTTTATCAACAGCATAAACCATTTTGGCTTTTTTTGCAAATTCAACTGTTAATCCTCCAGTGCCACAACCAACATCCACAACGATATCATCTTCAGATACCTTTGACTTGCACATCACAAGGCATCTTATCTCTTCCTTTGTTGGTCCTGGTACGTCTTTTTTTATTATAAAATCCTCATCTGGAATCATTAAACTTCTCCCCACCGCCTAAAGAGTCTATGTTCTATATTTAAAACATCTAAAACCTTTCCTACAATAAAATTCACAATATCATCAATATTGTTAGGCTTATGGTAAAATGCAGGCATTGCAGGAAGTATAATTCCTCCTTCTTTGCTTATCTTAAGCATATTTTTAAGATGGGTTGATCTTAGTGGGGTCTCCCTTGGTACAAGTACGAGTCTTCTTCTCTCCTTGATGGCAACGTCTGCAGCCCTTGTTATTAAATTATCCGCATAACCGTTTGCTATTGCAGAAATTGTCTTCATACTACATGGGATTATAACCATGGAGTGGAATTTACATGACCCGCTGTTTATGGATGCTGTAAGATCATCTGACTTGTAGAAATCCCCTGCAAGTTGTCTTATTTTATCCATTTCCATGTCAAGTTCATGTTGTAGGACCATCATAGCTGGATCTGTTATTGTAAGAACTGTATCCTCGCCAACTTCCTTTAAAGTCTCTAAAAGTCTCATTCCATAAATCACGCCACTTGCACCAGTAATAGCGACTACTATCATTTCGTTTTCCTCTCAAAAAGGTTGATCAGAACAATCCATTGTAGGGGACGTTGACATGAACATTTCTAATAAAACTTTTTCTAAAAGTTTCAGCGGCAGCTATCATTTTATTATCACCTTGATATATTCATCAAATGAAAAGCCAGAGGTCTTCTGGGTGTATTCTTCTGGAACATAAACACATAAATCCGCATGATTAAACCTCGCATCCTTTAGAGCTCCAAGTATGCTTGATATTTCACTTAACTTTACAACTTTATCATCAACAGATACTAAAGCCCTCATCTCATCGAATGCAGGATACTCGGGAACATCAATTATAAGGTAATCTTGAGGTATCTCAAGATCTTCTGAGAGTTCTAATTCCACCTTTTTTATTTTTTTATCCCTTATTTTAAAGACATTCTCAGGTTTTTCGGCCTCAGCTAACCCCATGGAAAAAACATTCTTAAAGAGATCTCTATTGTCTAATCTTTGGATTATATCTCTTATATAACCATCCTGAGACCTTGCAGCCGCGATGATGTCTGTATCATCATAATGATAGATTTTCTCAGGGTGAACGATCTTTTTTTTGAACAATCGTCTCATACATCTTCGAAACATGGAGTTTATTATCCTTGTTGTATGGTGCTGGTATACGCTCGGATACATAAAGTATCTTGCAACCAGTGCTGATTCTGCAGCAGGGATTCCTTTTTTGTCAACCACAAGATTTTCTTCAAGTTTCATGGAATGGATGAGTCTTTCAACATCAATTACACCATACGCAACACCAGTATAATAAGAATCTCTCAGAAGATAGTCCATTCTATCGACATCAAGTTCACCAGATATTATCTGACCCAATGCACCTTCTCCATTTATAATTTTTATTATCTCTCGAGGATCAAAGGTTTCTGATAATATATCATATATCTGAGACTCCCTGATAAGTTTTGATGTGAGAATCTCGTGTGAGGTATCCAAAACCCCTTCTGATACATGAGAAAATGGACTATGTCCAGCATCGTGCAATAGGGCAGAAACGCGAAGCATTTTTTTGTTCTCATTGCTCAAACCAAGATTATCAGCAAGTTCAGAAGCAAGATGCATGGTTCCAATGGAGTGTTCGAACCTTGTGTGGGTTGCACCAGGGTACACAAGATATGTAAATCCAAGTTGTTTTATTCTCCGCAACCTCTGAATCTGAGGAGTATCAACTAATTTAATCTCAAACTCATCAAGATAGAGGTTTCCATGAACACTGTCTCTTATAAGCTTCAAAATCATCCCCCAGACATTATGATGTTCGTCCCTCTATTGGTATGCTCTTTTTTTTTGAATTCCAACTCATATTTAGTTTTTTCTATAACTTCTTGCAATGCTCCAACAGTCTCATCTCTATGAGCCCCTGCCACTACCACAAGAAAAAGAGAATCGCCAGCATCAAATTCTCCAACGTAATGTATCAGGGCTATTTCAACTACACCATACTTATTTTTTGTGTCCTCTACAATTTTTTTAAGTCTATTTTCAGTTTCTTTGATATTTGGAGTAGTTATATCAAGTTTCTTGATGGTCTTGTCCTTTTCTTTTCCCCTCGCAATGCCCTCAAATGAAAAGATTGCGCCGCACTCATCTATTTTTGGATTCTCTTTTATATGATTCATCAGATCACAGATGGTGATGGTACTCTCACCTTTTTTGAGAACTTTGATCATCACAGAATCACCTGATCTCCTTTTTAGAGAGATGTTTCATCCTCTTAACTCCGTCTATCTCCCTTATAACATCCACAACAGATTTTGGAACAAGAGATTCCCATTCCTCTCCAGCAAGCATTCTTCTTCTTACTTCTGTCCCTGAGTAAAGTTTGCGATTAAAAAGTGGAGGCTCTGTAACCTCATATCCTTCTTCAATAAAGAGTCTTTGAACCAATGGGTTTCCTGTATACACATGTTCAAAGGGAGGGCTAAGCATCTTAACATGTGCGACCCAGACAGAATTACACTCTATATCCTGTATTGGTAGTATATAATACTTTGAAGCAGGTATATCGTTTTCAGTCAACGCCTTGGTAAGCATCATGACCCGTTCACCAGCCGTAAATGGATCCTTTAAAGTATGACTTAACTGGGCACTTCCTATACCTATTATAACCTCCTCAACTCCCTCAAGAATTCTCTTTATGACCTGTAAGTGCCCTTTATGGACAGGTTGCATTCTTCCAACAAGTAATCCTCTCAAATCAATCACCTGTTTTGATATAGTATGTTTGTATTGTTAAAGGTATCAGCGAAACTTTTATCTTTTTGTGATTCCATTGATTAGATAAGGTAATGTTTCTGTTTTAATTGATTATTGGTGATCCTTATGATAAAGGTTGAGAACATATCCAAAACATATAAAATCGAAAATGGTGCAGAAATTAAGGCATTGGACGATGTAAGCTTTAAAGCTGGAGAAGGAGAAATTGTTGGAATAATTGGAATGAGCGGATCTGGAAAAAGCACTCTTTTGAGGATTCTAAGAGGGGTTGAACCCTTTGATAGTGGACGGATCGTTCTCGATGATATAGAAGTATCACATGATTCTTCCCCACATTCTTTTACAAAGCTTAAAAAAGCAACTGCCATCCATCTTCAAAGATCTTTTGGTCTGTGGGCGGAAACAGCTCTTCAAAACGTAATAAGGAAATTGTATGGTGTAAAATATGGAGACGAGTCACTTACTATTTTTGAGGATGCCTATAATGAGTTCGCAGATCGTGCTATGGAGCTTCTTAAGATTGTGGGACTTGATCATAAGGCGAATCATTTTGCACCCGTATTGAGTGGTGGGGAAAAACAAAGACTTATAATGGCAAGACAACTTGCAAAACAGCCAAAAGTTCTTCTTCTTGACGAACCAGCTACGATGTCTTGTCCAAAAACAAAACAAGAAGTTTTAGATGCTATAAAAAATATAAATAAAGATATGGGAGTCACTGTTTTGTTGGTATCTCACCTGCCGGAGGTTCATAGTTACTTAGCAGATCGACTGCTTCTTATTGAAAACGGAAAAATAATCGATGAAGGCTCTCCTGAGGATATAATTCAAAAATTTGTAAGGGATAAGGATGCACCAGACCCTCTACCTAAACCATCTCATGTAGGAAAACCTGTAATTAAAATCAAGGATCTAAATAGAAAGTTCGTCCTTATAAAAGGCGGAAATGTACTTCAGATGGAGAACATTAATTTTGAGGTGAAAAAAGGTGAAATAGTATCTTTAATAGGACCTAGTGGTGCTGGAAAGACCGTTTTGTTAAGAATGATTGCAGGTCTCGACCTTCCAGATTCTGGGCGTGTCCACTTCAAGCTTAATAACAGATGGGTGGATATGCATGAGCTAGGGATCCCAAGAATGAAGATAAGACGTAAGATGGGAATTATGCACCAGGAATTTTCTCTAATACACTATGCAAGGGTAAGAGATCAAATTGCAGCAAGACTCGGTGTTAAAGGAGAACATGTTGTAAGTGAAGCGCGTAACAAAGCTGAAGAGCTTGGAATAAGTGATATGGTTCTTGATGTCCTATACCAGCTTACCGATCTTCCAGAAAATGAGGCTAAATACCGCTT
>CAZLGO010000027.1:0-20341 GCA_964559295.1 uncultured Methanobacteriaceae archaeon
TTCGTTGAAAGAGATGACCCAAATAAATGAATTAGATCTATAAATCCGTAGTGATTATATGGAAATAGATAAAGCATTGGTTTTTGATATTTGGGGAGATTATGCACATTTTAGGAAAATAGAAACAACTACTTCTCCTCTCACATACTCAGTTCCAACAGGCACAATACTCAGCGGATTCGTTGCAGCTATGTTAGGATGGGGCAGAGATTCTTATTATGAACAACTTTCAAAGGAAAATGTAAGATTTGGTGTAAAAATATTAAAACCAATAAAAAAAGTTCGAATAAACATCAATTTAATAAAAACTGATGAAGGATTTTATTTATGGGATATTAGAGGAAATCCTCGTGCTCCAACGCCATACGAATTCGTAAAAGATCCATGTTATAGGATTTATGTTTGGTTAAAGGACAGGGAAATTCACAGAGAACTTAGGGATCATCTTGAAAACCATAAAACTGTTTTTACACCATATTTGGGTATCAGTGAACTTATAGCTAATTTTAATTTCATAGGAGAATTCGATAATTTAAAACCAAAAGAGGCAGTTGAAGATAAAATACATAGCGTCTTAAAAAAAGATGATTTTAGAATCAATATAGAGGAATTGGAAGAAGGAATGCGATGGGCAAGGGAAAATATACCTTTGTACATGAATACAGAAAGATCTGTTGAGGAATATTCTGAGATCCTATTCGAACAAAGCGGAAGACCTTTAACAGTCACCAAAGGCTCATTTTATGAGATAGGGGAAGAAAATGTCGTTTTCCTTTGAATTGAAATCTCATCCACAAAAAAATTTAATAGATCATCTGGAGAATGTTGCCAAATTATCGAAAAAAATTGTTAATTCTAAATCTATTGAAAATAAAAATATATTTTCTGAAATAACTTATCTAATTGGAATTTCCCATGATTTTGGGAAATCAACCAGTGCTTTTCAAAAATATATTATAGATTCAGAAAGGAGTAAATATGCATATCACGGATTTATTTCATCTTTATTCGGATACTATTTAGTTAAGAAATATTTGGAAAAAAACGATATTTTGGATGAATTTTGGTATATCCCTTCCATAACCTGGATTGTAATAAATAAACACCATGGAAACATTAGGAACGTAAGAGATGAAGAAATCATTAAACTTAAAGATCAAAGTAAGATAGAGACTATTGAAAAGCAAATAGATGATATAGGACATAATCATTTGAATGAAATCAATTTTATGTATGATAAGCTCTTGAAAGACTTCAGTATAAATATACAAGCATTTTTTAAAAAATTCAATGATACAAATGCATTTACGGAGGAAATATATAGGGTTGTTAAAAAAATTTGTAGAAAAAAAGAAATGAAATATTATTTCTATATTCTATTCTTCTATTCCGTACTTTTAGACGCTGATAAGTTAGATGCATCAGGATATGGGAAAATCCCAGAAAGAATCGAGGTTTTGGAAAAAGATATAGTAAACCAATATAAAGAAAATAAATTCGGAAAAAACGACGCAAAAGAAATTAATCGGCTACGAGAAATGGCATATCAGGAAGTAAATTCACAGATTAAAAATTTAAGTTTAGAAGATGATAGGATACTTTCAATAAATCTTCCAACTGGATTCGGTAAAACCTTAACTGGTTTTTCATTTGCTTTAGGTCTTCAAGAAAAAATTCAAAATAAAAAAGGATTTAGACCAAAAATAATCTATTCTTTACCGTTTTTAAGCATTATAGACCAGAATAGTTCCACAATCGCAGAGATTTTGGCGGGAAGAAATGATATAAGCTGGAAAGAATTGTTTAAAATGGAAAAAGAACGAAAAGATAGATTTTTGGAAAAGAAAGTACCCTCTAACCTACTTTTAAAGCATCATCATTTAGCTGATATAAAATATAGGGAGGAACGAGATAGTGAGCTGAATATAATTGAAGATATGAATAAATCACTGCTTCTTACAGAGAGTTGGCATTCTGAGATAGTAATTACTACTTTTGTTCAATTTTTCCATAGTCTAATTACTAATAAGAACAGAGCTGCTAGGAAATTTCACAATATGATTAATTCTATAATAATTTTGGATGAGATACAGTCAATACCCCATAAATACTGGCTTTTGATAAATAAGATGCTTAGATATCTGGCTTCAGAATTTAATTGTTGGATCATATTAATGACAGCGACAAAACCACTTATCTTTAGCAAAGAAGAGATAAAAGAGCTTGTAAAAAATAGAAATATGTATTTCGAGGCTTTTGATAGAGTTGATTTTAATTTTGATCTTAGTGAAAAGGATTTTGAAGACTTTAAAGAAGAAATTTTTAAAGAAATTATAAATGAAAAAAATAAAGACATTATGGTGGTATTAAACACAATTAATTCTTCTAAGGATATTTATAATTATTTAAAAGAAAGACTTTCTGAGGAGTACGGTATAGATTCTGAAGAACTCGTCGATGAAGAAGGCATTTGTAATTTCCCAGATTTAGAACTTATTGAAATGTCAACCCACATTTTACCAAGTTTTCGACTCAGTAGGATTGATCGTATAAAAAAGGACGCGAAAAGAAAGATTATAATAACCACCCAGTTGGTTGAAGCAGGGGTGGATATCAGTGTTGACATAACCTTCAGAGATTTGGCACCATTAGATTCCATAATTCAGACTGCTGGCCGTTGTAATCGAAATAACGAAAATGAAAAGGGCGTATTTAACACAATTCTATTAAAAGACAAAAATAATAGAAAATTCTATAAATACATTTATGACGCCACGCTCATAGATGTTACAAGGGAGGTAATAAAGAAAGTAGGCACGAATGTGTCAGAAAAAGACTTTACCATGAAGGCTGCTGATGAATATTATTTTTTGGTCAAAGAAAGAGGATCACAACAAGAATCAAGGGAACTTGTAGAACATTTAGTAAAACTCGAATTTTCCGATACATCTAAATTTCAGTTAATTGAGAAAGATGTGCCAACAATATCTATTTTTGTGGAAATTAATGAAGAAGCTAAAAAAATCCGAAAGAATATGGAAGAAATACAAATGGAGGCAAAAGGCTTTGAAAAAAGAAAAAGGCTTATAGAATTGAGAAAGTCTATAAATTCTTTCACACTTTCAATTAATTATAATGAAAGATTAGAGGATAAAATAGACCATTTACCTCCCATTGGAAAAATAGAGGATTTCAAATACATACCTAAAGAAGATTTAGACGAATGGTATAAATTAGACGTCGGATTTTGGCCGCCTGAAAGTGATATTGACATGAGACTTTTATAAATAAGGATTCATCTACGGAAAGATTTTAGCGAGATGATAAAATGGAAATAAAAATAAAAACATTAACACCCCTCTGGACAGGAGATGTTAATAGAGAATGTAAAACCCTAAAAGAAACCGGGATTATAGGTTCGCTGAGATGGTGGTATGAAGCTCTGATCCGGGGTCTGGGTGGGTATGCGTGTGATCCTACTTCGGATAAAGTGCTATTCAAAAAATGTGAATTAAATCAAGAGAAGTTTAATAAGGCAATAAAATCCGGCAAACCTATTCAAGAAGCATTAGATGAACAAATTTGCCCGGCGTGTCAGTTATTTGGTTGCACCGGGTGGGGAAGAAAAATTAGAATGGAGATAATACCAAATGGTATATTTAGGGATGGATTTGAAGGTGAATTAATACTAAAAATTGAAGAACTAAAGAAACTAAGCGAAGAAGAGAAATGGCTATTTAAGAAAACATCCGATATAGTCTCTAATTACGGATCAATTGGCGGTAGGATAACAAGGAAACCTCAAAGGCATCCAGTCATCGGAAAAGATTATGGCTTAATATCAGTAAACGAGATAACATTACAAGCAAACACAACAAAAAATGATGTGGAGAAATGGCTCATAGGCAATAAGGAAGAGTTACATAAAAATAACAATGAAGAATGGCCAAATATTAGATCTTTCTTCTTTGTAAGAGACTATTACTTATCACGAGAACAAATGAATATGTTAATGAAGGTTATACCCTATCTTGCTGGAAAAAAGAGGACAAGAGAAGATATGGGGAGAAGCAAACGAATTTTCTCTTTTAAAGCTGCTGGTGGGAGAATCTGGGGTTACGTAAAAGATGAGAAGATGTTAAAGATGGTCGAGGATAATCTTAATCAGATAGGAATATCCCAGATTATTAGAGGAATGGACGTGCTAAAATGAGTTACGACTTCTATGCCAAACACCATGAGAAACCACATATTCGGAATTGGAATCAGTACACAATTTTAAAGTGTACAAAAATTGGAGATGATAAAAATTATAAAAAATCAATTCAACGGTTTTACAAACGTAACCAGATAAAGCCGCAGTGGATATATACGCAATGGTTTATCCCAGAGGTTCCTACTTTTGATAAGTCCATCGTTATCAAAATTGATTTCAAATTAAAAAAGCATTACATTTCTAAGGATGATGAGGAATTCTGGCCTAAAGACAATCCAATATGTAGGGATAAAATCTTCAAAATTCCATTGGTAAGAGCAAGTACCTGGAAAGGTACTTTAAGTTGGGTTGCTTATAAACAATTTCTTGATAAATTTGATAAATCGAGCTGGAAAAATGATAGGCTTAGATTGTCTAAGCTATTTGGAAATGAGAAAGAGAACATAACTTATTGGCTTGATCAGACAATTGCCGAAAAATTAAATAAGAATATAAGAGAAGTTAGGAAGGAGTTCGAAAAACGTTTATATGGTGAAAACCGCAAAGGCCGTTTATCCTTTTATCCTACTTTTTTTGATGAAATTGGCTTGGATGTTATCGCTCCACACGATAGGAAGACAAGAACAGTAACGAAACCTATCCTTTTTGAAACTGTACCAGCAATGACTAAAGGAGAATTTTATTTACTTTATTTCCCATTTGACGTGATTAATGATAAAAAAAGGATGAAAGAAGAAACTTTAGAAGATTTTAAAATTCTAACAGAATCAATCCCTGCGATGTTCGAAAAATATGGTTTTGGCGCTAAAACCAGCTCTGGATATGGTGTAGCTGAAATAGAGAAAATTGAAATTAATAGTATAGATTGCAATAGCGACTGGGACAAGTTCCTAGAGGTTGTAGAAAATGAACTTGGAAATTGAGGATGTTCCAAAAGAGTTAAAGAAATTAAAAGATAACAGGGCTCTAATTTTATTGGTTGAGTTGATGGGATTTTTGCATGATGTTGGAAAACTTTCTGAGAACAGAGAGAACCATCATAAAAGATATGAAGAAGACATGAGGGAAGATATTGTTCCTAATAGTGTTAAAAACATTTTTGAAGAAAGATTTGAAGACTTGTTCGAGAAAAGTGTTCCTCAGGATGTCTTAGAAAAAGTTAAAGAGTGCAAAATTAAAGGTTTTCAAAGACACCACACCGGAAATAAATATAAAAATTGGTGGCCCGAAAATTGGATAGAAGAAATTATTAATTTATCCGACAATAAGGATAGTTCGGAAGATAGAGGAAGAGCTATAAGTGCCAATGATAAGTTCATGGCTTCTGTATTTGGGAAAGAAGAACTATTAAAAAATGATTTTGAAGATCAAAGGAAAAAATTTTATGGGAAGTTACAAAGAGATGTTAAAAAACTTCATAAATTAAAAAAAGAACCTCTATCCTTAAAAGAATGGAAATATTTCCATATTGGAATTATAACTAGCATTTCAGAATATTTTTCGAGTGCTTTAGCAGAAACAAGAAGAGCAGCAAATGATGTAACTCTTTTTGACCATTCTTACATGACCGGAAGCATAGCTAAATCACTTGTTGGAAAATCTCTGTTAGATGATGATATACGAAAAAAATTTACTGGACAATATGGAAAAATAAACCATTTTGACGATGAATGTGATTTAAACTTGCTAATAGTATCCTTTGATGGATTAGGATTCATTTCTCAGGGAATTAAGCTTTTAGATTTGCGTGGTAGAAAGTCTCTTCTTGAAAGTACTAGAGAAAAAATTAAATCATTCTTAGAATTGGAATATCCCCTCGGTAATTGTATTTATGAAGATGAAAATAATCTTTGTTTTCTGATAACTCCTATCGATACAGAATCTTTTAATCACATTAAAAGGGAAATTTTGAATGTATTTAATGATAAAACAAATGGATTACTTATTCCTGTAATTAAAAAATCTTCTAAATTAAAATATTATGGTAAAGAATTAGTTGAACTAAAAGAACACTCAGAGCGGAAAGCAAGACAGAATTTTATTGAAAATTTGCATGATTTCAAGCCAAAGTGGTTTGAAGAATGGAATGAAGTAGAGAATAGAGATAAATGCGTTTTATGTGGTAGGATGCCACAATGGGAAGGGAAAGAAAAAGATTATTTATGTGAATTCTGCTGGAATCTCATATATAATGTAAAAGAAAAATCAGAAAAAAAAGATTCTCCTTGGCTTGATGAAATAACAGATGAAAATAGAAAAATAGCGATCGTAGTTGGCGCATTTCATCCTGTTGATAAATGGCTTAGCGGTGAATTTTTAAAATACCAAAAAATAAAAACGAGAGAAGACTTAGAGAAACATCCATATGCTAAGAAACATTTTGAAAGAATTAGCGATTCCGAATACGCTAAAGTAGAAAAGGAAGCAGCATTAAATTTTTTGAAAATACTCAAAAAGAAGTTTAATGATAAGGATTTCATGGGAAAAAGACTAAAGGAAGTTGGTTTATCAAAGCGTGAATCTACATTTTTAGGTGGTATAAGCAAAGTAGGTGAATTCTACTGGAGATTATCTGAAGACAGCCAAAAAAATATTGTTAAAGAAAGAATTAGCCTTGAAGAAAAAGATGAAATAGCGAAAGAAATTGCGGAAATCGCGACAACTAAACCATCTTCACCATCAAGACTCTATAGAATTTGGCGAGAATTACAAAATTTTTCAGATAAGGTTATAGGAAAAAGTAGGAAAAAAATGCCATGGGGGAAAAGGTTAAGATTTGAATTAGAGAATTTTGAAAATGAAGTAGAAATAGGAATATGCGAAGCTGAGATTAAAGGTATTGGGAGAATAGAAGTATTCCATGAAGGACATGGTAAATTTTCCACTATTGAAAGGATAGATAAGAATAATCTGTCAGATGAAGAAGAAAACTCTTTTTTGAAAAACCATGACCAAATTATAGAAAAAATAGAAAAAAGTAAGAAAGTATCTATATTTAAAGATGGAAGAGAAATAGACAAATTTAAAGCAAATTTTAAAAATGAAGATAATTACAAACAATTCCGAGAAATTTTATCGACTCCAAATGGATTTATGTTCATTTTACCAACTAATAAGACTTTAGATGTAGCTAAACACATAAAAGAAAAATTTGAAGAGGAATTTTCGAAGGCTTTAGGAAAATTATCTCTAAATATAGGGGTTGTATTTTCACATAGAAAAAGCCCAGTTTATGCTTCTTTAGATGCTGCAAAGAGATTTAGGAATGAATTTAAAATTGAGAACAAAAGAGGCTATATTTCAGTAGAAAAGCAACATTTATGTAAAATCCCGGGAATTATGGGTAGAGAACATTCATATCAGTATTTGGTAATGCCTATAAGAGTCAATGAAAAAGAAATTTTTTGGAAAATAGAACACACACTTGGTGATAGAAAAACAATTGACAGATATTACCCTTATTTTATTTCTTTTGGTGATAAACCTTTGTATATTGCTGATATAAACTTTAAAGACGAACTGAAGATTTACTTAAACTACTTCGACTTCGAATATCTCGACACAACGGTAAGAAGGTTTGATATAGTTTTAGGAGAAGGTAAAAAGAGAGTACATTCTATTATTGGTAATATTGGACCGAAACCTTATCTTTTGGAGGATTTAGATAAGTTTGAAAGATTAAGAGAAATATTTGGGATGATAGGCTCATGGACGCCAATTAGAGATGTAGAAGTCCTAACAACAAGTAAAAGAGTCGATTGGACACAAAACACAAAATTTGAGGATATAGAAGAAGAATATGAAAAATTGGTGGAATCCACGTTGGAGAACAAACTTTCTCACTATTTCAATAAGGAAAATTGGCGATATAGTATAAAAGGATTTTTAAAAGAAAACATTATGGATGGTTCCTTTTTTGATGCTATTGAATTATTCAAGAGCATAATGAAAATTGATTTGAAGGTGGAAGAATGAAAAGTAAGACCTATTTTGTAATGGCTTTAGATCCAATACATATTGGAACTGGTGGCTATCGATTAGAGAGAGTTGATAATACTATTGTAAGAGAACCAGGGACCAGTTTACCTAAGATTCCAGGGACTACTATTGAAGGAAATACACGAACCTATGTTTATTATCAAGAAAAAAGAAACAACAGCGCTATAAAAGAGGCATGTGCCGTTGGTAAAAAGATAAATAGTGACGAACCGTGTGGTAAATGTCCAATTTGCATAACATTTGGATTTACAAGAGATGATAAGAGTCTCCATGGAATGGCACAGTTTACTGATGCCCGGATTTTATTTTTCCCTGTGCACTCCATGATTGGACCTGTATGGATCACTTGCCCATCTATTCTCAAAGAAATAAATGGAAATGAACTAAAATTTGAAGATAATTCTGTGGAGATTAAAGGACCTCAGAATAAAGAAGAAATTGTTATTTCAAAACAGATTAAAAAACGCCATGATAGACTTGAAAAACTAAACTTAGGGTGGTTGTATCTTGATTTAAACAGAGATATTAACAATTTCGTGAACGCGCCAAAATTTAAGGATGTAATAAACAAGGAAATTCTGGAGAGAGTAGTTGTTGTACATAATGACATCTTTGAAAAAAGCGTCAATTCCAACTTAGAGGTAAGGACTTCTGTGTCAATAGACCCAAGCACCGGTGCAGCTGAAGAGGGTGCGCTGTTTACTTATGAAGCGATTCCAAGAGCCACTATATTCTGGTTTGATCTCGTAGTTAATGATCCAAGTAATTTCAACATGCCAAATTCTAAGATAAAAAATACAAAACATGTTATAGACGAAGTTAAAAAAGCATTCCCTTATTTTGAAACCCTTGGCGTAGGAGGAATGCAAACAAGAGGATTTGGAAGATTGAGAATACTGAATGGTGGTTCAAATGGTTCAAAATAATCTTGATTACTTGTGCGCTAAATGTGGGCAAGAAATAGTGGAAAAGGCTGAAAAAAAGAAAGAAATGAAAAATTTAATCCAAAAATCCCTTGGAATCTTGCAGGAAGATGGAGTTTATGCTTTTGTAGTTTATCTAGATTCGGAAGGAGCTTTCAAGAACGGAAAAGTAGCAAATAGAATTTTGTCTAAAATCTTTGAACTATTTACAGGAGATAATACAAAACTGATTGAAGGGATTTATGAAAGAGAAAATGTTTATAAACAAATTCAAAAACTTTCAGAAAACATCGATAATCTTTTCTTAGCCAAAGATCTTATAGAAAGAACCTTAATCTACGCCAGATATCATTCGAAAGCCTTGTGATTAAAAATGAACAAATTAAAAATAGCCAATGAATTCTCAAAATCTTTGGATTATCCTGAAATAGAAAAAATAATCTTATTTGGCTCTGTAGTTAAAGATGAAGATAAAAAAGACTCAGACATAGACATTCTTATAATTTCCAGGGAAAAATCCAAAACAAAGGATAAGGTAATGAGAAAAGTCAGCGATGTATTGCTCAGTAAAGGTGTTTACATTTCTGTTAAAGTTATTTCTCCAGATGAATATATGCGCTTAAAAAACACCCATTTTATTTCTCAAATTAGAAAAGAAGGTGTAATACTTGGATGAGAAGAAAATTCTAATGAAAAATGCGTATGAAAAACTTGAAGCAGCCAAAACTTTATTTGAAAATGGTTTTTATGCAGATGCTGTAAGTAGAGCGTATTATGCCATGTTTTTTGCGGCGAGAGCTTTGTTATCTGAGAGAAATATCTATCCTAAGACCCATAGGGGATTAATTTCGCAGTTTGCTCTTGAATTCGTAAAGACAGGTGATTTTAGTAAGGAAATTTTTGATTTATTTACCAGGGCTCAGGAGGATAGAGAAGAAGCGGATTACGGTCTTTTCCCCGAAACAGACGAAAAAGAAGCTAAAATTATAATTACAGCAGCCGAGACGTTTCTGAAGGAATGCAAAATAAAGGTGAGATAATTGTGGAAGTGCTACAAAATTAAATTCAAGGCAAAATCACCTATTCACATAGGAAGCGGGTTAAAAATGGGTATAGTAAACAGGACAAGATATTACATCCCAGGAAAAACCATTTGGGGTGCCATAACAGCTATTTTAGGAAGAAAAATGATGAAAGAATATAACCCAAAGATTTATGAGGACGTGGGAAACATTTATGAGGACGTGGGGAACTTCATCATGGAACACATGATTTTCAGTTATTTTTATCCATCCAATGATAAAGGAGAGGTTCTTTATCCCAAGTATACTAAAAATGGTCTTTTTTTTGGAAAAAACAACCTGAAAGAGGAAGAATTTGAAAAAGAGTTTATTACTTCTTATGTTTCAACAGGCATTGATAAAACCTCAAAAACAGCTGAAGAAGGTTCATTACACGAATTTGAGCTTTTATCACCCTCAGAATTTATTGGTTATCTTTTCATGGATCTAGAGGCTATAAATAATAAGATTTCTATCAACGACAACGAAAAAATAGAAATTCAAATAGAAGAATTTTTCGATGCAATAAAAAAGATTCAAGTTGGCGGTGAAAGGAATTATGGATTTGGTTGGCTTGAATTAAAGGATGTGGATGAAATTAAAAATAAAGTGAATCTTTATGACTCAGGTATTTCTGTTAGCCTAAATGAAGATTATCCTTCTATAGAAAAAAATGATGAATATTTAGCTTTAACCCATGTTAACATAGAAGAATTGGATCTTAAAGATGTTAGAGGAGATTTAGAACCTTTAGTTGGAAGAGAATGGAATAAAAAAGGAGCAGGACAAAAAATAAGTAATCCAAAAATTTGTTTGACTCCAGGGACGAAATTCAAATCAAAATCCCCAATCAAGATAGGATACTTTGGAATATGGAGCCGATAAATGTTCATCTTGTTTATGCCCAGATATACCAATCAACATTTCTCCTTATCTCATCCCTGATTTTGAATGCTATTGTTATGAACTGTCCTATGAACGGTAGGATGCAAAGCCAGAATATTGGGTAAAATAATGCAATAAAACATCCAAAAATAGCAACACCAATGTTCTTCCAAACATCATTTTTTGCCCTAGCATACTTTATGACCATGTTCTTTTCCGCAAGAGTATTGACTTGTAGAATGGCAGTGACTAAAAAAAGAGGGTGTAGGTAAGTTAAAAGCCAATATAAGCCTCTTAAAGTGTTTTGTTTTTCGAGGGAGTTTTCGGCTTCATGATAATAATTCCAATACCTCGGCGGAGGGTAAATGTTACTTAATATCGATTTAATTGTGATAAGACAATCCTGAAAAGCTCCCTTCATCGCTTCTCTTTCTCCCGGCTTCGGACCAAAGCCTTGGAAGGGATATCTATATGGAATGACGTTGAGGATCTTACCATCCATTATGCCCACATGAGACCATCTTGGATTGATTTCCACCTTTTCTAGGCAGTTTTCAAATTGATCAAAGATCCTACCTGCATCATAGGAATAACACCATCTATCAGCTATAAGATGAGTTAAAGCGCCCAAATAAAAAGGATGAATCTCTCCTCTCAGTCTCTGTTTTCTCAATTCGAGTATTAGTTTCCTCACCTTTTCTGTGGCATTTTTGTGGTGTGGATAACTAAAGTCTACTCCATAGGGATTGTTATCACGAATCTTCTTCATACCAACTTTATCAGGATAAACACTTCCCTCCACCATCTCCACAGTATCTAGCTTACAGATTTTTGCTATATAACCACCGATTCTTTGATGGGCACCCCATCTCATCTGAACCACTGATTTAAATAGATCTTATAATTTTTATAAAATTTGTTGAAATCAAAAAAGTAATGCAAACCTACTTGAAGTATTACATATACAAAATAGGTATAGTGATACAATGGTAAGTGTTACAAAAAAGTATCAGGTAACGATTCCAAAGGAGGTCCGAGAAGACCTTAATATTCATTCTGGTGACAAGGTGGTCTTTGTAAAAAACAAAGAAGGAAACTGGGTGCTTATGACGGTTAAAAAACTGGTAGAGAAAATGATAGAGGTATCAGGAGATATTGAAGAGACCATTGAAGAGTCAAGGGAGGGTTTCAAAAAAGGCGTTACCAGAAACCTCAAATCTCTGGGTGATTAGATGAAACTAGCTCTGGATACCAATGTGTTTAACAACAAAAAATTCTGTAATTGGCTTTTAAATTCGCAAGAAGAGAAATATTTACCGTCGATCGCCTATATGGAGTATTTATATCATCAGATAAAGAACGAAATACGCAACTTATGGTAAATGCGTTTTTAGAGGAAATGAATGTCAAAATCGTGCCTTTTGGGAAGGGTGAGGCAAAAGAAGCTGTTTGTAGTACTATTAGCAAATGGGATTTAAAAGAAAATGCCAGAGATTATACTATAGGCGGTATAGCGACTGCATTGAACGCAAAATTAGTCACCAATAATAAAAAACATTTTGGATGGATGAGAGATGTTTTAACACCTGATGAAGTTATCCGAAGCCAATAGAAAGCCGTATCGAGTGATTCAAATTAACGAAAAATTCACATCATTGAGATGCATACGATTTTTGAATGCACTTTTGCTGGATACTTACAAATTTGAGAGGGTTAATAAGAATTCAATGAAGTCTAATTAACCCCTTTTTCTTTAATAATTAGTAGAAAACAGCTTTTGTTGACTGTGTTATAACAATTAAAGAACTTTTTTAAGTTATTGATGGGAAAATACATTGCAAAGAAGGCTTGTAAAGATGCTTGATGCTGAATTAGATGTTAAATTTTTATCAGAGGAAACTCCCAAATAGAATACAAAAAGAAAGTAGTTTTTGTCTGAACTTTTAACCTTCAAATTTATATTAATCAAAAACAATTTGTTATTATGCATCTATAAAATTACTTTCGAAAATCATAATGAGTTTCTGGAACTAATTGTAAAAGCACATATTAATTTAGAGGCAATACCATGAAAAAAGCCAAAATCCTGGTGGTCGAAGATGATAAAATCACCGCCATGGACCTAAAGAACAGATTAGAAAACCTCGGATACACAGTGCCAGCGATAGTTTCCACAGGAGAAGAAGCAATAAAAAAAGCCACCGAGATACACCCAGACTTGGTTTTGATGGACATAGTTTTAAAGGGTGAGATAGACGGCATAGAAGCTGCCAAAAAAATTCTAAGTATTGATATACCTCTCATATACGTTACTGCCTACGCCGATAAGGAAAAACTGGAAAGAATTAGTGTTAAGCCACCCTACGGCTACATAATAAAACCTTTTAATGTAGAGGAACTCAGAAATAAAGTTGCACTAGCCTTATATAAACACAAGGCTGAGATGGAAGAAATAGAAAGGACCAAAGATATCTCCGTGTCCATAACCCCCAGCATCAAGGAAGAAAAGAGTGAAATTTCAAAAGCTAAAATCCTGGTGGTTGAAGACGATAAAATCACCGCCATGGACCTAAAGAACAGATTAGAAAACCTCGGATACACAGTGCCAGCGATAGTTTCCACAGGAGAAGAAGCAATAAAAAAAGCCACCGAAATTAATCCTGATTTAGTTTTAATGGATGTTGTCATCAAGGGAGAGACAGATGGTGTGGCTGCTACTGAAGAAATCTTGAATTTTGATATTCCAGTTATATGCATCACAGGCCACAGCGGAAGAGAAAAAAT
The DNA here is from genome assembly GCA_964559295.1 of uncultured Methanobacteriaceae archaeon. Taxonomy (GTDB): domain Archaea; phylum Methanobacteriota; class Methanobacteria; order Methanobacteriales; family Methanobacteriaceae; genus CAZLGO01. The sequence continues at coordinate 13,869 of CAZLGO010000027.1, forward strand.
TGAACGTATGAAGGTAAAACCACCCTATGGCTACATAACGAAGCCGTTTGATGATAGAGAACTCTACAGTAACGTTAAAATGGCTCTCCATAAACATAGAACGGAAAAAGAGAGGTTAAAAACGGTCAGGGAGAAAGTAGTGTCCAAAAAAAGGGAGTTGCGATTAGAGAAGATTGGAGCATCATGGATTGCTATTGGAGTAATGATGCTCATTGTACATAGCATAATAAGCATGAATATAACCTGGTTAGAATATGTTTTATTCATTCCAGCCTTTTATGGGTTGATGCTCACTATTTTAAGTTTTAAATCTCCCATTAAACCTAAAAATGGGGATATAAAACCCTTTGTGAGTATAATCATCCCTGCTCACAACGAGGAGAATACCATTGAAAGGTGTATCAGATCTATGTCCAAAAATAACTATTATGATGGTAAAAAACGTAATTATGAACTTATCGTTATAAATGACGGCTCCACAGACAAAACAGGTAAAATACTTGAAAAACTGAGGGATGAAATGGATTTTCTAACGATCATAACTCGAAAACCTCCAAAAGCAGGGAAAGGAAAGGGTTTTGCCCTCAACGACGGGTTAAAAATATGTAATGGCGAATTAGTAGCGGTTTTTGATGCTGATGCTTTGGTAGAACCTGATTTTTTGGAAAAGGTGGTACCTTACTTCAGTGATAAGAAGGTTGCAGGTGTACAGACGCGAGTTAGGATGTACAACAAAGACAAGAACGTTTTAACCGCCATGCAAGAGGTGGAGTTTGGTATTTTCGGTAATGTGATTCAGAAATCCCGAAGCGGAGTGGGACTAACCGCTTTTTTTGGTGGTAATGGACAAGTTGCAAGAAAAGACCTTATAGAAGCTATAGACGGCTGGGATGGTTATGCGGTAACAGAAGATCTGAACTTGAGTGTCAAATTCATGATCGATGATTGGAAGATCCGTTATTGTGGTGAAACTGTGGTGTATCAGGAGGCCGTACCAGAATGGAAGGCTTTCTTCCGGCAGAGACTCAGGTGGGCTATGGGAAATCTGGAAACATTTTTCGTCTATCTAAAGAGAATCTTAAGCGCAGAAAACGTCCCAATTCATAGAAGAATTGAGATAATTCAATACCTGTCCTCACCCATATTTCTTTGCTTTGTGATGCTGGGCTACGTGGTGGCGATCCTGTACGTTGGAGCAGTTATGAAATTCAAATTAGCAGCACCTGTTATAATCGGAATTCTATCCACACTAGCATTTTTTCCTGGGGCAATTCTTGGGATCTACCGGGACACGAAAAAACTCTCTGTATCCATTTGTAGAGCTGTAGAATACTGGGCTTACTGTCTGTATCTAATACCTCTTTACACACTGGCTATCTTTAAACTGATGATAAGACAGAAGAGAAGATGGGCCAAAACTTACCATACTGGAGTCGGTATAAAAAACGTTTCAAATAAGACATGATTCCTGTAAACAATTGCATAGGATATATTCAATTTAAATGATTCCTCTTTTGAAACGTTTGAAATTGAGAACCAAAACGTTATTTAAATAAAGTAGAAGGATTTTGAAAAAACGAAAATAAAGAAAGGTTTTTTGTCTGAACTTAACCTTAGATTTAATAACTTACAAACACGAAAGCATTATTATGTTCTCAACATGGCTTCTTGCAGGATTGTGGGGATTTTTGGCAGGTTCTGCTCTTTTAATTGGAGCTGTTGGTGGATATTTTTTTAAGATCCCTCAACGCCTTGTTGCTTCCATTATGGCATTCGGTGCAGGCGTACTCATGTCTGCTATAGCATTTGAGTTGATGGATGAGGCTTACAGCCTTGGAGGATTCTACCACGTCACTTTGGGTTTTCTTGTTGGAGCCTTCATTTTCACTGCAATAAACGTTTATCTCGCCCATAAGGGAGCTAAACATCGTAAACGTTCTGGAGAGAAGATCATATCAGAGGAAAGCAACAGCCTCGCTATCGCTGCAGGTTCAATTTTAGACCCAGCCTTTCGATTCAAGCTCTTTTATCATTTCTATGCTCGCTATCGCTGCAGGTTCAATTTTAGACGGGATTCCAGAATCAATTGCAATAGGTCTTACCATGATAGAAGGCGGTATTGTAAGCACAGCAACTGTCATCGCCATATTCCTCTCCAACATACCTGAAGGTCTTTCAAGTTCTGCTGGCATGAAAAACGCAGGCTGGAGGGCAGGTTCTATCTTTGGCTTATGGCTTTCTGTAGCCTTCTGCACTGCGATTGCATCACTTGCAGGTTATTCCGTCTTCAGCCATTTTCCTCCTGGAGTGATAGCAACCATTATGGCACTCGCAGCTGGAGCCATTTTGGCGATGCTCGTTGACACCATGATTCCAGAGGCTTTCTCTGAAACCCACAACCTTGCAGGTCTTATAACAGTTTTGGGTTTTATAGTCTCATTTATTCTCTCAAAGGTTGGGTAAACTGTATACAGCAGAGGACATGCTTAGAATCCTTAAAAATCGTAAAAATATGGAATTCTGAAGTCTCAATCAATCGGATGATGGTTTCAAAGCCAGTAGCCTGGTAGGGAGTCTGGGCGCAGGTAAAAAAGAGATCCGATTATACAACTATATCATGGATAATCACGAAGTAATCTATCAATAAGGATGTAAGCCTCAGAGCCATGGAAACCTTTCTCCTGTACGATGGGCTTTATCTTTTGCAGATTCTATTTCCGTAGAACTTTTGCAACTAAGCGGAATAGATACTATCGTTTCATTTGATTCAGATATTGAAAAAGTGAAGTGTGTGCATAGGATACACTAAAAGAGGTTAACGATGCTCTCCAATGCTGAGAAACATCTTAGAATAATGGGAACCCAGATAAATTATTATTTCATCTGCAAGACCAAGCTATGGCTTTTCTCCCACCATATCCAGATGGAACAGGAGTCTGAACTTGTATCCCTTGGAAAGCTGATTCATTCTGGAAGTTATAGGGAAGAGAAGAGGGATTATATGATTGATAATTTAATAAACGTTGATTTTATCAAGAAAAGGGATCATCTGGAGATCCATGAAGTTAAAAAGAGCAATAAAATGGAGAAAGCCCATGAATATCAGCTTTTATACTATATGTATTATTTAAAACAGAAAAAAGGCATTGGAAACACCAGGGGCATAATAAATTATCCTAAAATAAGAAAGAAGGCTTTGATAACAATGGATAAGCCCAAAGAAGATGAATTAAGTAACATAATTAAAGAAATAAAGGACATAATTAATGGAAATCCCCCAGAACCTGAAAAAAGAGACATCTGCAGGAAGTGCGCCTATTATGAGTTCTGCTGGGTTTAAAAAAATCGGATGGTGATGTGATGAAGAAGAACTATTATTTGATGTCTGACGGAATACTAAAGCGAAGAGAAAACACCATCTATTTTGTAAGCAAAGATGGAAAAAGGCCCATTCCCATCAACAAAATATATTCTATTTATGCATATGGAGCTTTAACTTTCTCTTCCCAATCTCTCCGTCTTTTGGCAAAGAAAGGTATTCCAATCCACTTCTTCAATTATTACGGATTTTATGATGGAAGCTTCTATCCAAGGGAGACACTTCTATCGGGAGATTTGATTATAAGACAGGTAGAACATTATCTGGATCACAAAAAGAGAATGGAAATAGCCAAAAAATTCGTTGAAGGCTCTGGTAGAAATATGGAAAAGGTTCTATCATATTATAACCTCGAAAATCAGATAGGCAGTATTTTACCTGACTTAGAAAGTTGCAACAGGATAACAGACGTTATGAATGTTGAAGGGAGAATGCGAGCTGAATATTATGCGAATATGGATAATATTTTGCCTGAAGGATTTAAAATGGATAAAAGAATGAAAAAACCTCCGAAAAACATGATAAATGCCCTCATAAGTTTTGGAAATTCACTTCTTTATTCAACAATTATCTCCGAACTTTACAACACCCAGCTCAATCCCACCATATCCTACCTTCACGAGCCCTTTGAGAGAAGATATTCGTTAGCACTGGATTTAAGTGAGATATTCAAGCCGATTCTGGTGGACAGGCTTATTTTCTACCTTCTAAATAAAAGAATGCTCAATAAAGATGATTTTGAGCGAGATCTGAATTATTGTCTTTTAAATGATGATGGAAGGAAGACTTTCATCAGGGAATACGATGAAAGACTGAAAAAAACAATAAAACACAGGGATCTTAAAAGAAAAGTATCTTATAGAAGGTTAATAAGGCTTGAAGCCTATAAGCTCATAAAGCATCTATTGGGGTCTAAAAAATACAAACCTTTTGTTATATGGTGGTGATTGAAGTAAGTTTTTATTTTAATTTGATTCATCGAAGGGCAGAATCAACAACGATGATGCGTGTCTAATTCATGCCTGAGGAAATATAAAATGTTTCTGTGGAAACCTTTCTATAAGGGTAAATTTTGGATAAAGTAGATCCGTTGTTGGTTAACTAAGAAAAATTTTAACCATAAACAACAAAATTAATGTAGCATATGAACTTCAAACCTTCAGATGGGTTTATGAAAGTTATGCACAATCCTTCTTCCATGCTAATCTCTCGAACGAACGGATCAAAAGATGGGTTTATGAAAGTTATGCACAATCTGAATCAAATTTGCAGAAAGGATTGAATGAATATAGATGTGGTCGATTCTAAAAATGGTGAGCCAATCAGATTAACAGAAGAGAGATGGTTTCATATCACGAAGGACATCCAGAGATGGCAGGCTACTATTTTGAAGTTCTTGAAACAATAAAGGAGCCAGAGATAATATATGAAGGGAAGACAGGAGAAAACATAGCAGTGAAAGATATAGAGGATGGGAAATATATCATAGTAATATATAGAGAATTAGATGGCGATGGATTTGTGATCACTGCCTTCTTAACCAAACGGAGAAAACAATTTGAAAGGAGGCGAAGGATATGGGAGCAATTGAAGTAAAAAAATATTAAGTATCGTACCCGAATTGTTGGGAATGCCATATTCAAGAATTTGGACAGATTACGATAAAGAGGCCGATGTTTTATATATTAACTTCAAAAAACCGAGCCATGCAGATGATTCCGAATTCATGGACGACGATGTAATAATCAGATATGAGAAAGGAGAAATTATAGGGATCACCATACTTAATGCAAGTAAAAGAGAAATATGATAACAAAAGAATTTCTTTTCAGGTGTCTTCTATGCACAAGTTGTAGAACACTAAATATAAAGTTTACTGCTAAGTTGTAGGTTTTGGTGCTGGAAAGGTGAAAATTGAAGTATCAGAAATAGATTGATGATTTAAATGTATGTCATAATCGTCTATGACATCAAGGTAGAAAGGGTCAACAAAGTCAAAGGATTCTTGAGAATGCACCTCCATTGGATTCAAAATTCTGTTTTTGAAGGAGAGGTTACAGAAAGCGAACTTGAAAAAATAAAAGCGGGGTTAAAGGATATAATAAACAAAAAAGAGGATTCTGTGGTAATATATACTTTCAGAAGTCAAAAAGCATTTAAGAGAGGGATTATTGGTGTAGAAAAAGCACCCATAGACGGAATACTTTGATTAATCAGAATATATTTTGTTTTAATTCAATGTTACTTAATTTTTGGATTTTTGAATGCCTATGATTAGATCGTTTATCTACGAATTTTAGGATGTAGTATAAAAATAACAAAATGTTACTTTATGTTTAATGATTTATTAATCATTGCAATAATGTTATTTTGTGTCATAACGAATCATCGTCACTATAAAAGAATAAATCAACTCTTCAATTCTCATTTTTCCCAAAAAACTTCCAATCAAACCAGCGCCGATCGTTATAAATAAATCAGAAAATCATAGAGAGACAATTTTAAGTACTTTGTAGATCAAAGAATAACACGTATTTGGGAAAATGGGCGAAATTTCCCGCCTGGCTAAAATCAGATCATTTTGAGATTGAAATGAATCAAAAAAGGAGGAGCAACATGATAAAATCAATCGGCTAAAATCAGATCATTTTGAGATTGAAATCAAGACTATTTGTGAGATACCACCTTTCAGTCGTGGCTAAAATCAGATCATTTTGAGATTGAAATGTTTTTTATTTTTTTGCTCATCTTTTCCGTGTCAAGGGCTAAAATCAGATCATTTTGAGATTGAAATGTTTAGGATGTCGTGATGGTTCAAAATATGTTTTCTCGGGCTAAAATCAGATCATATTGAGATTGAAATTGATCCTGAACTGCTATTATGAGAAGTTCAAAAAACGGCTAAAATCAGATCATTTTGAGATTGAAATGTTTTTCTTCCATTCGTTTCAATCGTGCTTTTGTCAGCGGCTAAAATCAGATCATTTTGAGATTGAAATTTGATCTCTATTTTTATCTGATTCAAGTTTTCCAAATGGCTAAAATCAGATCATTTTGAGATTGAAATGCTACAATTCGCTCTATTTAGGGCCAT
>CAZLGO010000028.1:0-20313 GCA_964559295.1 uncultured Methanobacteriaceae archaeon
AGTTTATACTTCCTCCTATTTATGCTTTACGGTATAAGAGATCTTAAATATTAATTATATGTTGAAATTAAATGTACTTTTAGAAACAGAGGATGAATGGTATATTCATAGAGCAAAATGAAGCTGTAAAAATTCTCTGAAAATCACGAGAAATCTAGCACCCTAAAAATATTATTTTCAGCATTATTGAAGCTTTATTGACAGGTTTTATGCCATAAGATAGGGATTGACCCAACCAACCTTCTATGGGAAGGTTGACGTAAAGACCTCAAGAAGTTTTCAGCAAATACAGGTAGCTGAAGGTTGCCTTTTTGATCAACCTTTTTTAAAGGCTTTTTTCATGGTAAAATCCACAGCATCTAATGTTTTTTGGATATCCGCATTATCGTGCATCATAGACAAGAAGCAGCATTCAAATTGGGAGGGAGGTATAAATACACCATTTTCAAGGAGTATGTGAAAGTATTTCATGAATTTTTCAGTATCAGAGGACTTTGCATCTTTATAATCCCAAACATCCTTATCTGTAAAGTAGATCTGAAACATCGAGCTTAAACCTGCGAGTTTGAAATCCAGATTGTTATCATCAAGGATATCTTGGATTCCATCCCTCAGTATATGGCCTTTTCTGTTTAATTTCTCATAAAAATTATTGTTTAACTGTTTTAATGTGATAAGTCCTCCTGTAATCGATATAGGATTTCCATTAAACGTTCCTGCCTGATAGACATTTCCGGAGGGTGCTATCATCTCCATGATCCTCTCTCTTCCAGCCAAAGCTCCTATTGGAAATCCACCACCAAGGATCTTTCCTAAGGTTACAAGATCAGGAATCACTCCAAAATATTCCTGTGCCCCACCCTCTGCAATTCTAAAACCTGTTATAACTTCATCAAATATTAGAACAATATCATTTTCTTGGGTTATTTTACGTAAAACTTCTAAATAACCATTTTTAGGAGGTATACAACCTATGTTTCCCATTATAGGTTCTACAATTATGGCTGCAATTTCATCTTTTTCTCTTCCTATTACGTCAAAAACAGCTTCTTCATCATTAAAAGGAATTAGGATAGTATTTTTTGTTGTGTCCTCTGGAACACCTGGAGAATCCGGCATTCCAACCGCACCAGAACCTGATTTTACGAGGACGTAATCCTGGGCTCCATGGTATGCACCTTCAAATTTTATGATTTTTGTTTTTCCTGTAAACGCTCTTGCCAGTCTTATAGCACTCATTGTTGCTTCTGTACCTGAATTCACGAATCTTACCATTTCGGCACATGGAACTTTTTTTACTACTAACTTTGCAAGCTCTATTTCTTTTTCTGTTGGTATTCCGTAGGTAGATCCTTTTTCAAGCTGCTTTGAAACTTCGTAAACCACTTTCTCATTCGCATGACCAAGAATCAATGGACCATATGCCAGACAGTAATCGATGTAGGAATTACCATCAACATCGAAGATCTTGGAACCCTTCCCTTTTTCTACAAAGAAAGGAGAAGGTTTATAGGCTCTAACTGGTGAATTCACTCCTCCAGGGAGAAATTCTTTAGCTTCTCTAAATAATTCTTCTGATCTCATTTTTATAGCTCCTTAAGATTGATAAGGGAATTTACAACAGCAACTGCAACAGATGTTCCACCTTTTGGACCTTCTGTTACAATATGTGGTATTTTACTTTCACTAAGAACTTTTTTAGCCTCAGTTGCACCAACGAATCCTACAGGAACTCCAACAACAGATCGGACTCTCATCTCATGATTTTTGACCAAATCTAAAACTTCAAAAAGAGCAGTTGGTGAATTTCCAATCACAACGATTCCTTCAAATCCTTCAATCATTGCAACTTTCATAGCTGCTGCTGTGCGGGTTATATCTTCTTTTTTTGCAAGTTTGAAGGTTTTTTTGTGATCTATATAACATCTGATATTTCCGTCATATTTGTTTATTCCAACTTTGACCATTTTTATGTCTGTTAGAATGTCCTTTTTATCTTTAATTGCTTTCAAACTCTCAATTACAAAGTCGGAGCTTATCTTGGTTATATCTGCATATTCTACATCTGCAGTTGAGTGAACGATTCTTTCGATTATTGATCTTTCTTCTTCTGACAAATGACGTGTTTTATCGCCTATCAAAGATCTCACTATTTTTCTGCTTTTAGATGCTATATTACGCCCCTGTTTTGTTGATGCGCCCATGAACATGATTGTCACTTTGTTTGATTTTTTATTTTTTAAATGAGCTAAATAGCAATTTGGGAATTCTTCAAAATCATCTTTGTTTTCCTGTTTCAACTACCGTATTTGCAATTCTATCCATAAATCGCTGTTTTGAATCTTTTTTTATAATAAAACCAATTTTTCGTTTTGGATCCTTCTCGATGAAGCCAAATAAAACGTCTAAAATAAGAGGTATCCAGTGAACCTTAGATAGATTTCTTATAAAAGCGTGTTCATATGTCATCTCACCATTAAGAGCAATGACTTTGAGTTTTATTATTTTTTTACCTATTGTTGTGCCCTTTTTCCCTTCCATATAAGTAAAATATCCAAGGATCACAAAAGCTGCCACTAAAAGCCAGTAGTTAAACAAAAAGAAAGCACCTGTCACTATGATCAGTGGATACATTATAACAGCTATAAGCCACATTACAATCATTAAAATTACAAAATCAATCGCTATGGCAAAAAATCTTCTAACCCATAGGTTTTGCATCTTATTTTTTATATTCACTTGGTCACGTCCATTAAAACAGCCTTTTAATAAAGGTTGATCAAAACATTTTGTAAAATTTTGCAATTATCGTTGCAGGTTTGCTGAACGTTGTTCAGCAATTTTTATTATAAGTTCTTGGATTAACCCCATATCTTATGGGTTCTTAGCAGACTCTTGGCACAGGATCAGCTATTGGAGCCTCTATAATCCTTTTTCCACCAAGAGAGGTCTCAAGGATCACGTGATTATCTTCTGTAACTTCTCCTATTATCTGGGCATCTTTTCCATATTTTGTCTTTTTAATGGCTTTTAGGATTTCTTCTGCTCTATCCTCTTCAACACCCATTACAACTTTACCTTCATTGGCAACTTCATATGGATCAATGCCCAACATTTCAGATACAGCCAAAACTTCCTCTTTTATGGGAACATCATCTTCATAAATAAGTATACCAACATCAGACTTAGATGCAAGCTCGTTTAAGGTATTAGCAAGTCCTCCTCTTGTAGGGTCTTTCATAGCCTTTACTCCTCCAATTTTCAACGCTTTCTCCACTATTTTCCCTATAGGTGCGACATCGGATCTCAGATCTGTATCGAAGCCAAATCCTTCACGATACGACATCAATGCAATCCCATGATCCCCTATACTTCCACTTAATATGATCTTGTCCCCAACTTCAAGTCCAGAATCCCTTGTAACCTCTCCATTGTTAACTATCCCAATACCAGTTGTGGATATTATGATGTTATCCAGCGTTTCCTTTTCCATAACCTTTGTATCACCTGTTATTATGGCTACATCAGCTTCTTTACAAACTTCATCCATAGACCTTATTATGTTCTCAAGATCATTACCTGAAAAACCCTCTCTTATTACCATCGCATTTGCAATTGCAATGGGTTTTGCCCCCATTACAGCAACATCATTTATGGTTCCTGCAGCAGATAGCCTTCCAATATCCCCTCCAGGAAAGAAAATGGGACTTATTGTGTGACTATCAGTACTAATTACAATATCAAATCCATCCAATGGAATCGTAGCTCCATCATCAAGCTCTTCAAGCCCAACTCCGCCATTGACATTTTTGTTATTTATGTTGTTGAGTATGATATCAGATATGAGAGTCTGCATCATCTCTCCGCCAGCACCATGTGACATTGTGATTTTCAAAGATACCACCTGTTTCTTATGATAATAGTTCATATTGATCACCATATTTATAAATAGATGTTTCCATAGACTAACTAACAACCTTGTAACAGATTGATCTACGAGAGAGGTGATATGATGGCAACGTGGCAGGGAAGATCACTAAGAAAACCTAGTGGCGGACGGATAAAACTTTATAGAAGAAAAAGAAAAGCTGAATTTGGAAGAGATCCAGCAGAGACTAAAATTGATGATAGAAAAATCAAAAAGATCAAGACAAGAGGCGGAAATAGGAAAATAAGACTTGTAACTGATAGAAAGATCAATGTGGTAGATCCCAAGTCAAACAAAATAGAAGTTGCAGAAATTTTAAATGTTATTGAAAATAAGGCAAATCCTCATTTCGCACGTCGGAATATAATAACAAAAGGGGCTGTAGTTGAAACAAGCCTCGGAAAGGTTAAAGTAACATCAAGACCAGGTCAAAACGGTGTAATAAATGGTGTGTTGATTGTCTGAGGAGATAACTTCAAATTTGCAAAAACAGGTTTTAGAGAAGGCGGAAGAGTTTCTAAATATTGTAAATCAAAGCTTGCCCAAAGGCATGGAACTGGAGTTTGAGGGATTTTACAGGCGAGGTTTTTTTGTTACAAAAAAAAGATACGCTCTTATAGAAGATGAAAATATAGTTGTAAAGGGATTAGAACTTGTAAGGAGAGATTGGGCACCTGTAGCCAAAAAGACTCAGCAGGAAGTTCTTGTTGCGATATTGAAGGAAGGATCTCCCGAAAAGGCAAAAAAAATCATAAAAAGAGTCATAAAAGATATAGAAGACAGGAATATCCCACCAGAGGACCTTGTAATACACACGCAACTCACCAAAGATCCAGAAGAATATGTTCAAAAGGCCCCACACGTTTTAGCTGCACGAAAAGCTATAAAAAGAGGCAGAAAAATAGAAAGAGGCTCAATTATAAGATATATTGTAGTTAAGGGGAAGGATCCCATAAGCAAACGGGCAGAACCTATAGAGGACGTTGATGTTTCGGATTATGATCCTGCTTACTATATAGAAAATCAAGTATTTCCAGCAGTCTCAAGAATAATAGATGCTTTGGGATATTCTGAAAAAGATATAATACACAAAGAAAAACAAAGCAAACTCGACGTGTATTTTGACCCAAAATAGAAATGGTTGAGGATGAATCAAGTTTTATTCAAAGTTTTTCATCAAGTTTCAGGGGATTTGATGGAAGTGTGGCATGAGTCTTTCAGACTTAATAGGTGTTGGTAATGTTAAAGGCAGTATTTTTTGACATCGATAACACTTTGTATGATACTTCAAATTTTGCAAAATCTGCAAGAAAAGCAGCTATCAAAGCAATGGTTGATGCTGGATTGCCTCTTTCACCTAAAGATGCATATTTTCTTCTTAAAGACATAATCAAAGAAAAAGGTTCGAACTATGATAAACACTTCAATGTCTTGACAAAGAGGGTCTTGGGACATGAAAACCCTATGCTGATAGCCCTGGGGATGATCACTTACCATAACGTCAAATTTGCATTGCTTCGACCCTTTCCACATACTACATCAACCTTAATCTATCTGAAGAACAAAGGATACCATCTTGGGGTTATTTCAAATGGAATAACCATAAAACAATGGGAAAAACTGATAAGACTTGGACTTCATCATTTCTTTGATCAGGTTGTAACCTCTGATGAAGCAGGATATGAAAAACCACATAAAGAGATCTTTGAACTTGCACTAAAAAGGACGGGATGCAAAGCAGAAAAGTCTGTTATGGTCGGTAACAATTTCAATGAGGATATATTAGGGGCTATTAATGTTGGAATGTCTGCAATATTGGTAAATTCCAAACTAACAGAATCAGAAAGAAAATATGTTAAAAAAGAAAACATTGAAATTGACGTTGTATCTAATATAGGTGAACTCAAAGATATTTTATAACTACCCTTTGTGAGAGCGTTGACGTACAACCTTTTAGAAAAAGGTTGATCAAAACATTTTGTGAACTTTTATTAAAAGTTCTTTGGATGAACCCTTTTTAAAGGATTGGTGACCTTCTGTCGCCTGCATTTTCCTAAAAGTTTATTTCAATGTTTGTTTCCGGTGATGGTATGGATTATTATCATGATGCTAAGATGGAAAAGATCCTTAAGATCCTAAAACAGCCAAAATCTCTTGAGGAAATTGATCTATCAGACACTTTCGTGAAAGATTTGGTTTTGAAGGTTATCTCAAGCTATGGTACAATAAAAGTAAGCAGAATAAATGAAATAACAGGGCTTCACTGGGATATCTTAGAAGAGGTTTTGCGTGAAATTGAGAAAGATGAGTTTTGCGCACCAACAGCAGGAGGATTTTTGTTTTCAAGTGTTGAGTATACCATAACAAAAAAAGGTCGTGAAAAAGCCAGAAGAATTCTCGAAGAGAACCCTTACATAGGTATTGCCCCTGTTTCGTATGAAAATTATTACAACATGATGGAAGCCCAGATGAAGGGCAGACTCCCCATTAAGATACCCTCTGAGGTTATCAAAAATGCTTTTGAGGATGTTGTGGGTATTGGGTATGCAAAAAGAGCATTAGTTGAAGCATGTACAATTGGAAAAGGAGTTTTTGTTTATGGACCGCCAGGGACTGGTAAAACATTCCTTGTGAGTAAGATGTCTGATCTTCTACCACCTATTGCGATCCCAAAGTACATTGAGGTTGGCGGTCGTGTAATTCAACTTTACGATCCGGAGTTCCATAAAGCCTGTTATGAACAGCCACAGGATCCAAGATGGATCAAGATATATGCTCCTTTCGTATTCACAGGAGCTGAACTTAGCCTAAATAAACTTGAAACAATGTATAATCCAAGCAAAGGCTTATATGAAACGTCTCCAATCATAAAAGCAAATGGTGGAATACTCCTAATTGATGATTTGGGAAGACAGAGAGATGATCATGAACTCATTTTAAATAGACTTATTGTACCCATGGAAAACAAAAAAGATGTTATTTATGTTAGGGGGGTTCCAGTAACTGTGCACAGTCATTTCATACCTGTGTTTTCTACCAATTTGGATATAAGTATAATGGACGAGGCTCATCTAAGGCGGGCACCATTGCACATTTTCCTTAAAAATCCTTCTCCTGAGGAAGTAGCAGAAGTTTTTAAGAGGAATCTGGACTTTATTGGTGAAGAATATGATGAGAGTATATTAAAAAGATTTATGAGAGTTTACACTCCATTTTCTGATGGAGGAGAGGGTCTCCAACCAAGTTTTGCTCATGCAAGGGATGTTGCGGAAATTGCCCAAGCTGTTCGCATAAATCAGGGAAAAAATAAATTGACTGTGGGTATTCTGGAAGAAGCACTCAAAAAACATGTCTTAATTGCACTTCAAAGGATGAATATCGATATATCAAAGATCGCAAAGAAGATACGCTCTTTTCGGATAAAAACAAAAAATATGGAAAAGGCGTATGCTGTTTTTAGAGAATACGGTGCAGATGGAATTTCATATGAGGTAGATGCCTTGATTGTAGATGTGGAGGAAGGTATAACTCCTGTACAATTATTGGAGTATCTGTATGAGAAGAACATTCCAGTAGAAAAAATCGAGATAATTGGAGAATCAGAAAAAGAACTACGGGAGATAGTCCTTCAAGAAAAACCTTAACATTGATAAAATGACCCCAATCGAAACTATTGGTTTAATCGCAAGTTTGACTGCTATATTGATGTTTGCAAGCCCTATCGCACAGATTAAAAGTATAATAAGAAATAAGACATCTGATGGAATCTCACCAGTTATCTATATGACAATGGCGATAAACTGCTCCTTTTGGACCATCTATGGCATAGGGATGCATGATATTTATATTATAACCCCAAACATGCTTGGGATCATACTGGGACTTGTGACACTCATTGTAATCTACAGTTATAGGCAAAAACCATGTTTATAACTGTAAAAGAGGAAAGAAAATTAATCAAAGACTTTTCTGAGAGCTATTGATCTGAAAACGACAATATCAACACCAATCGGACAATGTTAATTTAATGGGATCTGATCATGATAAAAACATGCAAGAAACACTCTTTCTAACGTGCCGTTAACATGCTTACAAGTACTTTTAATTATTCGGCTGATTATAGCATCATCCTATATATTTGGAGATATCTCACATTTGAAGTCCAGTTAAATAAATCAAAGCATTAATTTGAAGTATTTCTTCTTAAAGGTTTCTACAGAGCATTATCAAAAATTTTGTTGAAGACTGCTTTTAACTCTTAATAACTTTAAAAAACTATTTGATTGGATATTCATAAAATGTGGATGGTAAAAACTCGATTCATCTATTTCGTAATACATCCTCATTTGTTTTATTACCATAAATGTATGGCTTAATGTATGGCTTAATATATTTCTCATAAATTATATCTTGTATTAACTGTTTGAAAATCTCCTTTGGACCTTTAGTAAACAGATTGTAAATATCCCAGAGTCCCCGAATAGGATCTTTTATAACATTTTCTATTTTATATATAATATAACCCAAGATGTATGCTGTTCCATTTACTGCTTTACCTACACCCCATTTGATTCCGTTCCAGGTATTACCTACACCCCATTTGATTCCGTTCCAGATCCGTATGCCATATCCTTCATTTTTTCCGGGGATACCTGCAACCTGGAAAGTATCAACTGGGTTTTGTAAGTCAGAGATCGATTGGGAATCTGCAGAGCTGGAATCAACTCCTCCACTACCAGATCCACCAGAGCTACTACCACCAGAGCTACTACCACCAGAGCTACTACCACCAGAGCTCCAAATTTTTCCTGTCCCTAAACAAGTGGGACAGCCATAATATAAGCCTTCATCCCCTGGAAATGGACGGTTATAATCAACGCCTGAACCTCCACAAGTGGGGCAGGTTACCCATTCAGCATAACAAACGTCGATACCAAAATTAAGACCAATAATAACGCCTGTACCTATATTAGAGACTATTACAACTGTTATTAAAGCCATAGAAATAATTTTTAAATTCATTTGATACCTCTAAACTTGAATTTTTACATTCTATCATATATAAATGTTACTATAAGATTCTCGTGGTTGACTTTAAAGGTGGGAAAAAGCTAGGACTCTAAAGAATAATAGCTCCAAACATTTCTAAGTTTTGAACGTTAGTTGATCTTCAAGCGGCTTTTTGTCTTGTAAATACATAAATATCCGTTTTTTTCCTTAAAAACCATTTAAATAACCCTCTTCTACACAATGCTCTTAAAACATTTACGTTCCATGAGATGATCTTAATTTCCATGTTTTTCTTTTCGAAAACTTTTTTTAGGCAACTTACCATGCTTTTCATAGTACCTAAAGGATCCCAAAATATTTGGATATCTTTCAACGAATTCTGTGAATTTTTTAAGCTTATTTATGGTTGAAGCATCTAAAACATGTTCCATTGCACACGCATCTTCATCAGCAACCTCCATTTCGATCCCTAAGATGCCCAAAAAGTTCTTTAGTATCTCGTGTTTTGAAACGATGCTTTCTGCAATTTCCATGCCTCTTTTATTTAGGTTTATACCGCCGTATTTTTCATAAGAGACAAGTTCCATTTCAGAAAGCTTTTTGATAGCTTCGACTACACTTGGAGGTTTAACATTAAGTTCTGTCGCAATATCCTTCACTTTAATAACTCCTTTCGTCTTGTGTAGTTTGTACATGACCTCAAGGTAATCTTCAATACTTCTTGTAAGCTTTAGAGAATCTTTATTCATTTAATCATCTTTTTTCTTTTTATCTTCCATCTTATCTTAAGGAAATCTTGCATGCAAAGACCACAAGCCCTGCATTCATGTTTAAAAACACGTTTTAGAAGATCCTTCATAAAATCAACTCAGTATTAGATTTAGTAAAGTTCCCACAATCAAAGCAAGTGTTATCATCAACAAAGTTGTTTTTACCATGTTTTTTATTCCCAATTCCTTTGTTAAAACTACAAATGTTGCAACACATGGGAAATAAATTGCTAAAACTGTTGAGGCTACAACAAGTTGTTCTGGACTAAGATGAAGTGGTGAAAGCATTCCTGTCGCAACGTCTTTTCTTAAAAATCCTATTATCAACGTAGCTGCAGCCTCCTTGGGAAGTCCGAGCAATCCTGAAATTACAGGCGCAAGAACAGCTTTTAGGATGTTCATAATGCCCAATATGTACAGAACATTTACAGCGAGAATTCCCAAAAGAACAAATGGTACAGCTTCCATTAAGAATCCTCTTATCCGAAACCAGGTTTTTTTAAGCAATGTCTGAAGGTGCGGAATTCTATAAGGAGGTATTTCAATAAAGATCTCAGGGCTCTCCCCCTTTATAATTTTGTTTAGGATGTATCCAAGCACTATATAAAGGGTTATTAAAGTTGTGTATACAATCGCGATATACTTGATACCATATGGACCTAACAATCCTATTATAACTGCTGTCTGAGCCATACACGGGATTGAAACTGCCAGCAAGGTTGCAGCTATAAATCTCTCTCTTCGCTCTTCCAGAATTCTTGTTGAGAGTACACCAGGAATGTTACACCCAAAAGCAAGTATCACCGATATGACAGCAGAACCATGAAGCCCTATTTTATGCATTATGCTGTCCATAAGAACAGCGAGTCTTGGAAGATAACCAAAATCTTCTAAAAATCCAAGTACAATATAGAACGAGAATACATAGGGTAAAACAATTGCAAAGGGTACATAAACTCCTGTTGTCAGAAGACCAAATGATTCCATATAATCACCAGTACCAACCAACACATCATGAATAAAACCCTTTGGAAAGGCTTCTTCCACAATTCTTGTTATAAAAGGACCATAGTAGTCATGAAAGATAGGATCGGATATCTTTTCGATTAAAAACTCACCAAGACCTATTATTATTTTAAGAGTAAGATATATCACCAGTAGAGCTATTAAAGTTCCAAATATAGGATGTACAGAAGCGTCTTCAAGTCTTTCAAATATTGATGGATGTCTATGTTCTATTTTTTGGATATCAGATAATATATTGCCTATAAATGCCCATCTTTCATCATCGCTCATCTTTTTGATCTTTGGGGCGTATTCTTCCCTTCTTTTGAGAACTTCATTTATTGAATGCACCACTTTTTTTATTCCTTCTCCAGTTACTGCAACTGCTGGGAGAACTGCCACTCCCAAGGCTTTTTCAAGCTTTTTTAGATCTATATGGACACCCCTCCTCTTTGCAGCATCCCACATATTAAGTACAACGATGGTTGGGATTCCCTCTTCTAAGATCTGGAATGTAAGGTACAGATTTCGCTCAAGGTTAGTTGAATCAATTACATTCACCACTAGATCGGGTTTTTCATCAAAAAACATATCTCTTGCAACTTCTTCAGCCTTGCATGATGGAGTTAGTGAATATGTTCCTGGAACATCTATTATCTCAGCTTTTTTGCCCTCCAGGTTTAAAGATCCTTTGGTATATTCTACCGTTGTTCCTGGATAATTGGATGCTATAACATGGACTCCAGTTAATCTTGAAAATACAACGCTTTTTCCAACGTTTGGATTACCCATAAGAAGAATTTTCATTTAAAGTCTCCACAAACACCTTATTTGCCATTCCGCGTCCTATTGCCATTTTACATCCTTCAATTTCAACAACGACGGGACCATGGAACGGAGCTGACGATATTTTTTTGATTGTTTTTCCAACTCTCATATTTAATGATTCTAAGCGCTTTTTGAGACCAATTCCACCTCTTATCTCTTTTATAACTGCTTTCTTTCCCACTTCAAGTTCTGCCAATGAAATCATAGTGTACCTCCAAATGTTAGGTAAACCTAACTTTTTCTTGGTATATAAGGGTTGTCATCTGCATTAACTCGAAACTTTTTTATATTCAAATTTACTTTATAATAATTCAAATAAATTTGAAAAAAGTATTGAAATTGCTGGGGTGATAACGTGAAACTACAAGTGATATTATTGGCATTTACATTCTTCGTTGCGTTAACATTTTGTGTAAGTGTTGCTGCAGAAGATACATCAAATGGAGGTGATCCTGGAGGTACTGCAGCTGATTCAAGTGCTATATCTGCTGATAAATCAGCGGTGTCTGAAACACTGTATTCAAATGCAGGATCAAGACATGCTTTACCTACGAACTCTGATTCAAACACAGAGTCAGTACAAGAAGATGCTGCAACACTTGTAACAGAAGCATCAGATACTTATTATAAAACAGAATCATCACTTCTAGAAGAGGAAACACAAGATTTTGAATCAGAAAGTGGAATAACAGAAGAAGAAAATGACAAGTATATCCCAGAAACCCCACAAGAAAACCTTGAATTTGAAAATCCAAAAGAAGATACACAAGCAAATGAAGATGTAAATGTAGATCAGACAGAAAAGGAGATATTATCATCTGACTTCAACGTTCCTACGATAGATTCAATTACAGATCCTATAATTTCAGGAGTGGTTCTTGACTATCGAACCAAATCCGGGATCTCTGATGCTACAGTTACAATAGAAAGTGAGGGTAATTTATTGGCTAATACAACGACAAAAGAAGATGGATCTTATTCTATAGGTTTTATAAGCGATGATATTCTATTCAAAATCACAGCAACTGTTCCTGGATACGTTCCATCCACTAAAGAAGTAACGGTAAGTTCTAATCCCAATGATCCAACAGATCCAAATCTTTATGGAACAGCAGTTTTCCAGCTTGGGAAAGTTGGTATCCCGCAAATTACTATAATCTCAGGAAGCACCGATAAGGTCGCAGAAGTTTTAGAACTTGAAAATCCATTGGTTTATGCACCTCTTGATTACAACAACGCAAATAATGATAAAATAGCATCTTCAAAGTTTATAATGCTTGAAATGCTTTCTGATATAAGTAAATATAAAGCAGCTGTGGATGAAGCCAAGGCTAATGGTGCGAAGGTTGCACAGTTTTCATGTGTTGGGGAGGATATGACAAACATTGATGTTAAAACCCAAACCTATGTTGCATCCTACTGGAAGCTTGGTGGCAGCGAGAACATAAAGAACATGATAAATTATGTTCAAAAAGAGCTCTTAGGAGAAGATAAAACATACAAAACCCCTTCCATAACCATTGAATCATCTCCCTGTGGGATATACCATCCAGAAAAGACATTTATCGCAATACCTGATGAAAATCAAGTCTCAGAATGGATAAATTCAAATCCAGGTTTTGATTACTATGGAAGTCCTCTCTGGCTTTCTGATTATGCAGGATGGGCACAGAACCAGCTCCATTCCTTAGTTTCTGAATATGAGGCATGGTACTCTTACAAAGCACCATGGATCGGGATAATCACCTATTCACCAGGACCTGTTGTAGATGCCATGATATGTGAAATAGAATCCTGTGGTGAAGGGGCGATTGCTCTGTTTTCAGGCGGCGGTAAACCTCCAGCAACAGAGCTTTTAAAATCTGCGAAAGAAAAAATCGGTGCTACAATCTCACTTTGGAGCTTCTATTTAAAGTATCCCCTTCCAGAAGAGGGGATAAAAACACTTTCTGAAGTGGATGTGGAAACCATTAAGGCGGTAACATTGTATGGACAGTCCATGGAAGAATACCAAGATAACTTCTATGGACCGCAGTTTGAATGGGTGTGGCAGGTTGTCACCCCTGAAATTGAAGGAATATTCTCTCCAGTGCTTGTATCTGCAAAAAGCAAGGATAAGATGCGGGATGTTCCAATCGAAGAGGGTATCAAAAAGACAGTTGATCTTGCAATAAAATGGAGCATCCTCAAGGAAAAAGAAAACCACGATAAAAAGATTGCACTGATTCTATACAACTACCCTCCTGGAAAAGCAGATATCGGGGCATCCTATTTGAATGTATTTCAAAGTGTGCACGATCTGCTGGTAAAACTAAAGGAAAATGAGTATAATCTGCCTGATTCCATCCCATCACCAGAAGAACTTTACAACATCATATCAGAAGGTGGAAATAAAGGAATCTGGGCTCAGCCTCTTCTTGAGAAATATGTGGGTGAGCATGGAGAAATTCTTGAAGAGAATGGACAGCTTGTAGACCTTGATAAGTATCTTTCATGGTTCGATGCTTTGCCAGATGATCTTAAAAAACAGGTAATTGAAAAATGGGGAGATCCACCTGGAAACATTATGGTCTGCGATAACAAAATAGTGATCCCAGGAATTACGCTTGGAAATATTTTCTTAACACTTCAACCAAGCAGAGGATGGGAGGATGTTTCAAACTACCATGATCCCTATCTGCCACCCCATCATCAGTACATAGCATTCTACAACTGGTTGGAGAATGAGTTTGGTGCTGATGCAATGGTTCATGTAGGGACCCACGGAACTTTAGAATGGCTACCTGGAAGAAAATTAGGTCTCCTAAGCGATGACTGGCCCTTCATACTAAACACGCTACCAAACATCTATCCCTACATCGTGTCAAATCCAGGAGAAGGGCTTGTTGCAAAGTACAGAGCTAATGCTCTTATAATCAGTCATATGACACCAGCAATGGTTCAATCAGGTCTTTATGGTGATCTTGCTAATTTAGAGTCATTGATAAACCAGTATGAGGACGCTGAGAGATTGGGAGCAGCTCAGCTCATTCCAAACCTTGAAAAAAGTGTTACTGAAGTAGCTGAAAAACTTGGTTACGCAAGGGAAGATCTGGAATTTGGAGAATGGATAGACCAGATCCATGATAGTTTGCTTGAGATAAAAAATGATTGGATTCCATTTGGGCTTCATACCTTAGGAGAGGGTCTCACTGGAGATAGCCTTGTGGAGGAGACACTTACCATCGCGTCCTCAAGAACAAATCTTTTAGAGGATATTGCAGCAAGCAGAGGATTAAACTACAATGCGTTAATTGAAAATCCAACCCTATACAATGATCAGCTGGAAATGTACGGCTGGCAGATTATAGAATCAATAAAAAATGAAGCAAAGAATTATATATCAGAATTAGCAAAGGGAAAAAACCCTGATGAGCTTACAAGCGAAAGCAATCTAATAGATGATCTGAAGGTATGCAAGGACACCATTTCAAAACTTGTAAAAAATGAAGAGTTAGAAAGCATCCTGAAGGCTCTCGATGGTAGATATGTAAAACCAGGACTTGCAGGAGACCCTGCATACTATGACGAGACACTTCCGACAGGAAAAAACTTCTATTCAGGGGATCCAAGTAAGATGCCAACTAAAGCTGCGTGGGAGACTGGAAAACAGATCGCTGATAAGCTCATCCAGGACTATTACATGAAAAATGGCAGATACCCAGACACAGTTGGGGTTGTGGTTTGGGGAACAGAGGTCTTAAGAACAAATGGTGTAAGTCTATCCACAATACTGGCTTTAATGGGAACAAAACCTGTGTGGAACAAATACAATAAAGTTATAGATGCTGAGCTTATCCCTCTCTCTGAGCTTGGAAGACCAAGGATAGATGTGGTTGTAACAGTTGCAATGCACTATAAGGGATGGATAGATCTCATAAACAAAGCTGTGAAAAAAGCTGCAGAAGCAGATGAATCCCTTGGTGACAACTACGTTAAATCACATTATGCAGAACATGCTTCTCTAAACAGGGTTTTTGGACATCCTCCAAATGTCCTTGCAGGGACAGGGGTCTGTGATCTTGTACCAAACACAGAAAAGTGGAATGCTCCTGAAGAACTTGCATCCGTCTATCTATCAAGAATGTCCAATGCTTATGGAGATACAATACAGAGGGATGAGGATACCTTCAAGTATCTTTTGGGCAATTTGGATATAGCTACTCAACCAATTGACAGCACATGGAGGCTTCTTGATACAGATGACTACTACGATTGGCTCGGGGGGATGATATTAACCTCAAAGTCTCTTGGAGCAAATCCTGAAGGGATAGTTGCAGACATAAGAAATCCTAAAAAGGTGGTAACAAGGAGTATTCAGGATGAAGTTGAACTTGAGATAAGATCTCAACTTTTAAACCCGCTTTACATGAATTCTTTACTTCAGACACCAAGTGGATGGATCGAATATGCAAAGAGATATGAAAACTTATTTGGAATGCATACAACAACAGGCTGCGTTTCGAACGAGATGTGGACACAGGTTTCCCAGAATCTTGCTGGATTAGAAATCTCCAAAAACTATGAGGCCTTTGCAATGCAAAGTATGATAGGATGGATACTTGAAGCTGCAAGAAGAGGTATGTGGCAGCCATCCCCGGAACTTCTAAATGCCCTAACAACAAAATACGTCGATACTACTGTAAAATATGGTGTTACTTGTTGTCATCACACCTGTGCCAATATCCTATTTAATCAATGGATCGTTCAGATGTCTTCTCTGAGTCCAATTAAATTGCAAGAGTTTTTAGATGTTTTAAAGGATGCAACAGGTAGAAGTGTTGTGGCACCCACAACATCAACACCAGGAGTTTCAGGAATAACAGTGCCAACATCTCCAACACCAGAACAAACAACATCAACACCTACAACACCAGGAATATCACCAGGACAATCTTCAGCTCCAACAACATCAGCTCCAGGAGCATCAATAACACCAACACAATCAGGACAAGATGTATCAATTGCTGAAGTGCAAGAAGCAGGACAGAAACCATCAGAAGAAAAAGGAAAAAAAGTATACGAAGTTACGAAAATAAGCAAACCAACTTCTTCGGCAGGTGGAGTGCCAATTTGGGCTCTTTTAGGAGTTATTCTTCTTACAGGCTTAGCTATCTTTGGATACTTTAAGGGAAGTATATTAGGATTTATACTAAGAAGATAGCTCCTCTTTTTTTATTTTTAATAAAATTTTCGTCCTGTTTGGATCAAAAATAATATATATACTAAAAACCAAAGCAATCCAAAGATCAAAGGAGTTGGTAACTTGAAAAAATATGTGCTTGTAATAATGACTCTTTTAGGTTTTGTTATATTTGCATCGGGGTGTATAAGTGAAGAAAAACAAGAGATCACAAAACAATACAAACTTCTTGATTCACAGATGGCTGGTATAAATTATGTAAATTTTAATTTTACGTCGAATGCTGGTGGATTCGGTGTCTCATTCCAAAATAAAAGTGATTTAATCTACGATATAACCTTCGAAAGGGATAAAAATTCAAAAGAACCTTCAATAACCTATAATAAAAAGGGAGATGTACTTAATGTCAACATAGTGCTTGATAGCGGTTCTGCAAATGTGATACTTGGAAACAGATGCACCTACAACGGAACATTCGATACTAAAGCTGGGGGCTTTTCGCTGATGCTTGCAAACGATTCCAAAGTGGATGTATTCAACACCACGATCAAATACGCTGGCGGAGGTATGGTGAATATCGCTGATACTAGCTTTAATCACCTTGATATGAATGTGAACACCGGAGGATTTATGATTCAGAGTGATAAACTTGGTATTAAAAAAGACGGCAGCATCTCAACTGGAGTTGAGATAGGTGGTGTCACCGTACAGCTTAAACCAGTGGATAAAATTGGAATTAAAATAAAAGGCACTGTTGATCTGGGTGGAATAGCCATTGAACCTACGGGTTTTGAGGTTATAAAAAACAATACAACTTTCTTGGATGCGCAGACAAAAAATTACAATAAAAAAGCAGTTAAATTGCAAATAGAAAGTACGGTTGGTCTTGGTGGAATAAACATGAACATGATGCCTATCTTCTCTTGAGGAAATCCAGAAGTTGCCTCTGATCAATATCCTCGTCCGTCAACAGAATAACATATTCCTTCGTCGGTTCTTCTATCACTATTGCCAGCGGAAAGATCCATGCTCCAATGAAATCCTTCTTTTTTCTTTTTAAAGTTGAAATTTGAATTATAGGATAGAGGGTTCTATCATCAATTTTAAGAGCTTTTCCGACCACTGTATCTGTTTTTAGTATTATTTCATCCACCCCTCATTTCTTTGAATAATGATCTTACAGGTTTTTTAGTAAAAGCTTTTATAAAGGATGCGGCAATCCAAAAAAGCCTAAATTTCAATTTGACTATCATAGAACCATCCAATCGCTCTTCTTTGAAATCTGGTTTTATAGATAGATGCGCATTAGGGATGACATTCACTACAGATGCCAAAGACCAAAAATAGCCACTTACAACTGCTGTATCCACTGGACTATTTAATCCAATGATAAAATCGAAAGAAAATTTCTCTATTGAAATAGATTTTAAGAATGCGTTCCATATGCGGGTAAGATACGGTAGGGATTCCCACAAAAGAGAAATTATTCTCAAGATCCGCTCCCGATCAAACGGTTTTTTCTTCTTTTTTTCTTTCTTCTTTTTTTTTGGGGGTATTTTTTTATGGAATAATTTTATTTTCATCAAACGTATTTTAAAGTCTCCGTGAATTACAGAACCCTTCTTAGAAAAACAAAAAGACATTTGAAAAGGAACCACCAAAAGACCTATTATGATCAACAAAAAAATAAGGAGGATGGTGGTCACTACGATATAGATCAAGTATGATCCACTCTTTAAAGATCTTATCTACTATTTATCTACTTTTTTTCCTCTTTCTTCTTTTCCTTTTTTTTCTTCTTTTTTTCTTTGACAATTTCCATTAAAACTGATCCTACTTCACCTATGGTTCTAGCTATGGGTCCTGGTGAAGTGAGAGGCAATACTTTAACACCATCTGGACCAGTTACTCCTTTAAATACAACTACCATGGCTATAGGTTCTATGCCTGCGCCACCGCCGGCAGCGCTACCTTTTCCTCCTCCTCGATCTCCAGGGCCTTTACCTTCACCCATTCCTGCTCCAAATCCCATACCCATCTTTGTGACAGGAATGAGCATTTTATCTTCTGCTTCGATTATTTCGCCTATCACATTCTCAATTGCCAGAACTTTTAAGAGTTCCTCAACAGTGGTTTTTATTGGATCATCGATTTCCATTAGATCCCTCCAGAATATCTTACGTCTATGATATGATTTTGATTATATAAATAACCTTAGTATTCATGAATAAAAAATGATAGGATGATCGTTTAAACACCGACAACTGAAGATTTAAACATTTCCTTTTTTCTAGTTCTAATATAATAAACCTCTTGCGTAATTATAACCTAACTACACTTCTCCTTGAAAATCCTCAACTTCTATCTATTTAAGGATACGCACAGGAATTGCAAATCTCTGATTTGCAAACTCGCAACGAATAGTTGCGAGAATTCATTATTCTAAAGTTCACAAACCCTCCTACAATGGAAGTCATGGTATCGTATCTTTCATGTCTGTTTCTGAACTTTGAACCAAAGATCTCATATTTCTTCATCCTACAGACAGAATGTTCTGCAGTGACTCTCCTTTTCCTTAAATTCCTGTTATCTTTAGGAGTATTTTAACCTCCATTTCTGCAAAATCCTTCACTATTCCAAGGTATCCTAAATCGACATAGGTCTTAACATCCTCTGGTATTGAGGGTGGTTGCTGGAGCTGCATTAGCAATTGACCTGATTGTAGTTCCTATACATCATTCAAAAGCAGATGCTAAAGAATTCAAAGAAAAGGTAGAAGCAAAGTCAGATATCAAGGTTTGTGGTTGCAATAGGTGAAGTTTATCATTTAAATGAAAAATCCATCAACTTTCCAACTTCCTTCTAACCTCAGAAGCCATCTCCATTGTGGAAGAGCTACCACCAAGATCAGGTGTTACAACCTTACCTTCAGCTAAAACCTCTGTCAGTGCAGATTCAAGTCTTTTCGCCTCTTCGTGCTCTTCAAGATACTCGAGCATCATGCATGCTGATAGTATCATGGCAGAGGGGTTTGCTATCCCCTTCCCAGCAAGACGGGGTGCTGAACCATGAACAGGCTCAAAAAGCCCATGTTTCTCTCCAATGTTTGCAGAAGGGATAAGACCAAGCCCTCCAACAAGACCTGCACCCTCATCAGATAATATATCACCAAAAAGATTTGTTGTTACAACAACATCAAACTCATGGGGCTTTGTTAAAAAAAACATGGCTGTTGCATCTACGTACTTGTCCTCTGATTCTATATCTGGATATTCCTTTGCAATCTCATAGAAAGTGTCCCTGAAGAGTCCACATGTTTTCTTCAGAACGTTTGCCTTGTGAACCGCTGTAACTTTGCTTCTTTTTGTTTTTTTTGCATACTCGAAAGCGAATCTGCATATTCTTTCACATGCTTTTTTTGTTATAACCCGCAGGGCTGTTGCACCTTCCTTTGTGTACTCCTCAATACCCTTGTAAAGCCCTTCGGTGTTCTCCCTCACTATAACAAAGTCAAGATCATCAAATAGGCATTTTGTTCCCTTGTATGATTTTACAGGTCGAAGATTTGCATAGAGATCCAGTTCTTGTCT
>CAZLGO010000029.1:0-17095 GCA_964559295.1 uncultured Methanobacteriaceae archaeon
CATAAACTTAAATATAACTCCCAAATAATATACTTTTGGGATGACCTCCTTATCAAACTCCTCAAGCATTGCAAGTTTGTATTTGAACTTTTAGGAAAAGTTCACAAAAATTTTAAAAGCTTGTTCGCTTGACTTGATGAATGACCTGTTCCATCAATCGCTATCCAAGGTTCCTTTATATCAAACAATTCAACTGTTTGATTGAGCATATCCTCAAAGAACCCAGAACCAAATCTCTGGAAGCTTTTGCAGAGTTGTGAAGTGCAGCGGTTTTATCAGGCCAAGTATCTCTTTATCTTAGGTGTTAAATCAACGAGTTGAACAAATTCTCATAGTCTTAAACGTTCTTTTAGACATAACGTTCTTTTAGACATAGTAGGGCTATATGCTGATGTTGTGTGTAGATATGGTTTGAGTATTTGCTAGTGTAGAGACATTTCAGCCACTTTAAACGATACGGACACAAATTTTATAAGCTCGTTTTTATTGATGCTAAACATGGGGATCTCTCCTTTCTATATTCAATAGAGTGATCCCATATGGTGGGGTTCTACAGAACCTAATAAATATTTTTTTAGACTTAGAACTTCATAGAACTCATTATTTTATCGACGGAAATGTCTATTTAGTTTAAAAGAAAATATTGTAGTTAGTTGTTGAAGAGAATAAAAATTTTTTTCAAAAAAGATTAGAGAATGCCACTAAGTACTTTGACTCATGATAAAAGAATAGGTAATAAACTTGCAATCACCTGAAAATTGATGCTTTTATATACTCAAAATCTTCCAAAAGAAGGAGTAAAATACTAAGAGTATACATCGTTTTCAGTCTTGCCTCATATTATTTCACATATTGTTTTATGTCTTCTCCAACTATTGCAGAAGCATCATAACTTTTTATTCTTCTTAACATTTCTGGAAATTTAGTTTTAGGAATTAAAATTGAATTTCACATCAAAATATTTTCTGGCCTTCACCATGCCAAATAATTGTTCAAATATAATTTGACTTAAGCTATATAAACTGTAATCCGACTGTTAACGCCATAGCTGCTACAAATAGCACTGTAAAGTTATCTGTTCCGCGCGGACTAATTGCTTCAATAAAAGCCAGTATTAAACCAGTAATTAAAGATAAAATGGGATTATTTGTAGTGATGAAAATGATTGCAGCACATGAAAACAAAACAGCCAAAGATCCTTCTAGAGAACGTTCAGATGGGCGTCCTGTAAGAGAATAAACTTTATATTTATGTTTACCAAATCTTACCCCCAGAGGCTCTGCAATAGCGTCTCCGATGGCAACACATAACATGCCCATTTGCACTAAACTACGTTCAAATAATATCAAACCAAAACCTAATCCAAAAATAACACTAAACATTGGAAGTACGACATAAAGGAGTTCGTTCGGCGAATCGGATTTTCTTTTGATACCTTCATACCATAAAAATTTTTTTCCAGAGAAACACGCAATTCCTACATATATCGTACCGATCACGATAAAAATTATGGCTATGGGAAATGGAGCATATTTTAAAAAGGCAACTATAGAGATGAACCCTACGAAATGGAATATTTTTCGAGTATAACCATCCTGCATTCCTTTTTTATTTAAATAGCCTGCTGTACCGAGAACTATAGACGGTGCCACGAAAGCATAGATTAACCATAAAAAAGGATAGGCATTTACCTTTAGATTGTATGAATATGTCAATATAACATACATCTGTATTGCTGTCAACACAAATCCAAGCAATGCTCCCATTATAACTTGCGACATACTGTGTTTTTTTAAATACACCCTACTCCACATTACTATTGGAAGTATTAAGCCAAGAACAGACCCAATATAACCAAATGCATATATCAAAGCTGTTGTTGGACCTGCCACCCCCATCGAATGAATACTAATTTTCCAAAAAAGGTTTATAAAAAATACGATAAGAGTGTTGGAGAAATAACAAAACATTAAAATGGTTGATATGGGTGGTGCATTGAACATACATAATACAAAAGTTCCAATTAAGTAGGAAATAATAACAAGTATCAATGGAATATTCCTATCCTTTTTTTTTGGTAAATCTGCTGCTATGTTTTTTTTCTTTTTACTCCATAACAACACAACACTAATAGGTAAAAGAGCTGAAAAAAATATACTAATTGATGTAATTATCATGAAATCATAGAAATTCAAAAAAAAATAATTGATGAACACAAAAGCTGGGATAGAAAGTATAGGGGCATGCGTAATGCTAGAAATAAATCGAGCAAATTCTTTTTTAAAGTCCCCATTTATAACTAAATGATTCATTGTCTCAATTCTCCGATTTTTCAGATTTATTAATCTTTCGTGGTATTAATTGAATTGCCCCAGCGGAACAAAATCGTCTGCATATACCACACCCATGACAATTATAGTTAATAATTGCTTTTTTCCCAATAAACCTTATGCCTTGGAATTGACATACCTTTTGACAACTTCCACATCCAATACAGAGTCTTTGATTTACCCGACCTACCTCATGGCCTTTAATTATAATTTCGGTAAATTTATATTGTTTTTTCAGATGAAACATTAAACATTTCCTTTCGTTACAATTGCACATAGCTCCAATATAAGGTGACATAAAAGTCCAAATAGTATGTATTTTACCTTCAGATTCAACGTATTTTAATAATTCAATAGCATCTTCCAACCCTAAATCAGATAAATCGGAAAATTCAGGGAGATTTTCCACAATTTCGGCCGTGCTTCCAAATAGAATACATTTTTTTTCTTTTTTGTTAAAAAGATATTTTTGGCAAGGGCAATCCATAATGCTAACTCTTCCAGCTATACTGCAAATGGAAATTGCATCCTCCAAAGGAATTACTTGACCAGCATGTTTTTGAGTAAAATAGTTTTTAACTTTTATTTCTGCATATCCCTTGATAAAGGGTATTTTACTGGCTATTTCGGCCATATTCACATTTTTTCGATAATTTTTTTCGTAATTTTTAAAGAAATCTTTAATAAACGATTCTCTTTCTTCAGAATATCCAAGTTTATTTGCATAATTCTTGCTTGCTAAGTACCATTTCTTGCCGCTACCGTGTTGTATACAGAATTCGCACATATGATTACCTCATATTTTATTACTTTATATGATATATGTATTATATCAATATTTTTGATTCTACCATCAAATATAATATCAATATAATATAATATCAATATAATATAATATCAATATAATATAATATCAATATATAATTGAAATTGATATTTAATCAGGAGGAATTTAAATGAAGATTCTGCTTGTTAACCCAAATTTTCATTCAGGCGGACCCGAAAACATTGTTGGAACATTGCCTCCTTTAGGTTTATTGTATGTTGGAGGTTCACTAATAAAAGGTGGATATCAAGAAATAAAATTGATAGATCTCTGCAAAAAAGAAGGAAATTTTAGTAATGACTTTGAAATAGCCGAAATTATAGTGAATGAGCAGCCAAATATAATATTTATAGGCGGAATGGCGTCTACCGCTAGCCTTCCTCGTAGTTTGGAAATATCGAAAGCTGTCAAAGAATTAGACAATGAAATAAGAATAGTACTTGGAGGAGTTCATCCCACCTTTATGTATAATGATATAATGAAGGAACACCCTTATATCGATTTTATTGTAAGAGGGGAAGGAGAAAAAACGTCTCTGCAGTTAGTAGAATCATTTGATAATGATTTCGACATGGGAAAAGTAAAAAATATTGTTTGGAGAGATGAAAAAGGGGGAGAACGTAGTTTTAAGGTTAATAAAATTGACAATGAATTTGTAAATCTAAATGAATATTTACCAGCTTGGAATTTGATAGACAATTGGGAGGACTATCGTGCCCCTACCAATAATGAGATTACAGCTACGATTCAATTTTCACGTGGTTGCGATCATAAATGCAATTTTTGTGGCCAATGGATGTTTTGGAGAAAATGGCACTGCAGATCTACCGAATCCTTGGTCAAAGAAGTTGAATATTTAAATAAAAAGCATAAAGTTACCTTTTTCTTTTGGGCAGACGAAAATCCTGCCAAAGATAAGAGTAAATGGATCGATTTACTCGATTCTTTAAAAAATATCAATGATGAAAGTTCTAATGAGCTTCATCATATGCTAAATACGAGAGTTGACCATATTGTAAGGGACGAAAAATATTTATACTTATATAAAGATGCAGGGATTTTTGCGATTGATTTAGGAATGGAATCAGCGTTACAGCATAGGTTAAACTATTTCAACAAAGAAACAACCATTGAATTGAACAAAAAAGCGCTAGATTTGTTGAGAGAGAGGGATATCATAAGTATAGTGCAAGTACTTATTGGGCTGCCGACTGAAACCCCTGGAACACTATATGAAACTGGTAAAATGTTCAGCGAATGGAATCCTGATTTAATGCATTTTTATTTTACAACGCCATTTCCCTGGACAGCTTTTGGAAAAAAGATGGAAGGTTTTATCATTGAACAGGATATTTCAAAGTGGGATTATAGAAACCCTATTTTAAGACAAATTAACATGACCAAAAAAGAACTATTAGAAATATCAAAGTGGCTAAAATTAAAATTTAATTTTAACCCAGAAAAAATTGCCAATATTATTAAAATTAAAGATGATTACCGACGGATGTTTTTAATAAACGCTTTAATCCAAAGTTTAAAATATAGAGCAGGATATTCAAGTCTTTCTGACTATATCTGATAATTAGACCTCTTGCGTAATTATAACCTAAGTAAACTTCTCCTTAAAAATTCTCAACTTCTATCTATAAGGATACACACAGGAATTGCAAATCTCTGATTTGCAAACTCGCAACGAATAGTTGCGAGAATTCATTATTCTGAAGTTCACAAACCCTCCTACAATGGAAGTCATTGTATCGTATCTCTCATGTCTGTTTCTGAACTTCGAACCAAAGACCTCATATTTCTTCAAGGCAGGCGACCGAAGGTCGCCTTTTTGATCAACCTTTATTAAAGGTTGAAAAGGCAGCTTTATGCCGCCTAATCGCGAACTGATTCCAGTTCAAGAGGAAACCTGCCAAGGTATAGGTGATGTAGAGACGATAATAAATAAGATGCATTAAAAACCTTTCTCTCAGGTCCAGTTTGAATTTTCTTCCTGCTCCAATCGCTTTTTTTCTATTTTTTCTGTTCAGTCTCTCCTTCTTGTATGTTTCATACCCTTCGTCTATCTTCCTGAATATCCTGTCAAACTCACCTTGAGTAAATCCTGTGAATGTTTTTAAGAACCCTTTATGAGGAGGTTCATCCAAAGCATCTTTTGATCAACTTTTCCTAAAAGGTTGTTGAATAGTCTTGGTTTTCGGGATAGCTTTTTATAGTTGAGTTTTATATCATAATCTAGGCTCAAGGATGTATAATTATTGTGCAAGGGGTTTACTATATCTAAAAATGAGCAAATTGAATAAAGCTTAATACAATGGGACATTATCATTTTCGCTATAATAGATCGCTGAACAATGTGATTCAGCAAGCTGTTCAACACTCAACAAATCGACAGCCCATGAACATTAACATCAATTAATTGAACGAAAGACACTTTACCAAGGAATACAATAAAATAATTGTTAATATAATTCATGTGATAATTATTATGGCGATTATCCACTTAAAAGAGCCTCCAGATCGAATGATAATTCCTCAGATATTTCTTTAAGTTGCAAGAAAAGCCTATTGTCTATTGGAATTCCCTTTTCTTTGAACCTTTTAGCATTTCGAACTTCCATATCCCCGGGGATAAAAATATTTTCACCCGATGCTTTAATCTCTCCTATAAAATCATCCACATCCTCCCTAAATTTATCTATATCGACGAATTTTCTTGGGTCTATTGCAGCAATAAGATCCCCTTTTGTACACATCTCTTCTGGATTCGCTGTTCCCCTCACAGCTTTACCGAATGCAGCCCTAACGAGCGGTCCTGCAAGGATCTCGATCATGAAAGCAAGTGCATAGCCTTTATGAGCACCGAATGGTAGAATGGAACCTCTAAGCGCTTCTTCAGGATCTATAGTGGGGTTGCCTTGTGCATCCAGAGCCACGTTTTCTGGGATTTTTTCTCCTCTCCTCGCCGCTTCCATAAGTTTTCCCCGTGCAGAAGCTGATGTTGCCATATCTACAGATACATAGTGCTTGTTTGATGGAATACCTATTGCAATTGGATTTGTACCCAATATTGGCTCTTTACCTCCAATTGGAGCCATTGCCGGTTCTGTATTTGCTATTACGATCCCAATCATGTCTTCCCTAATCGCCATATCTGAATAGTATCCTGCAACTCCAAAATGATTGGAGTTATGTATCCCAACAAGTCCTATTCCAGTTTCTTTTGCTTTTCGAATTGCAATTTCCATGCCTCTATAGGTTACAACATGACCAAATTTATGGTTCCCATTTAGAAGTGCTGTAGATACAGTTTCTCTTTCTATAGATATTTCTGCTTTGGGATCTATGGTACCGAGCTTCAATCCAGTCACATATTGAGGAAATCTACCGATTCCATGAGATGAAAATCCCTTAAGATCTGCATCTGTTGTGGCGTCAGCAACGATCATAGCATCTTCTGGTGGCACGTTCATTCTTGTTAGGATCTCAATGATTATTGATCTTTCCTGTTCAGCAGTTATCTTCATGTCACGCACCTTTATAAGCTAATAATACTTCCATTAAAGGTTTCAATTTTAATATTCCCTTCAATGTCTTCTACAGTGTATCCTATTTTATAGGCTTTCATATACCTTTTAATAATATTTATGGTTCTATCAGCATCTTCCTCTGCTACAATTATCACAAAACCTACTCCCATATTGAATACTCTGTACATCTCTTTCAGGGGTACATTCAAAGAATATATTGATTTGAAAATCTGGTGGGGCTTAGGTAGATTGCTGATATCATAACCAATACCTTTTTTAAGTCTTTTAAGATTTAAAAATCCACCTCCTGTTATATGAGCAAGCCCATGAACATCAGCACCTGATTTTAGAATGTCAAGAACAGGTTTTACATAAATTGCAGTCGGTTTTAAAAGTTCTTCACCAACAGATTTACCTGGATCTGTTGGAAGGGGATCATCAACCTTCAAACCTGCTTTATCGAAAAATACCTTTCTTGCAAGACTCAATCCATTGCTGTGGATTCCGCTGCTTTCTATTCCAATTACAACGTCTCCATCTTTGATATCATCCCCTGTTACTATCTTATCTGTGTCAACAATACCAATTCCAGTACCTGCAAGGTCGAAATCAGTTATTATATCGGGAATAGATGCTGTTTCCCCGCCTATTATTGCAATTTTAGCCTCTCGGGCTCCTTCTGCAAGTCCTTTTCCTATTTGAGCTGCAATCTCAGGATCTGGTTTTTCAACAGCCAGATAATCAACCATAGCTACTGGTTCCGCTCCAACACAAAGTATATCATTTACAACCATAGCTACACAGTCAATTCCAACAGTATCATATTTATCCATCATTTTTGCAACCAAGATCTTGCTTCCAACCCCATCTGTGCTCATAGCAATTGCTTTATCTCCAAATTTAACAAGTGCTGCGAAATGACCGGGTTCTGTAATAACATCTCTAAAATAAAGCGTATTTTTTATCTGTGAACTTAATGCAGAGACCGTAGCCTCTTCCAAATTGATATCCACTCCTGATTCTCGGTATGTTACCATGAAATTCACCAATTAACGATCTTTCAGTGATACAAGATATAGTTTATCAAGATCTAATGATTTGCGATTTGGGTGAGAGAATTTAATGATATTTAAGTGTTTAATTATGAAGGTATTTTTGGAATTGCTTTTTAAATTATTGGCATATTTTTAGGTCGATTCTTTTTAGAATCGGTTCAATTAAAACGAATAGTCTTTTGATCAAGTTTATTGAAGGTTGTCTTGGATGTTGATTATTATTGAATCCTTATGGTTTCCAGATTCATAGGGGTCTTTGTTTCAATTTTAAAGCTTCTATAGATGCTTGAAGCAAGATCCATAGTTTTGTAGTTGTCACCGTGGCATACCAGGATTTTCTCTGGTTTTGGAGATATTTTTCTCACATAATCCATGAGTTGTTTCCTGTCAGAATGTCCACTGAAACCTTCGATGGTCTTTATATCCATTTTTACATTGAAAACCTTTGTTTTCCCTTCTTCTTTCAGTGGTATTTCATCCCATCCTTTCTGCAATCTTCTTCCAAGGGATCCTTCTGCCTGATAGCCAACAAAAACCAATGAGTTTCTTTTATCTTCACATAAACTTTTGAAATATTCTACAGAATTCCCTCCTGTAAGCATTCCTGAGGTGGAGAGAATTACGGACGGTTCCCCTTCGACGATGTCTATTCTTTCATCTGTTTTTGTCACTTTCTGGAATACATCAGAAATAAATGGATTTCTTCCAAGATGGAATATCTGATCCCGCAGGTCCTTGCTTAGATATTCGGGCCTTGCTGTATGGATGGCTGTTGCCTCCCAGATCATTCCATCTATGTAAATTGGGATCTCATCGATGATACCATGCCTTATATATTCATCAAGAACTATCATAAGTTCTTGGGCTCTTCCAACTGCAAAAACAGGAATTAGAATTTTCCCGCCTCTTTCTAAAGTGTGATAGATGGTTTTTATAAGTTCTTTTTCTGCGTCGTTCCTCGTTGCTTGCACATCTTCATGCCCACCGTAAGTGCTTTCCATAACAAGTGATTCTATTCTTGGGAATTTATACACAGCAGGTTCCAAGAGCCTGCTCCTTTCGAATTTGAAATCTCCTGTGTAGACAAGGTTATGTTGACCATCTCCTATGTGTAGATGGATCATAGCTGATCCTAATATATGCCCTGCGTTATGAAGAGTCAAACGAACATCTGGTGCTATATCAGTTACTTCACCGTAATCAAGAGTTATTGTGCGCTTAACACATTCTTTCACATCTTTTACATTAAAGGGAAGCGGATGATCCTCACGATGGGCGATGTCTATGTGATCCAGCTGGAGCAGAGTCATCAGGTCCCTTGTTGGGGTTGTACAATAAACAGGTCCTTGATATCCATAGTGGTAAAGATATGGCAGAAAACCTGAGTGATCAAGGTGGGCGTGGGATATTATAACCGCATCCAAGTTGTCGAGAACAAATTCAGGGACATTTAAATATGGATATGAACCCTTTTCATCTGTTCCTGCAATGTTTACCCCACAGTCCAGTAGTATCTTGCTATTGGGTGTTTGTAAGAATAAACAAGATCTTCCAACCTCTCTAAATCCTCCAAGGGATGTTAATCTCGTCCATCCGTCTTCGGTTTCAATATCCCGATGGATTCTATTCCCCAACTGTTGCAGGATTTTTTTTCTTTCTTTACTGTTTTTTCGCAATGTTCTTCTTATTCTTTTTATAATATCAGAAGAAATTGGCGGAGTTCTAAGAATTTTGGGTGCCCATCCAATTTGTTTTGCTATTTCTCTTGAGGTTATACCATATTTACCGATTACAAGTCCTGGTTTTCTTGCTTCTATTATGACCTCACAGGTCACATCGTCAAAAGATATATTGGTTATGTTAGCCTCATCTGGAACTATCTCATGAATCTTGCGGATGGATTTTTCTGGGTCCATAAGGACTGAGCGGTCTGAGCGGATTACTATTCTCTTTCTGATGTCCTTTGCAAGGTCCCTTATAAGCTCACCATTTTCTGTTATGATCTCTGGGTTTTTGGTGTAGATTACAACCTCAGGACCTTCAAATTCCACTTTTGCCACTTGTACTTTCTTTGGCAACCTTTCTAAGATAGTATTTTTGATTTCCTCAAGAATCTCTGGACTCATAACATCACTTTAAAAAATAAAAAATCTTATAAGCTGCGTTTTACATTTTTATGAAGCTCTTAGAAATTAAAGAAGAATTTTAAATAAATCGATATTAAAAAATTAACTAAGTTCTTTAAATTTTTTTTCTACCTCTTCATCAGGTAACCTCTTAAAACCTTCCTCAGTTACGGTTGCAACTAAAATTCCATTGCCTGATGCTATATCTCTTTCCATTGCGGATTTTAAAGCTCGAATAACAAGATCAACACCTTCTTCAACATACATATCTTCGCTATATCTATCTTCCAGCACACCATAGGCTATAGGTGATCCAGACCCTGTTGCAATCATGTTATCCTCTATCATACCACCTGTAGGGTCAATTGAATATACCCTTGGTCCTTTATCATCAACGCCTCCTAAGAGGGTTTGAACAAAGTATGGGAACATTCTTGATGAATGCAGAATGTTTGCAGTGAGTGTTGCGGCAGATTCAACACTTATTCTCACTCCCTGTCTCATTTTATAAAGAGCTGCTTCAGCACTTATTAATTTCATCAGGCTTTGAGCATCTGAAACAGCTCCTGCTATAGTAGCTCCAAGGTGCTCATCAATCTTAAAGATCTTCTCTGCAACTTTATGGGCAATTAGATAACCCATCACAGCTCTTTTTTCGGTAGCAAAAACAACTCCATCTTTACATTTTAAACCGACAGTCGTAGTACCTTTTAATTGATCTTTGTTATCCATAAATACACCCCTGAATAAAAAAACAACAGAAAAAGGGTTTCTACACCTATCTTGAAGTTCATATTATATAAATGTTACTGGTTTTATGTTATCTTTCTTCAACTTGTAGAGTTGTTGGTTATTATAGTCAAGTGCAAAAGTTTTTAGTATTAGTTCAACGAAAGCTCTAAAAATTGGATTTAATCCATTTATCTGGGATTTTTGGGAATCATAAGTTTAATTACTTATGCACATGACTATAATATCGTTTTTAGCTATAGAGCGAATTTTTTGTTTTCTACACGATAATATTTTTTTTTGCCTATATGAAACGGGTTGAAAAATGGAATATGGGGAATTGAATATTAAGGCCGATACTCTCTTTAAAGATTCTAAAGGAATTTAAATAAATAAAAACGTTGCCAAAAGGAATTAAATTATAGTTTAGATTCATTAAAAGTTTTAGGACATGATCAAAGATAGGGAATTGTTTTTAATTAGAATATGATCCAAACTAACATCAAACCAAACAAAGTTTGATCAACCTTTTCTAAAGGTTGATGGGAAATGATCCAAACTAACATCAAAACCGATGGAAAGCCCGAATGTTCATTTTTTTAATTGGATCTTCAACATTCCGTAGCTTAGCAGGTGAAAACTTATAAAACACAAGATTATCTGCTCTATTAATGCTGCCAACCGCAAAAATAAAGAAAGGTTATTTAAATCAGGTGATGAGCTCATCTATTCTATCTTTTTCTATTCCATTTTTGATCTCCCGGGCTATTCTGCGCCCCATACTCATAAACTCTCCAAACAAGAGATAGCTGTATGAAGATGCATGCATAAATGTATTTGTACCTCCATCTGAACGTGCACTCATCTCAAAGACCACTATTTCAAGATCATCTGTACAGAGGCTCTGCAGACAGAAAGGACCATTCATTCCAGGTGGAACTAAATTTCGAGCGGCTTCAACAAGTCTATCTCCAATATCAAACACCTGTGGAAGCAGTGATTCTCTCATAACCACAGGGAAGTTACCTGTTATAACGTATGATGGATCCATTAGAATATCAAGCTGATCTTTAGCCGGAATTCTACACAGACCATCTATGTTTGATTCAAATCTACGATCCATGCCCAAAACTTCAACCTCATCTTTTAGTACAGAATAAAAGTATTGAATACAATAATTACATCCTGAGACGTATTCTTCAATATGTGCTTTTTTGATGTCTTCTTCTTGGATCCACCCTCTGTGTATCATAGATGCTATCTTCTCATCGAACTCTTCAGGTGAGGATGCAACGAAGTATCCTTTTCCGCCTCTGGCTCCTGGAAACTTTACCATAACTGTTCTATCGATTTCATGGTGATTTTTGTATTTTTTTGGAATTCTAATGCCTCCTTCCACCATTAGCTTTCTTTCAAGTTCCCTTTCAGATTCCCACCTTAGAATGTCTCTGTTTCCAAACATAGGTACATAAAAATCCTCTTCAATACGATCAAGTCCAGCGTAGGCAACAAAGGATCCATGTGGAACTACGATACTATTCATATCCCTCAACTTATCCTGAACATCATCATTTACTATTTCACTGAACTTATCTACCATTATGTATTCATCTGCCACTCTGAATCGTTTATATGGAACTTCTCTTCCCTTTTCGCAAACAACTGCTGACTTAAACCCTTCTTCTTTTGCTCCTTTTAGAATATGTAGGGATGTATGACTGCCCAAGGTCGCAACAGTTATTTCATTTTTGTTGTATTCATCCAGGATTTCAGAAATTTCCTTTTTCTTTATTTTGCTCATTTTGAATCCTCCTTAGTCAACCATAAAATATGTTGAATCACAACATTGGATATGATTTTTTTCTGATAGTAATTATCTTCGCTTTTTTTATATATATCGCATCTAACTATTTAACATGAAAAACGTTGTTTTCAATCTTTCAAAACTTTAAAAAGCAAAATATAAAGGTATTAGGTCTGTAAGGACTTTTGATCGAGAAAATCCATCTTCTTTTAGCCTTTAGGCAATTTTCTACTTTCTGCATCCACTACAAAACAATAAGGTATTTGAATCATGTTGATGATTTTCACACCGCTGTATAAACCATATTTAACATGCCCAACATATCATACAACATGGGGTGGAAGATCATAGGAGATGTCCTGGTTTTAAATAAGGATGTTTTGGATGCACAAAAACTTTTGGAGATACCAAATGTTAATACTGTGGTTAAATTAGACCGTATAGAAGGTCGTAAAAGAAAACCAAAGGTTAAAGTCCTTATAGGGGATAACACAAAGACCATCCATAGGGAAAATAATTGTCTTTTTAAGCTGGATGTCTCCAAGGTCATGTGGTCTAAAGGCAATACCACAGAGAGGATGAGAATTGCAAACCTGGTTGAGGAAGGTGAGGTTGTTGTAGACATGTTTGCTGGGATTGGTTACTTTTCAATACCTATGGCTGTACACTCAAGACCAAAGAAGGTCTATTCCATAGAAATAAATCCAGTTGCATATTACTATTTGGGTGAAAATATCAAACTAAACAGAGTACAGGGTATAGTAGAACCAATGCTTGGGGATTGTAGGGAAGTTACTCCAAGGGGTGTTGCAGACAGGGTCCTGATGGGTTATTTAGGAAATACACACCAGTATCTTGATGTAGCGTTAAATACTTTGAATGGTGGAGGGATTATTCACTATCACGAGGCTGTTCCTGAGAAAATAAGATTCGAAAGACCAATAAAGAGAATAAGAGAAGCTGCAAATGGCCGAAAAGTTAAAATATTAAACAAAAGAGTGATAAAGAGATATTCTCCTGGAGTAGATCATGTGGTGGTGGATGCAATGGTGTTTTAATTTGGATGGTGATAATATGGACATATTTGAAGCTATTAGAGAAAGAAGAAGCGTGCGAAAATTTGAAAAAAGACCTGTTGAAGACAACTTGATTGAAGGGATAATAAAAGCCGGAACATGGGCACCTTCAGCAGGTAATTTACAAAGCTGGGAGTTTGTGGTGGTGAAAGATCCAGGAACTAAGACAAAACTTGCAGTTGCAGCCTATATGCAGGATTTTATAGCAGAAGCACCTGTTATAATCGTACCTTGTGCAAACAAGAAAAGATCAGCCATTAGATACGGTGAGAGGGGAAGATCCCTTTATTGTATACAAGACACAGCATGCGCAACTCAAAACATGCTTCTTACCATCCATGCACTTGGATTAGGCGCTTGCTGGGTTGGAGCATTTGACGAAGATGCTGCTGCAACCATATTAAAAATTCCAGAAGGTGTAAGACCGGTTGCGTTGATTCCATTGGGTTATCCTGATGAGAAACCTTATCCACCTCCAAGAAAAGATGTTGAGGAAGTTATACATTACGAAAAGTTCTAAAAATGAAGATCGTAGGGATCGATTTAGCAGGAAAACCCGAAAATCCAACTGGATTTTGTGTTTTAGATGACCAAAAGTTTATTTTTAGGGTAGTTTATAAAGATGAAGAAATATTAAAGAAAATAGATGAAATAGATCCATCTTTGGTAGCTGTTGATGCTCCACTTTCTCTTCCAAAGGGTAGATGTTGCCTTAGAAAGAATTGTAGCTGTAGAAAGATTGGAGGGGATTTTAGAGCAGCGGACATAGAGATGCGAAAATACGGAAGGGTCTTACCTCTTAGTTTTCATGGCATGAGAATGCTCACAGA
This sequence comes from uncultured Methanobacteriaceae archaeon, assembly GCA_964559295.1. Lineage (GTDB taxonomy): Archaea > Methanobacteriota > Methanobacteria > Methanobacteriales > Methanobacteriaceae > CAZLGO01. The sequence continues at coordinate 14,313 of CAZLGO010000029.1, forward strand.
AAGAGGGATAAAACTCGCTGCCAAATTAAAAAAACACGATATTATAGAAGTACATCCAAGGACAACACAGAGGATTTTAGGATTTGAGAATTTATATCATGATTTGGGGAGATATTTCAAACTACCCAAAAAGGTTACAGATCATGAGTTGGATGCTGCATTGGCTGCCATAACTGGACTTTTTTGCACTAGAAACAGATTTATAGAGGTTGGTGATCCTCAAGAAGGCACTATCATTCTTCCCAAAAATAAAAAGGATTTTAAAATGCTTTTTGGACCATAATGCTTTAAATAAGCCATATAAGGTTGAAACTTGAAAATAGTGATTATTTGAGCATTTAATATAATTATCTACACCACAACGGACTCAAGATACCCATGATATCATAGAATTTAGCATCTTTTTCATTTATAATCATGAAACTGAGTTTAAGCTGATATTCTCCGTTTTAGAGTTCACGAACGATTTTGTCCATCACCAAATATTGTTCAGACGAAGAAACTTTTAAATGTATTAGGAACAATATATACATCATACTCACAAGTAATATCATTCCAAAATTTGGATATCTTTGATATTGGAAAAATAACATTCAGTAGTTATACTCAAATATTGAAGAATAAGATTTATAATAGATTAAGAGGCTAAAAAATGTCTGAAGCCAAGATTTTAATTGTTGAGGATGAGGGACTCACAGCAATGGAACTCCAGCAAAAGTTGTTATCCAGGGGCTATGATGTCCCTAGTTTTGCTTTTTCCAAGAGAGATGCCGTTAAAAAGGCTGAAGAGACAAAACCCGATTTGGTTTTGATGGATATTGTGTTAAAAGGAGGAGGCGACGGTATAGACGCCGCAGAAGAAATTATTGAACGTTTTAATATTCCTGTGATATACGTTACAGCTTATGGTGATGAAAAAACGCTGCAGCGTGCAAAGATGACAAAGCCTTCAGCCTATATATTAAAGCCATACGAGGATACAGAATTACAAAATAACATCGAGACGGCACTTTACAAGCATAAAATAGAACAAAAGTTGGTAGGTAGTGGAAAATGGCTTGACAAAGAACTCGAGGGTTCGGATGGAGCTGTGATTGTTACTGACGCTGACGGAACCATTAAATTTATGAATTCTGTAGCTGAATCTCTTACTGGATGGAAGCAGAAAGATGCCTTGCTCAAAGAACTTGTTGAGCTATTTGGTATCGGAACTGAAAAAACGTCTAAAAAAACTCTAAAAGAGGTCTTAAAAGAGAAGCGAGACATTGGATCGAAAAGAAATGCTGTGCTAAAATCAAAGGATGGAAGAGAAATATTTATTGAATATAATATTGCGCCCGTTAGAGATGATAAAGGAGATTTTATAGGTGCAAGTTTGATCTTTCATGATATCAGTAAGCGTGAAAAAAAGAAAGTACCTTCACTTAAGAGTGAAAAATTGTTCAAAAGTATTTATGAACAATCGTCTATTGGAATTGGAGTTTACAATGCTGATGGTCAATTGATTGATGCAAATAAGGCTTTTTTTGGTTTATTTGGCGCATCTGATATTTCAGAATTAAAAAGATTCAACCTTTTCGAAGACTTCCAATTACCACCTGATGAAAAAGAAAGATTACTTCATGGGCAAACAATTAAATACGGAACTAAATTCGACTTTGAAAAAGTTAAAGAGCTTGAATTATATAAAACAACAAAATCAGGAATCATTCATTTTGAATTATCGATTAGTCCATTACTTTTAGAAGGAGAAGAACTTTCAAGCGTTTATTTGGTTCAGGTTCAAGATATCACTAAACGCAAAATGCTTGAGGAGGCTCTATGGGAAAGCAAATATAATTACGAGGAGATTTTTGAAAGCATTGAAGATGTTTTTTTTGCAATAGACAAGGATTTAAAATTCATTTATTGGAATAAAGCATCTGAGGATCTTACAGGCATTCAACCAAAAGATGTGATTGGAAAATCTATTTACGAAATTTTCCCTGATATCAAAGGATCAGAGGTAGAAAAGCTGTATATAAATGTTTTAAAAACTCAAAGACATCAAAGCATCGTCAAAGAGTACCAAAAAGAAGATGATAAAATTTTTCTTGAAATTAGCGCTTATCCATCAAGGCAAGGAGTATCTGTTTTTATCAAAGACATCAGCGGAATTAAATTTGTAAAAGAAATAGTGAAAAAGAGCGAAAAACTATATCGTACTGTAGTTTCAGATCAAACCGATCTTATTTGCCGATTCGATCCTGACGGGATACTTAAGTTTGCTAACGAAGCTTATTGTAATTATTTTGGCAAAAAAGTTCTTGGAAATAGCTTTTATGATTTTATTTTAGACGAAGATCATGAAAATATGAAAAGGTGCATTGCATCATTTACCCCCAAAAATCCAGTGAAAAAGATCGAAAGCCGTGTATTGAAGCCTGATGGTAGTATCAAATGGTTTGAATGGGCTATCAAAGCCATATTCAACAACGAAGGGAATATCGTGGAGTTTCAATCTGTAGGACGTGATATAACCGAACACAAGCAAGCAAAAGAATCCTTCAAAAAAGAACACCAAGAACTTGAGAAAAAAGCTGAAGAACTCACAAGGGACAAAAAATCACTGGAAGCCGAGATCACCGTCCTTAGACAAGAAGAAGAAGCCCTCAAAAAAGCACACCAGGAACTGGAAGAAAAAGCTGAAGCAGATAAAGAAGCACTGAGGGCTGAAATAGCCCAACTAAAGCAAGCAAAAGAATCCTTCAAAAAAGAACACCAAGAACTTGAGAAAAAAGCTG
>CAZLGO010000029.1:17195-20213 GCA_964559295.1 uncultured Methanobacteriaceae archaeon
AAGAACTCACAAGGGACAAAAAATCACTGGAAGCCGAGATCACCGTCCTTAAACAGATCGAAGAACAAATTAAAGAATCACTCGTAGAAAAGGAGATGCTTCTGGGTGAAATCCATCATCAAGTTAAAAGGAGCATGCAGAGTTTTTCTAGTTTAGTTGGATTCCAATCAGGACATCTAAATGATCAGATCATCGAAAAACTTAAAGATAGTCAAAACCATATCAAATCGATAGCGCTTGTTCATGAAAAATTATATGAATCAAAAGACTTAAAAAGGATAGATTTTTCTGAATACATCCAAAAACTAACAAATGACTTGTTCCGTTCACATGGAGTCGATCAGAATCGTATTAAACTGAAAATTAACATTGAAGATGTTTCCTTAGATATTGATACCACAATCAGACTTGGTTTGATTATAAATGAACTTGTATCAAACAGCCTAAAATATGCCTTCCCTGATGATAGAAAAGGCGAAATCCAAATAGAATTTCATTCAGATGATGATAAATTTACGCTGAAGGTTAGTGATAATGGAATTGGATTTTCCAGAGGTTTGGACTTCCAAAAAACAGAAACATTGGGTTTGCAGTTGGTAGATACCTTGGTAAAACAGCTTGATGGTACAATCGAACTTGACAGAATTAACAAAACAGAATTTAAGATTACATTTGCAAAGCCCATCAAGAATACCAACGATTAAAAGGAATAGAGATGTCGGATGCAAAAATTTTAATTGTCAAGAACAAAGGCACCAATGCAATGGGACTTGAAAGAAAACTTGGAACTTTGGGATATCCTTCCCCTTTCGTTGTTTTTTCTGGACAGGAAGCTATCCAAAAAGCACTTGAGATAAAACCAGATCTAATTTTGATGGATATTTCATTAGAAGGAGAAATTGATGGAATAGAAGTGATCAAACAAATAAACAATAAGCTCGATATTCCGGTAATATACATCACCACTCCTACTGGTGAAAAAACAATGCGACATGCAAAGTCGACGGAACATCATAATCATATAGTAAAGCCATTCGACGATAAGGAATTGAAATTTGCCATTGAAATGGCTATTTTTAAGCATAGGACAAATAAAAAATTAAAAGGAAGTGAAAAACAGCTACGCCTAATCACAGACAACATTTTGGATCATGTAGGTCAAGTTGATACAAAAGGTGTTTTTCAATACACAAGCCCATCGATTAAAGCTTTCGCAGGATACGAGCCTGAAGATCTTATTGGCAAGCCCTTTTTTGAATTCATACATTCGGATGATTTAGATAGAACCAAATCAGCATTTAAAAGATGTATAACTATGGGTGGAAACAATTGGTAATCCCCTATTGGACGATGAAGGTCAGGTTAAAGGAGCTGTGTTTAGCAGTCGTGTTATCAGCGAACGGAAGAAGATGGAAGAGGACTTACGCAATGCTTCATTATATGCCCGTGGTCTCATTGAGGCAAGTCTTGATCCAATGGTTACAATCAACCAGGAAGGAAAGATCACCGATGTTAATAAAGCTACTGAATTATTGACAGGTGTTTGTCGCAATGATTTAATAGGAAAGGATTTTTCAAACTACTTTACAGAACCTGAAAAAGCAAATAAAGGATATCAAAAAGCGTTGTTTTACGGATCTTTGAAAGATTATCCCCTTACAATTCGCCACAAGTCAGGCAGAACAATAGACGTTTTATACAATGCTACAGTATATAGGAATGAAGTTGGAGAAGTACAAGGTGTTTTTGCCCTCGCTCGTGATATCACTGATCTGACAAAGGCGGAAAAAGAGCTGAAGAGCAGTGAAAAATATTTTAGATCACTCATAGAAAACGCTTTGGATGTTATTTTGGTTTTGGATGATGAAGGAAATATAAATTATGCAAGCCCGTCAATTGAACGGAACTTTGGTTATAAAATAGATGAGATAATTGGATACAATGTTTTTGATTTTGTTCATCCAGAAGATGCTCCAGATATTATCAAAATTTTCAACAGAGGAGTTCGGGAATATGGTTATAGCACTCGTATTGAAGCTCGCTGTCGACATGAAGATGGTTCATGGCGTTTTTTTGAGATCGTAGCTCAAAATCTTCTCAATGATCCAGCAGTAGAAGGTGTTGTGGTAAACGCCTCTGATATCACCGAGCGCAAAAAAATAGAGAATGAACTAAAAAAATCTGAGAAAAACTATCGTACTCTCGTGGAAAATATCAACGACGTTATTTTCACTTTGGATACTGAGGGTAATTTTACATACATCAGCCCAGTGATAGAGCGAATTAGTGGTTATAAAGCTGATGAAATTATAGGTCAGAATTTTATCAGTTTTATGCACCCTGAAGACGTACCTGGACTGCTTGCCAGCATGAAAAGAACCTTAGCTGGTCAAAAGGAGCCCTACGAATTTCGGGTGTTTGATAAGGAGGGGAATATCAAAGAAGTAAGAACTTCCAGCGAGCTTTTAGTGAAAAAAGGTCAGATAGTAGGGTTAAGTGGTATCATGACCGATATCACTAAGCGCAAAAAGGCAGAAAAAGCTCTAAAAGATCGAGAAAAACGTTTGAGATTGATCACAGACAACATGTTGAATGTAGTTGGTCAGATTGATAGTAAGTTAATTTTTCAATACATTACTCCATCAGTTAAAACTGTTTTAGGATATGATGATGAAGATATATTAGGTAAAACTCCTTTCGATTTATTTGATCTTATACATCCGGAAGATTTAGAAAAAGTTAGATCAGCTTTTCAAAAAGCTATCACCACTTATTTACCTGGTGTAATGGAATATCGTTTTAAAAATGCGGATGGACATTATATCTGGTTAGATACATTTGCTAATCCTCTTTTTGATAATAAAGATCAGTTTAAGGGAATCGTATTTAGCGCCGCTGATATCACTGATCGAAAAAAAATAGAAGAAGCTTTAAAAGATTCAGAGGCGATGTACAGGTCCTTTTTTGAAAACACAGGAACTGCAATGGTAATCATAGAAGAAGATGGGACAATATCAT
>CAZLGO010000030.1:0-19324 GCA_964559295.1 uncultured Methanobacteriaceae archaeon
TGGACATGATTCCAGGAACGAAAAGGAGCGTGGCATCTCTTTTAGATATTACAGAACGAAAAAAAGCAGAAGATCAGATCAAAAGATCACTCAAAGAAAAAGAGGTCTTTCTTCGAGAGATCCATCATAGAGTGAAAAACAATATGCAGATCATCTTAAGCTTAATTAGCCTTCAATCAGGGCACGCCAAGGATAAAGAGACCATAGAAATGTTTGAAGATATTAAAAATCGCATTAGATCTATGGCACTTGTCCACGAAAAATTGTATGAATCAGAGAGTCTTGCAAGGATTAATTTTGCAGAATACATCCGAAATTTGGTATTTGAACTTTTAAATTCATATAGAGTCGATCCAAACATTATAAAACTCAAGATAGATGTTGAAGAAGTTTTGATTAGTATCGATACAGCAATTCCTTGTGCTTTGATCATCAATGAACTTGTCTCAAACAGCCTAAAACATGCTTTTCCAGATGGAGGATGTGGTGAAATACGTATTAAATTTCACTCCGACGATGAGAGGTTCACCCTCGTTGTAAGTGATAGCGGTATAGGCTTCCCAAAGGAACTTGATTTTCGAAATACAGAAACACTGGGTCTGCAATTGGTATGCACTTTAACAGCCCAGTTGGGTGGTAATATTGAACTTGATAGAACTGGAGGGACTTCATTTAAGATTATTTTTAAAGAAACAGAGAAAAGAAATTAACGAAAGATTTTCATTCAAAAGAATCTATCTTCTCAAGGATCCTGTCACTTAAAAACTCATTTGATATAAAATCTGGATATACGGGAAGTCTTTCTTCTAAATGAAAGCCAACTTCTTCTGTCATTTTTTTTAAATAAGACAATTCAGGCCATGGTGCTTCTGGATTTACGTAATCTTTTGTAAGTGGAGAAACACCCCCCCAGTCATCTGCTCCAGCCATGAGAAATACCTGTACATTTTCCTGATTTAAATTTGGAGGAACCTGAACCCCAAGATCTGGGAACAAAAGTTTGGTTGTAGAAACCATTCTGATCATCTCAACCAAAGAAGGTTCCTTATGATCCTGCATAGGTATTCCTGGCTTTGGTTTGAAGTTTTGAATGATTATCTCTTGGATATGACCATATTTTTCATTTATTCTCTTTATTTCAAGTAGAGATTCAGCTCGCTCTTCTATGGTCTCGCCTATTCCAATTAAAAGTCCGGTTGTAAATGGAATTTTAAGTTTTCCCGCATTTTTGATAGTTTTAATCCGTAATTTTGGGTTTTTTCCTGGACTCCTTTTGTGTGCAATTGTTTCCATCAATCGGGTGCTCGTTGTTTCAAGCATCAAGCCCATGGATGCATTCACTTCTTTTAGAATTTTAAGCTCATTTTTTTTCAGAATCCCTGGATTACTGTGGGGTAGAAGATCCGTGTTTTTTAGGGTTTCATCACAGAGATAATAAAGGTACTCAACCATATTTTCGTATCCTAATTTTTCAAGTGTGAAGCTTACTTCTGGAATATCATCAGCACGTTCCCCGAAGGTGAAGAGAGCCTCCCTGCATCTGTATTTATCGGCTTTTTTTAAAATCCCTAAGACCTCATTGGGGTTCATAAAAATTGCATCAGGATCGTCATGATCAGCTCTGAATGTACAGTATCCACATCTATTCCTGCACATATTGGTAAGGGGCAGAAAAACGTTTTTTGAGTAGGTGATTTTATTGGTATCTCTTTTTGAGTTGGCAGTCATCATTAAAAACAGAAGTTCTTCGCCTTTCACATTAAGAAGTGATATTATATCTTCTTTTGAAGGTTTAACCATTTTATCTTCCATTTATTCCATGTTTGATACAACAACCTCAACGAATCGAGGACCAAGTCCACTTTTGTCCATCCACAGCACTATAAAAATTCCCACATCATCTAAAAGTCCCAGTACATATTCTACATGAAAGTTCATAGCTTCAAAAGATTTTTTGAGTCTGTATATTCCATAAACATCGGTTTCTCCTGTAATTTCCACATTTTTTCTTATGTTTTCATCCATTATCCCTATTATATCCCCAGCTTCATCAGAAAATAAATCGATCTTCTCAGCACCCAATTCTTGCAGTAGATTTGAAAGTAAAACGCTTGTTTCTTCTTTATCGAATCTTTTTTTTGATATTCCTCTTACAATCAGAATTTGGGGTGCATCCAGAGCTGATCTCGATCCATCAAAAGCCTCAAGACTACTCATTATTCTACCTGCAAGATCATGTAATTTTATCACAGATTATCCTCCATTACCTTCTATTTCGTATTTGAGCTCACCCAAAGTGGCTACTTTCTCTGCAAATGCGTTGTGATGATGGATACTCTCTTCGTTTACCTGTCTTACAGTTACCATGGTATCGTCAGGAAGATATGAAAATCTATTTACAATTTTTTTTATCATGTTTCTTACGCAATCCTCCACAAACATTGGATTTTGGTGCGCTTGTATAACGATTGCATTCTCATCTGATCTTTTAAGAAGTTCACAGATCCTTGAGCTCATGGATTCTTCTATGATTTCTATAAGCTCTTCAACTCGGATTACTTGATGATGTGGAACTTCCATCATAATCATACCCCTTCCCCTTTGGTTGTGAGAGGCAAGTGGGACAACACTCAAGACTTTAATTGTTGTATCCTCATCTAAAAACTTAAGAAGTCTTTGTTTTGAAGTTTCCATGATTGATTCTTGTGCGCAGGGACATGCGGTTATTCCAACAACCTCTGCACCAATCATTTTTCTTATTACAACCTCTTCTCTATCCCTGTAGCCAACAGCATCTGCCATGATCTTTGTCATCTCTTGGGTTTTAGCCATTGTTACTGGAGACTTTTTCTTTACTATAAGGTCACTTTCCATCCTCACTTCTGCTCTTTTTGCATACTTATGTTTTTTAAGTAAACAACTTACCATCACAGCACAAAGAGATTCTATTTCAACTGTTGGTTTTTCTACAGCTTCTTCAAGTACTTCACTTATAGCCTCTGGATTCCTTGACATGTGTATACCTCTTTTTGTACTTGGAAGATCAACGAAGGCATCAAAGGTTGGCAGGAGAATTATTGGTCTTTTTCCTTCCCTTGCGATTTTTACGAGTTTTTTAACTCCAGTAACTCCAACCCTTGTAAGATGCACAGGAATGGTAGGCATTTTCTCTTGTGTATCTGGAAAACACGCCAAATCTTTCACCTCATGTTATCATGATCTTTTATACTACTTAATTTTTAGGACAAACTCTCTTATTTTTTTTGGTTTTGGTAGTTTTCTTACTATTTTACCATTTTTTATAAGTGGTTTTAGAAGGGACTTTAACTTAAAACCACATAGGGGGCAGTTTTTTATGCTATCGTCAATCTTTAAGAAGGTTCTATTGAAAGGTTTACGCCGAAGCTTTTTTTGGGGGCTGTTTTCCATCAAAATTTGGTCACAGAGACAATTGTCCATCTTAAGATCCTTTTTTGCCACCAAGTTTTTCCCTTTTTGCAGCAGGTTTTCCTTCAACTTCAACGACATCCAGGGCGAAATCAATAGGTGGAGTGCCGCTCACATAAGTTCCAAAGCCAAAAGCATCTGCTCCAACATCTTTTAATTTTTCTATTTGATCCTCATTCAAACTACGCTTACAAATTATTTTAACATCCCCATATCCTCTAATATCAAGTTCCCATCTTACTTCTCTTACAATATCTTCCATATTCCTTCTTCTACTGATGGAGTATCCAATCTCACACCATTTAGTTTTTTATAGTCTCTGCTGCCGTTATAGACTCTACTTTCCTCATCAAAGTATGTGTCAACAAGAGCAATCTTGGAACATCCTCATCAATTATCTTATCAAATGCTTACCATGCTTTCTTTTGATCTTCAAACATTATTATCAAAGAATTGGACATTGTCCAAAAGCACCTTCACCAACTTTATGAACCTGCAATTGTTGATCTCTGTGCTAATAACCTTAAAGAGCTGTTTCAGATCCCAAACTCCTTGTATTTTCCTCAATAAACAAGACAGGTTCATTTATAAAAAACAGGAAACCTTCATCCATGGCATAAACGTCTACATTACATCCTTCAAGAAGGTCTGAAACCTCTTCAATCCCTGCTAAAACTTTACAACCCCAATCTCTCGGAAAAGATGATATTGTAACCTTTGCTACCTTCTTTACTTTATTCTTTTCATCTAATTTTTTTTGTTTCTTAAGAAATGAAAATCGGTTGTTCTACCAGATTTTATATCTTCTTCGCTTTTTATATGAAATGACACAGAATCACCTTGATGAAAATTTAGACAAAAGATCCCTGAATTCATCTGGAGTGATATTCTTCAGATCATCTACCATCATCACCTGGGCATCATAGAGGTTTTTTGCCCTTTCTCCAAGAAGTTTACCTGCTTTATCTCTTTCTACAATCACTAAAATTTCATTTAATTTAAGATGATCCATCTTTCTTTTTATATCATTTTTTACATGTTCTATTTTCTTTTTTATAGACTCGAGTGCTGTGTCTGGGATTTTTGGGTTTATGATCTTCATATCTCCCACGTTAAGGGGCACGCCGCTTACAATTATCTGTTGTGATTGGATTCCAAACTTTGTTATTGTTTTTTTAAAGCTACTTTTGCTTGTTAAGATTAAAAAATTCTTTGATAATTCCCTAATTTCATCTTTGAGATCTTCTTTTTCAACAACTCCGAATTCTGCTAAGATACCGTCCACCAAATCCCTTACATTTAAAAGTCTATCACAAAAGAGCTTTGCTTCATTTTCATTAAGCTGATGAGATGGTCTACTTGAGTAAATAAATTCTTCAGCGTCCATAAGACCGTGTAGAGCTTTTTCGAAAAGATCCACGTTAATCTTTCCTTCTTTTGCTTTTTTTGGTTTTTCTCTTTTGTAAGATTTTACAGCTTCTCTAATCAACAATTGAGCTTGTTGAAGCCTAAATTTTTCCATAAGATCGCCTCAAAATTCAAAAAATGGGGAAAAAGTATTCCTGATCATATGAAACGTCTTCTTTGTATCATCTGAAACTTTTGTCACATCTTTATAATCATCAACACTTGTTTTATGCCCTAAAACATTCATGATCTTTACATTACATCTTGATAGGACATCTAAATTGTATCCTCCCTCGAGGATTAGAACCATAGATCCTGCGAGCTTCATCATTTTATTTATAATCCATTCATAAAAATCATCATTCAGATTTAGATTCGATAATGGATCACTCATATGTCCATCAAATCCAACTTCAACAAAATAAAAATCTGCATCAAATTGACGAGCAACAGGTTCCAAAAGCTCTTCTAATACATAAACATAGTTGTAAGTGGTTGATCCAGGCGGCATTGGAATGTTCATGTTGTAACCCTCTCCTTCACCTTTTCCAATTTCTTCTATAAAGCCAACTCCTGGAAAAATGGTTCGAGGATCTTGATGAATTGAGATATAAAGAACAGAAGGGTCCCTATAGAATATATCCGCCGTTCCATTTCCATAGTGAGCATCAAAATCAAAAATTAAAAATTTTTTTATTTTATGCACTTCTCTTAAATATTCAACTGCTATCGCAACGCTGTTGAAAAAACAAAAGCCCATAGCTCTATCTCTCGTGGCATGATGTCCTGGAGGTCTTGCAATGGAATATGCACTCTCATAACCATTCAAAATCAGTTTAGATGCAGTAATTGCCCCGCCTGCTGAGAGTCTCGCTATTTTGTAGGTATCTGGTGATGCGAATGTATCAAAATCTATGTATCCTCCACCTGTTCTGCATAGGGATTCTATATACTCAACATGAGATTTTGTGTGAACCCTCAGGAGGTCTTCTTTTGATACAATTTTAGGCGATATAACATCAATTTCATCTAAAATGCTTTCTTTCTTTAATGAATTAATGATCACACGAAGTCTTTCTTTATTTTCAGGATGATCCCCTGTATCGTGTTTTTCATATTCTTCTGAGTATGTGAGTGCTATCAATCAAAAAACTCCTTTCTTCTTGCTTCTAATAAATTAGGTTTCTTATTTAAAATTTCTTATGCGACCATTATTCTACCACCTGATGCATCTTCTACAGATTTTAAAAGATCAAAGCATTTTAAATCCCGCAAAAGGTGATGATCCACAACTACAGTAGGTATTTTTTTGGATATTTCAATTAAATTATTTTTTGCGCTCTTCACATCTTTTTTTCCTATTGCAAAACCCATAAGATAGATGGGAGGTCCCGTTAGTATCACCATTTCTGGCTTTTCATCAAGAATTACCTGTTTTGCTTTATCATATACAGGTCCCTGGACATCAGATGCATGCATCATGCTCTCACCCTTCCAAAGGATGGTAGTTGTTATCACATACCCGAGTCGGGTGTTTTTTGGACCGTGTGGGAGGGGATCTGAGAATTTTATTTCTGTACTTTTTATTTTAAATGATTTACCATCTGCATAGCTGACTTTGCAGTTTTTAAGTTTCTCTAAATTTCCTAAAAATTCACTTGCCCTCTTTTCTTGACTTTTGTTGATTTTTAAGCTTGGATGCTTTATAAATAACCTTTTGTTCTCATATATTTCAGATGCAAAATCAGAAGACGAATTCAAATATTTTCCCATCTTAAAAGGCGTGAAATGATCGTAATGATAGTGACTTATGACAACAGCGTCTGATACATCAGCATATTTCTGTATAGAAGATCTTGTATTAGCTAAAGCCTCAAATTCTAATTTTGATGGGGGAAGTCCAAATCTTCTTGGTGCAAGGGACGTTCCAGGATCTATTAGTATCTTTACGTCGGTTTCAACAAAAGTTGCCATGGATCTTACACCAAGGCTTTCAAAGGCTAATGGTACAACTTCAATAAAATCACCGCAATCTCCAAGACAACCTTTAATAAAGGTTGATCAAAAATGGCAACCTTCGGTCGCCTGAATTTTGTGAACTTTTATTAAAAGTTCTTTGATGATTGCAAATGTAATTTGCAAATGAAACTTTGAGAATCATGATTTCAATGCCACGAAACCAAAGGTTTCGTACGGCTTTGTAAAAGTTTTTTAGTCAGGCTTTTTCAAAGGGTTGTTTGGGCCAATTCTTTTCCAAAGGATTGTTCGAGATTTCCCCAATGCCAATCACCACAATAAATTTCGGCCACTAAATTCATTGCTCTCTTCTTCAGTTCAGCTTTGTCCTTGCAGTTGCAGGGCACTATTATATAAAATTTTGTTCCAATCCTAGATCCAAATGTTCTCCATTGACGTTCTGTTTTATGGGATAGGATGGTATCACAAGTCTCAACTTCGACAATTACATCATTAATGCCTTTTGTTGCATGTACATCTGGTATGTAGTCCCCATAATTACGTGGTATCCCGTTTGGATGGTCTATATGAGCTGCTCTTACAGAATATCCTCCCTCCTCAAGTTTCTTTACAACTGATCTTATGAGTCTCTCGTGAATCTCTTTGGTAAATGGTGATCTTTCCATTTTTTAATCCCCTACAACATTTTGGTTGAGCTGAAATCTTCTTTTACAATGTTTAAAACCGTTTGTGTATAGGTTCTTTGGGTATCTGGTTCTTTTAACAATCCTTTTATGAATCTATCAAGGTCGTTTGTATCTTTGAATCTTGCTATCAATATTGCATCGAATTCACCAGTTACATCATACATGCCCAGTATGTTTTTATGATAGGCTGCTTTGTCTTCCCAATCTCGCAGAAATCCTCCCTTTACTCTCACACCAATTACAGTAGTCAGTTTATAGCCAAGTTTCCCGTGATCAATCAGAGGAACGAATTTTTTAATAATTCCTGTTTTTATGAGTTTTTCTACCCGGTTGTGCACGGTACCGATAGATACTCCCAATCTACGAGAGATTTTCCTATAAGACATTCTACCATCCTCGTTGAGCAAATTTAGGATTTTTTTATCTGTTTCATCTATTTTGACAGTTTTTTGGGTCTCATCATCCTTTTTCATCCACATCACCATTTTAATGAACAATGTTTATATATTTTTCAATTATATCATCAATATTTATACATTTTTTATTAAAATATGGAAACAATTTAAATATAAGTTTTTCTATCATAATCAAATGGTGATACAATGAAGTCATTAAGCAAAGAGGCTATAAAAATGAGATACATGACTCTCCTAAAAAGAGGCATCATACATGATGACGAATGTGAATCAGACATAAGAAAATTAGATATTGACCCATGCATGTTGAGAATGGTACAGAAATTTGATGATTACTTTGTGCCAGGAACTGTTCTGATCAGTGAAAAGGCAAGTTACAAATTACGTGTTGAATATCCTGTTGAATAATCATCCCAAACTTAAGGTGAATATGAAAGACCCTAAACCCCACCCCCTCTATCTTCAGGGGTTTAGGGCATTAGTTCGGATCATCAGCTTTTTTTATAACTAAACAATTGCAAGCATCCCAGTTTGTGTTATCTTGTATTTTTCAAAGGTTTGTGGTTGTTTTACCAACCCTAATTCAATAAGCTTGTTTAGATGTTTGTACACCGTAGATCGTGATATTCCTACTTTTTTTCCAATTTCAACAGCACTTAGATCTTCTTGGGACAATACCTCAAGAATCTTTGATTTTTTAGCTGATAAATCTAATTTTAAAGGGGGCAACCTTATAACCTGACCATTATAGCAGGTGAAAATGGCATCTGCACCTTCTTTACTTGCTACAAAAGCCAGCAGTGGACCCACTCCATTACCATCAAATGCAACGAAAACCTTGCCATGTTTTTTTGCCCCTTTTATGATGTTGGCGATCTTATTGCTTGCTTTTACAGGATCTCCTGTTTCTATTTTAACATTTCCTCCTTTGAAGAACTTATCTAAACCTGTTTCTTTATGACCTTTTTCATGCAAACTGATTAAACCTTCTGCTTGAGTTTTAATGGAGACATCAAAAAGACATCTTTCTTCCAAATTTGTGATCAGTGTCTTCATTTTATCACCTGTAATAACACACACACTATAATGATCTATATATGTCTCATATATATATAGAATCGTCTAACTTCCTTATCCTAAAAGGGCAAACATTTATTAATCGGATATAGTGTAGGATCATCAAGTATAGATAGGGGGTATTACAACGACTTTAAGCGAAAAAATAATTTCTGGAGAAGATCTGACAACACGCTCTGTGAATGTGGAAATAAAAAAAGCACTTTCTGAGAATGACGAACGTCTTGTAATAGATACTACAAGAGAGTTGGATTCCATAGCCGTAGGAATAGGCAAAGAAACTGAAATCACCTTAAAGGGTAATGGTGGAGATTTTGTTGGAGCACTTAACGATGGTGCTAAAATAAAAATTGAGGGAGACACTGGTCGTTATGTTGGTAATAATATGACAGCTGGCGAGATCATTGTAGAAGGATCTGCAGGTGATGGTGTTGGATTTGGAACATACAATGGGACCATTGTGGTACACTCAGATGCTGGTAATGCTGTGGGTCAACTAAACAAAGGAGGAACCATTATAATCGATGGAGATATTGGTGATTTGGCTGGTCTTTATATGTTAAAAGGAGACATCATTGTCACAGGTAATGCAGGTTCAAACACAGGCGATTGGATGATTGGAGGCACCATTTATGTTGGAGGATCTTTTGATACCGGGACCAATACAGAGGTTCGGAAGCTGACTTCGGAAGATAAGCAAAAACTAAGAAAAATATTTAGAAAGTACAAAATAAATGCAAATATAAAAGATTTCAAAAAAATAGAGCCTAAAAAATTAAGACCATTTTACGGTGATCAAAAATGAAACAGATTCTTCTGGTGGATCCAGAAAAATGTGATGGTTGCGGTGACTGTATCGAAGCATGTGCTAAGATCAATGGTGAAAGTGTTTTGTTTCTCCATGAGATGACCGAGGGTTATCAAGCAGTTGTTTGTCAGCAATGCATAGATCCAGCATGTGTTCGAGGATGTTTCAGGGACGCAATTTATCGTGAAAGAGACATAGTAAGAATAAATAATGATCTTTGTGTTGGATGCAAATTATGCATGTTAATGTGTCCTATCGGTGCTATAACTTACACAGAAGAAAGAATGTTGAAATGTGAGCGATGCATTGATGTAAATGGCGGAAAACCAGCGTGTATCGAGGCTTGTGAACCTCAATGTTTAGAAGCAGTCGATGTTAAAGAATTCGCCGTAGATCTTCAAAGGGGATTTAAAATAGGTGAATCATTAAGTCCTCCGTTTTTTTCCCCGAGTTCACCAGCTTCTGATCTTGCAGCTGCTACACAAGGACTCTGTGTTTTCTGTGGTACATGTGAGGTCGTATGTCCAACCGATGCCATAAATATAGTTGATGATGAACCAGAAATTGATAAAACAAGATGTATCATGTGTGGTTCTTGTCTTGCTGCATGTCCGGTTTTGATACCAAGTGGTGCAGGTAGTATTTGGGATCCAAGAACCATAGCAGCTATAAGATACACATCAAAGGCTGGAAAATATGTACTTCGTGGTTTTGGTACTGAAAGGCGCCTTCCTAATTTCGATGATCTTATAATCGTGCCTGCCCAGGCATCAATACCTCCTGTGGACAAATACAGAGAACCATGCAACACCCAGGTTGTCTTGGGTACCAGATATGCAGAAGAACCTCTTGTTTTAGAAACTCCTATTATGATCGCCGGTATGTCATTTGGTGCTTTAAGTAAAGAGGCTAAGTTAGCACTTGCTAAAGGTTCATCACTTGTGGGCTCATGTGCAAACACTGGTGAAGGAGGAATGCTACCAGAAGAGAGGGAATATGCTGACAATCTGATTGTGCAGTATTCATCTGGTAGATTTGGAGTATCTGCCGACTATCTTAATGTTTCAGATGCTATTGAAGTTAAAATTGGACAAGGTGCAAAGCCAGGAATGGGGGGACACCTCATGGCAGAAAAAGTAAGCCCAGAGGTAGCAGAAATTAGGGGTATTCCACTTGGAACAGATGCCCTGAGCCCTGCAAGATTCCTTGATGCCACACTGGCTGGAGATCTCGCAAAGCACATTGAACTTTTAAGAGAGGTAACAGATTGGCGAGTTCCAATATTAGTCAAATTGGGTCCTGGTAGAGTAGACGAAGATGTGAAATTAGTCGCAGAAGCCGGGGCAGATATAATATCTGTCGATGGAATGGAAGGTGGAACAGGTGCAGCTCCAGAGGTCGTTATAGAACATACAGGTGTTCCAACTCTTGCTGCATTAGTGCAAGCTGTAAGAGGACTTGAAGAGATAGGAATGAAGGATAAGATCGACCTTATAATTACAGGCGGAATAAGAAGTGGAGCAGATGTTGCAAAAGCCCTTGCTATGGGTGCAGATGCTGCCTATATTGGAACTGGGGCAATGATAGCAATGGGTTGTCGTGCATGTCGTATGTGCTACACAGGAAAATGTCCTGTAGGGGTTGCAACACAGGAGCCAAGCTTAAGAGAAAGATTGGATGTTGAGTTAGGGGCTATGAGGGTTGCAAATTACATAAAAGCTATGACGGAAGAGACTAAGATGTTGGCACAACTTACAGGACACGATGACATACGTAAGTTCTCAAAAGACGATCTTAGAGCGTTAGATACAAATACAGCAGCAATAACAGGCGTAAAACTAATGGGACTGTAAAGCACACTTGATCTGGGAGATCTTTGATCAATGAACAGATTGATTTTTTATTTTTTGTAAGAATCAGAATAAAATAAAAAAAGAAAAAAAGGTTATTTTATCTTCCAGCAGTATATATCAGCGCTGCGGATCTTGCTACGAACATGGAGAAATATGGATAAACTATCAAAGCGAGTATTATCCAGCCGAGTATTGGAATAATGCCTAAAACACTTGCTACAATGCCCACAACGACTCCTATGATTATCATCACTATGTACCATACTATGTAGTTTCCCCATCCTATTTTTGCAATTATATCGAGTATCTCGCTGAATCTGAAGGCTGCACCAAGATCGCCATCGTAATATGCCATGTTTGCCAGTGCCATTATAACTATTAAACCAATTATGAGTATTAATAGTATTCCAATGAGGGCAACTCCTCCCATTAATCCAATTGCCGCCGCTGGTGAAACCATTGCGCCTACATTCTGCATACTCATCATTGATGCCCATGAACCTCCAATGATTATGGCCACAGGGATTATAAAGTAAACTATTTCAACGACAAACACTTTAAGACCATCTATAAACATTTCACTCCATTCATCAAACTCTGGAAGCTCTGTTACACCTGCTATAGACGCCTTTAGGATTCTAAGCATGTAACCCATCATAAGAAACGCTGGGATAATCAGAAAGCTGAGGATAAACAAAATACCCAGTATAATCACTTTTGTCCAGTTGGAAGATGGATATGTTGCAGCGTCTGATATTATCTCTCCTAATTCCATGATTCTCACCTCCTTTTAGATGCTGATTATTGTTATGAAATACTTCCATATAAAACCATAGCATTTAAAAAGAAAGACAAACTTTAAGATAATCCTTAAGGTAAAGCTGATGAGTAGTATCATTGAACAATATATGAGATATATCTTTCTGTTTTTAAACTTAACGTCAATAACGCCGGATTATAATGTGGTGCAGAACTTTATATTATATTATAGAAATATCATGCTTAACTATGATAACCGCAGATTGAAAAAGGAAGAATTAAAATCTGATGCCTCTGCATTTAATTTGCTTAAAAGCCTTTAAGATGATTATATTAAAATAAAAAACATTAGGGTGATTAAACATGATCTTAGAAGGACCTCTGGGTCAATATCTCATGGGGTTAATTGAAAATCTCTTTGGAGAAGTTGAGGGTAAGAAAGCTCTGGACATAGGTTGTGGCTATGGTTATTACACCTCTAAATTACTTCAATTGGGGTATGCTGTTGATGCTATAGATATTTCACCAGAGCATATTGATATTACCAAAAGAAGAATTAAAGAAACAGCTAATTATTCAAATGCTAATTTACATAACGTTGATCTATTTGAATTTGATACAAAAGAGAAATATGATGTTATTATTTGTTTGGAGGTACTGGAACATTTGGAAAAAGATATTAAAGCTTTAAAATTAATGAATGCTTGGCTCAAGGATGATGGAGCACTGATCATCAGCGTTCCCCATCGTGAGGATCTATGGAACTTCCGGGATGAAATGTCTGGACATCTTCGAAGATATTCAAAAGATGAGATGAAAAAGAAATTAGATATGGCAAATTTCAAAGTAAAAAAAATGTTATGTTATGGGTTTCCATTCATTAGATTCTTTTTAGGAATCTATTTGAAAATTGAAGAACGTTACGTAAAGATGAGAAATAGATCAAAAGTTAAGAAGACTGTAGGATCAAAAAATTCCCCAAAAAAATTAACCGTTAGAATATTTGCCTGGGGCATAAATAACCTGAAAAAAATAAGTACTATCTTAAGATATCTTTTTAAATTTGATACACTATTCATAAACACAGATCGGGGTTTTGGGTTAATAGTATTAGCTGAGAAGAAGAACCCTTAGGGAGATAAGTGACAAATAATTTCATCCAACACATCAACTGTAGCATCTGTTTTAATTCCAGTTGGTTTAAAATGAGTTCTTGATGCAAAATAACCCCTATCTTTCAGCGTTTCTAAAACCTTTGCTATTGGAGGAACACTTATTTTTAATTTTTTGCAAATCTCATGAAGATCATAGTAGGTTGCAGGGGCATTAGATTCATCATAACACATCTTCAAGATTTTTGAGGCTTCCTTTTTCTTATTGATCTTTATTTGGGGTATGATTTCTAACATACCATCTAAAAAATCACCATCGAGTATACTTTCGCACCACAGTGGTCCTGCAATTTTAAATGGTTTAGCGCAGATAGGACATTTCCATTGTGGAATTTGGGGAGTTATCCTCTTACATGCTCTGTAAAGACAATTTTCACAATGTAGGATGTATCCCAAATCTTTCAAAGATTTATCAGTTATTTTTGTCCCTTTTTTTATTGTCATATAGGCTCTCATGTAGTGCAGCGTACTGTGCGAAAATCTTACTTCAATACTTTTTTTATACTTTGCAAAGGTCCTTGCTATGAAACCCAAAAGTATCCTCATTCCGATTTCATGACAATATTCAGTTTTGAGGGGCATTGAGTTGTATTTTCTGACACATGGCTTTTTGTAAGTTCCACATAATGAGGAGGTATCTGTGGCAGTTATGCACAACATTCCTCCAGATTTTAAGGCAACTGCAGCAGACTCGACATAGTAAGAAGGACTCCCAAAGGGATCTATGTCCACAACATCAAACTTTCCTTGATTTTTTCTAAGAAAGATGTTTGCGTCCTCTCTAAACACATTCACATTATTCAAATTGTTAATCATGACGTTTTCCTTTGTAAAACGAGTTGCTAATGGATTTATATCATTTATTGTTACTTCATAAACACCTTCTATCTCCTTTGCATATCTTATCCCTCTGATTCCAGATCCTCCAAATACATCGCATATAGAGATTTCATGTCCCTTATCAATTTGAAATTTCCTTATAGCAAGCACAGACAAATCTCTGTTAAGTTCCATGTCTGGGTTATAGAAAACCGGTGCCTTCGATGAGATCCTATCAAAAGAAGGGACTTTTATCGTAACCTGACCTTCGCGAACAATTTTATCATGCATATTTATTACCTGAAAGCAACTTAGTTAACATGTTTCTGTTTAGCGGATAGGAGGGATTAGTGTATCTCAAATGCCATTTTTAGATAATGCATCCCAGGGTAAAAATAACTGGTGGAGATACCTGCTCACAATTATTTTGTCACTCATTTTAACCAGCGCAGCGGTTGGATTTCTTGTATATATTTTTTTGGTATTAATATTCATTGTACAGGCAGGCAACATTGGTGTGTATTGGATAGATCAGGTAATAAGGGATCCCATGTTCATTTTACTCCTTGTAGCCATCAGTTATGCTGCTTCAGTTATAGTTTTTTATTTATGCGTACGTTTTATCCACCATAAAAGATTCATATCTCTTATCACTACTGAATCTAAGGTCAACTACACAAGGATTTTAAAGGGTGCTGGCATATGGCTAGCTATCATTGCATCTTTAGATATTCTGCTTTTTTTGATATATCCTGAAAAATATAATGTCACCTTTGATCCCAATAAGTATGGACTATTATTGATCTTAAGTCTGTCTGCTCTTCCTATTCAGGCTTCCTTTGAAGAAATTGTCTTTCGTGGGTATTTGATGCAGGGAATTGGGCTTTTATCAAAAAAACCAGTTATACCACTTATAGCTACATCCATCATCTTTGGTGTTGTGCATTGGTGGAATGCAAATAGCGAGATCATGTGTATTTCCACGATATTGGCTGCTTTTATCATTGGAATCATGCTGGGTATAATAACATTAGGTGAAAATAGCATTGAAACCGCTGTAGGGGTGCACATCATGAACAATATGTATATAGCTTTGGTGGACAATCCTTCAGATAGTCCACTTGGCAATTTACCTTCTATTGTAACAAGTCAACAGGATCCTTATATTTTAATGCTATTTACCTTCGTAGCATCATTGATCATGATAGTAATCGTATTTAGAAAAAAAAGAGGCGATATATTTGGTATATTGATGAATGATGCTTATTGAAAGGAAAAAAGAAAATTTTAATAGATTTATCTTTTTTGGCGATTATATCTTCATTCGAGTTTCATTTATTATGCTGCAGGATAATCTATATCTGAGAAGGTGATAATTTGATACCAATTGCCAAACCACTTATTGGCGATGAAGAAATCAAGGAAGTTACAGATGTTTTAAAATCAGGATTCATTGCTCAGGGACCCAAGGTTGTAGAATTTGAGAGATTCTTTGCAGAATATGTTGGAGTGAAACATGCTGTTGCCACAAGTTCTGGAACAACCGCACTGCATCTTGCGCTCCTTTCTGCAGGAATCGGAAATGGAGATGAAGTTATAACCACTCCTTTTACATTTGTTGCAACCTCCAATTCTATTCTTTACGTTGGCGCAAAACCTGTTTTTGCAGACATCGATCCTGAAACCTACAACATAGACCCTGAGAAGATTGAGGAAGTTACAACAGATAAAACAAAAGCCATAATACCAGTTCATCTTTACGGTCAGCCAGCTGATATGGACGTTATATGTAAAATAGCCAGCAGAAATAATCTTGCGATCATTGAAGATGCTGCACAGGCTCATGGGGCACGTTACAACGATAAGATGGTTGGAACATTTGGTGATATGGGCTGTTTTAGCTTTTATCCAACAAAAAACATGACCACAGGTGAAGGGGGAATGATAACAACAGATAATAATGAATTCGCTGAAGTTGCACGGACTTTAAGGTCACATGGTGAACACAATAGATATGAACACATGGTTTTAGGATACAACTTCAGAATGACGGATATCGCAGCAGCAATTGGAATAGCTCAGCTTAAAAAGCTTGAAGATTTTAACAGAAGGAGGATAGAAAACGCAGAATACTTGACAGAACATATAGATAACATTGGTGGGATCGAACCTCCTTTTATCCAGAAAAATGTCAAACATGTTTTTCATCAATACACAATAAGGGTAAAAAACAAAAGGGATAAATTAATCAGATTCTTGAATAAGCAGGGAATTGGAACCGGAATACATTATCCAAAACCCATCTACAAACAGAAACTGTATGAAGATTTGGGAATTTCAGCAGAATGCCCCGAGGCTGAAAAGGCAGCAGCAGAGGTGCTTTCTATCCCTATACATCCAGCTTTAAAAGTTGAAGACCTTGAGAGGATAGTAAAAGCACTTGAAGATGCATCAGGGACTATCGTCTAAGCCGACCTTCTATAAAAAGTTGTAAAAAGTTGATCAAAAAATTTTGAATCATCTGAGTTTTTCTTTAACTGATACTATCTTCTCTTTCAATGTTTTTTCAACGTCTCTTCTATCATCTATTTTGATATCAGTTGCAACTCTTTCTATATCTTCCCTAAAAACAGCTTCGTGAGCTGCCTTAATTGCATCAAAAAGTTTGTCTACATCATCTGTTTCTATTAGAGTCCCCATTCCATTTATCTCATATTTTATACCTATCTCATCCAAAGCACGTACAGCAGCAGCTATATACTTACTTATGCTTGTTTCACCCGTTCCGATAGGAATTATACTAATTTCAGCAGATATCATGTTGTTTTTATATGTTCCAATTATTATATAATTTTTATGAGATTCATGCATGCAGATGATTTTAATACTTATCTTGAAGACAAAGTCAGAAGTTCTATTAAAAAATACAAACTACTAAAACCAAGTGAAAAAATAGCAGTGGCATTATCTGGGGGGAAAGATAGTGTTTTAACATTGCATCTTTTGAATAAATTTAGGAAAGATTTTAATTTTGAATTGGTGGCCATATCTGTTGATGAGGGCATTTCAGGCTATCGTAGCGAGGGCATAAAGATCGCTGAAGAGAATGCAGTTGATTTAGGGGTTGAATTCATCAGAAGATCTTTTAGGAAAGAATTTGGATTTAAGATCGATGATATTCCAAGCCTTTACAAAAGCGCCTGTATTCCCTGTGGTGTTTTTCGAAGATACCTGTTAAATAAAACAGCTTACGAAGTCGGAGCTTCAAAAATAGCAACAGGTCATAATCTTGATGATGAGGTTCAATCATATCTCATGAGCTTTGCACGGGCTGATTTTCGAAAATTTGGAAAATTTGGTCCTAAACTGGATACAATCCATCCAAGACTCATTCCAAGAATAAAACCACTCTGGAATATTCCAGAAGAGGAGATTGAAACTTATGTATCTTGGAACAATATGAATGTACAGTTTGGAGGATGTCCCTACTCGCATATGTCTTTAAGATCCAAGATAAGAAATTTCTTAAACAAGATGGAAGCTAAAAAACCTGGAATAAAGGTTGCTATGTTAGAATCCTTCAAAAAAACATTTAAATCACAAAAAATGACCCCAAAGTTGTATGAATGTGAAACTTGTGGTGAACCTTCTTCCTCAAAGATCTGTAAGGTCTGTGAAATGATGCATGACATAAATAAGGTTATTTGAGAAGTTATTTATTCGATTTGTTTACCTTCTGGCAACATTAACAATAAAAATAGTTAGGGATAGGAGTATGGGCCATATTTCAAGCCTTCCTACCCAAAAATCAATTATAAAAACTAATTTTATGATGTAAGGGGAGGTTGGAGTAACTAAACCTACAGAAAGCCCCACATTACCCAAGGCTGATGCTACCTCAAACATGACTTCTCCAATGGAAGGATAATACATTAGAACAATTATAACGCTTAAAAGGTAGATCAAAAGATAAATGAAGACGAATAACCCAGTTAATCTGAATATATCCTCTGTGATATGCATATCGCTTATATGATGGATTTTTTCAGGTATTACAGCATTTCTTGGAAGTAATAGACGTTTTATTTGCCACCAGATCCCTTTTACGAGTAAACCAACTCTTAACGATTTTATACCTCCACCTGTCGAACAGGTTGCTGCACCTATAATCATAAGTAAAATAATGAGAAATTGTCCTAATCCCAACCATTTTGTTAATATATCAGTCGAAGATGTTGTTTGAAGACCTGTTGTGGATGAAGCAGAGACTACCTGAAATAGAGAGTATCTGATGGTTAAAAAAAGGTTATCTCCATATATATGATTTTTATACAGAATTATTGTCACTAGAATTGTTGCAATTATTAAAAGAGGATAGACTAATCTTGGTTCAATGTCTCTGAAAAAGTCCTTCCAGTTTCCTTTTAGGATGGTATAGTGGAGTGCGAAATTTGTGGCGCCAATCATCATAATTATCATCGCAACTATTTCTATCCAGATGTTATGATAATAAAACAAACTGGAATTGTGCATTCCAAATCCGCCTGTTGATAAAGCTGTGAATGTATGGAATATTGAGTCGAAAATAGGCATCCCTGCTAATTTGAACAGGATTATAGAAATTGTTGTATAAAATAAGTAAATATAGAGTATGATCTTTATTGTATGACTAACACTTGGGAATATTCGCTCATCTCTACCCTCTGCGATATACATGCGGGTAATATTAACAGGATGAGCGGAAAGGACTATTAAAAATATGCTTATGATTCCGATTCCACCGAGCCACTGAGTAAATCCACGCCAGAAATTTATGGTGTAGCAAACGGTGTCCAAATTTGAAAACATGCTAAAACCAGTTGTTGTAAAAGCGGACATAGCTTCAAAAAATGAATTTAAATAA
>CAZLGO010000031.1:0-1484 GCA_964559295.1 uncultured Methanobacteriaceae archaeon
GATCTAAAGCCTTTTTAATTGTTTTATCACCAAGATCAAGTGATTTTCCAATCATATCTTGCGCAATTTTGTCTAAAAACTCCGAATCAATATTTTCAGGCGCAATCTTACTTTCCAAAGCTTCTATAACCATTTTCCCTACAATTTTGTGTGCAATCCTGAATGGAATATTCTTCTTTTGAACCATCACATCTGCAAGTTCCGTAGCAGTTGAAAAGTTGGATTTTGCAAGCTCAGTTGCACGTTTTTTGTTGATTTTAATTGTAGATAACATTTCACATACAACATTCAACATTGATTTTGCAGTGTCCACAGCATTCCAAAGATGCGGAGTTACCTCCTGTAAATCCCTGTTGTAGCTGTATGGCAATGCTTTTTGGATCGTTAAGATGGTTATAAGCTCCCCATAAAGAGTCGCTGTTTTTGCTCTTGCAATTTCTGCAACGTCTGGATTCTTCTTCTGAGGCATTATGGATGAAGTTGATGAAAATTCATCTGCAATTTCAACAATACCAAACTCAAAGGTGCTCCAGATTATAAGCTCCTCACATATCTTGCTTAAAGTTGAGGCAAGCATGCAAAGGCAAAAAACCGTCTCTGCTGCAAAGTCCCTTGAACTTACAGCATCTATTGAATTTTCCATTATGCTGTTGAATTCTAAAAGCTCGGTGGTCATCTCACGGTTTATATTAAAGCTTGTGGTCGTCATAGCTGCGGAGCCGAGAGGATTCATGTCCACCCGCTTGTAAGCGTCTTTTAAACGTTCATAATCTCTTTTTAGGGCATTTGCATATGCAAGAAGATGGTGGGCAAAGGTTGTGGGTTGTGCATGTTGAAGATGGGTGTAACCTACAATGACGGTTTCTGTATGTTTCTCTGCCATATCAAGGAGGGTTGCTATGAATTTCAGTATATCAGCTTTGATTTCTTCAATTTCCTTCTTTGAAACTAATCTGAGATCTGTTGCCACCTGATCGTTTCTTGATTTTGCTGTATGCATGAATCCTGCAATATCGCCAATTTTTTGAGTCACATAATTTTCAACCGCCATATGGATGTCTTCCATGGATGGATCAAGATCAAGTACGTCAATACCCTCTTTTTTAAGCTCATGGAGAGCATTTATTATTTTATCTGCATCTTCTTGAGAAATTATCTTCTGCTTGGCAAGCATGATGGTATGTGCAATATTACACTCCACATCAGCCTCAAAAATCCGCTCATCAAATTCCAAAGAAGAAGTAAAAGATGCAGCCTCCTTTTTCATCTTTCCCTTAAGTCTTCCTGCCCTTAGATTCAAAACATCCTCACCTATCCTCTACCCTTCCATTGGGTGTAACCACATCTTCCGCAAGCGTACCGATCCCCATGATCTGCCATGAAAACACCATCTGAGCATCTAACACAGAAAGGATTTTTTCTTATGAGTTTGTTATCTTTGACTTCGTAAAGCTGGTGTTTCTTCATTTTACTCCTCCTTAGGT
>CAZLGO010000031.1:1584-19256 GCA_964559295.1 uncultured Methanobacteriaceae archaeon
TCTTCTTTAGGTTCTTCTTTAGGTTCTTCTTTAGGTTCTTCTTTAGGTTCTTCTTTAGGTTCTTCTTCCTGGTTCTTTGCTATTACATGTTTAGCTTCAATTTCCTTTAAATCATCCTCTGAATCATAGAGCTTTGCATAACCATTCGCTCTACCCTCTCCAAAGGTTGGTATTAGTTTATCCACAACAAGAAGCTTTTTATCTGCATTTAAGATTGAAAGAAGCTTATTTTTAACATCTAAGATCTTTGGAGTTCTTTCTCCTTTGTATAGACAGTCAAAATGTATTTCGGTCCTGTTTAAAAGAGGGTTTTCCCTTTGATCTTTTATTTTAATCTCCATTTTTTACCTCCTTGAATTTTTTGATTAAATTTTTTGCTCTATCCTTTACCTTATCAACTTCCACGAGCACGATACCCTCTCCTGGCTGACCATACAATATAAGAGAACCTTCTGAAGATTCCAAAACACAGGGAAGTACAGATAGGTCTTCTTCACCATCCACAACGATTAGAACGTTCTTTTTGGATTTTTTGACCATGTCAATACCTTCCTTGATAACATCCCAGAGTTCATCTGTTATGGTACCAGGAGAGTTTTTAGCATGTAAAATGACCGCGTCATATTCTATCTTGTATTTTGATGGTTTTCTTTTAATTTTATAATCTATAACGCTAATATCTGGGGTTATCCCAGCATCTAAGAGATTTTTTGTTGTAACATCACCAACGGAGATCAGAAGATTACCTCCAGATAACAAATTCCCTAAATCATCTAAAGACGGATAAAGTCTTCCAAAAGGTCTCCTAAGAGTTGATCTTAATTCTTTTTTTAGTATTAACACTATCTAACCCTCAATGCATATTCTCCAGGAAGATTTATACCAAGTTCTTTTGCAATGTCTGAATCTTCTGGATCTATCACTATTAAAAAACCACTCCAGTTTCTTGAGGTGGATACGTTGCAAATAGGACATCGCTCCTCTTCCAACAATCTGTGACATGTTGTACATGCTTTTTTTGTAACCATTTTTATCTTCCTTTTTCTTTTTCCTTCTCAATCCATTCAAATCTTCCTAAACCTGGTTGGCGCATTGTAAGACCGATTTTAGTCTCTTTCGATGATTTTCCCTTGAGACTTAGGGCAACAATTCTTGCACGGACCTTATTTCCTTCTTCAAGTGTTCTCTTTGTTTCTTTGCCAATCAATGCTCCTCTCTTCCCATCGTAGTTTATATAATCGTCGGTTACTTGTGATACATGGACAAGACCATCCATAGGTCCTATTCTTACAAATGCCCCGAATTCGGTTATTTCAATAACCTCTCCTTCAACGATCTCATGTAATTCAGGTTTAAAAAAAAGGGCGGTAAAGACAACATCATGATAAGCTGCGCCATCTCCTATTATAACTCTGCCGATCCCGATCTCTTCTATTTCCTTGACGGTAATCATCAAACCCAGGTTTTTGTCTATCTTTCCCATGTAACTTTCATTTAAACATTCAAACGCAACATCCTCTAATGGTTCGTCGAAGCGATCTGGTGGGATTCTTACTATGTCCTCGATTCTTGATATTAAATACAATTAAATCCCCCTATACAATTCTATAGAGTGGTTTATCGCTTCAAATGCCTTTTTAGCATTTTCCCATCCTAATACTTCTGTTATTTTTCCCTCAAGTTTTTTGTACTCCTCGAAAAAATGTGCTATCTCATCTAAAAGATGCCTTGGAACATCGTCAATATCATCAATATCTGCACACATTGGATCATCAACCGGTACACCTATTATCTTATCATCCTGATCTCCGCTATCAAGCATTCTCATCATCCCAATGGGTCTTGTATTGATTATACATCCTGGAAAAGTTGGTTGATCCATTAAGACAAGAATATCCAAAGGGTCTCCATCGTCATACAAGGTTTGTGGGATTATACCGTAGTCTGTAGGATAATGAAATGGGGAATATAAGACCCTATCAAGTGTAAATGCTTCCTTTTTTTTGTCATATTCGTATTTATTTCTTGATCCTCTTGGAATTTCAATTACTGCATATACAACCTCTGGAGCAGAAGGTCCAGGTGGTATATCTTTCCATAGATTCATAGAATTCCTCCTTACAAGCAACCTTTTAGAAAAGGTTGATCAAAACTTATCTATTTGTATGATTTTATTACTAAACACCCAAGTATCCATCAACTGCCAAGTATTTTCTCTGGCGTAGATATACAACAGTAATACCTTCATTTTTTGCTTTTTTTCTTAATTTACGATCGTTTGTACATAAGACCTTTGATATGCGAAGAAGGGCATCATCAACATTTTCATTTTCATCGAGATCTACTTTAATTACTTTGATAGGGGGTGAACAGGCAATTTCAAGAGCAACGGAAGCTGCGATACTATTAGAGCCTTTGGATCTTTTTTTTATCCGTTCAAGCTCATCAATAACAAAGGACGGAACCAATAATCCATATGAAGGTAAAATTCTTTCAAGTTCAGATATGATATCAACCTGAAACTGAAAAGACGTCATAAAAAATTTGCATCAAGAATTGCTTTTTTATTTGATAATACCATATCCAATTAACCTCCATCTTGCCCCAACACGTCGACTTAAGGCAATTCTTTGCCCTGGTTTGGCACATACAGGTAATTTAAGTTTCACATCACTTTCATCATCCCTTGCACTTGTTACAACACCAATGGTTGTTGCGGTTCCCACGTTTATCATAAGAGGTTCTGTGGTCTTTATAGGTTCAACTGCTCTCTCTTCTTTTGTACCTACCACTCTCTCAAGTAAGTAGGTCTTTATGGTAAAATCATGCAAAACTGGGGGAAGTGTTCCAGGTTCTCCAGCAACAGAGCCGGAAAGGGAATCAGCTTTAGTTAAAGATGGATCTAACTTTGTACCAACACCTACAAGTCCTCCAGGACCAACTTCATCTACAGACTCGCCTCCTGCGATCAAGCTTACAATCTCGGAATATAGACTTATCCAGGATACCCTCCCAGCTTTTTCAACCCTTATACCAGGTTTTATTTCAATATCTTCACCGAGCCTGAACTTTCCCTGAACAAGAGAGCCACCTATTACTCCTCCAACAATATCCTTGGGCGGACATCCTGGTTTGTTGATGTCAAAGGATCTTGCAACGTACATCATAGCAGGTTTGTCCCATTGGCGCTTAGGGCTTTTGATACGATCCTGGATCGCCTGGATCAAAATATCCATGTTTGCACCATGCTGTGCTGAAACTGGTATTATTGGTGCATTCTCTGCACAGGTTCCAGCTACAAATTCTTTTATTTCGTGGTAGTTTTCTAAAGCCCTGTCGCTTGACACAATATCGATTTTGTTTTGAACCACCACCACGTCTTTAACTCCTATAACATCAAGTGCCATGAGATGTTCCTTTGTCTGAGGTTGAGGGCATGGTTCATTTGCAGCTATTACTAAAATAGCTCCATCCATTATAGCGGCACCTGATAACATGGTTGCCATTAAGGTTTCGTGACCTGGAGAATCTACAAAAGACACTTTTCTCAAAGTCTCTGTATCTGATCCACAATGCTTACATATGATCGCAGTACCATAGCAAGAAGGAGCAGGACATACAGGACATTTTCTGAATGTTACATCTGCATAACCTAACCTTATCGAAATTCCTCTTTTTGCCTCTTCGCTATGGGTGTCGGTCCATACACCAGATAATGCTTTTGTCAGTGTAGTTTTTCCATGATCAACATGCCCCACAAGTCCTATGTTTACTTCAGATTGTATTTTCACAAGTTACACCTTTAGAATTTCCTCTATGTTCCCCTCACCCTTTTTTGTGATGATTGTATTGATCTGCACAATGTCTTCTGATATCGTGTTTCCTCGAAGGGTTTTTCTTCTCCGCTGCCCTCTTATCTTTGGTTTAAATCCAACTCCTCCTGATAAGAGGCTTCTTATTCTTCTTGGTCCTTCTATATCCTTTTTCATAGGAAAACCGTTTTTATCACTTCCACCTGTTATTTTAAGTTTATATCCCTTCAAACCAACGATTGAACCATCGAATTCATCGCCGATTTTATATCCAACTAAACTTTTTGCTTGATCACCTTCAACTTCAATTTGATAACTCTTATCATCTTCTGAAATGACCAGTCTAAATGCCAACATATCTCCTCCTTCTTATTTTGGTTTTTTATAATCTTTTATATATTTATTGTTTTCTTCTTTAGTAGATTCCCCAGTCTGGATTTTCCTTCCTTTTTATTTCTACTATTTCATTGAGAGTTTCGTATTCATTTTCACTAAGTTTGTTCTTGAGTTCTGATTCTAATACCTTGTAGTGACTCTCTGGTATATCAACGTACAATATATCTCCTTCACCAAAGCTTCTTCCAAAAACTGCATCAGCTATTGCCATGGCAACCCTTTGACCAGAAGACGCGTACTTTAAGCTTTCTCCTCTATCCTGCATACTTTCAACCTTTCCAACTCTTCTCCCGTCTTCTCTCATTAGGACATAATTTCGCTTTACTTTCCCGCTTAAAACTTCAATACCTACAATTGCAGGTTTGCTATGCCTAAATATCAATTTTGGAATTATTCTTATTTTAGCAGGGCGTATTATAGCATCAAGCCATTTTCTTTTCTTCTTTTCTTCTTCAGTTTTTATCCATTCTTCGTAATCTTCTGTCAATTGATATATAACATTTCCAGAGAAGAGTTTTATACCAGATTCCTTTATCTTTTCTGCTGCAGATGGAAGAACCTTGACATTAAAGGCTACAATGACTCCATAGAGCGGATCTTCTTCTTTCACAATCGAAGCCCCAATTACATCCTTTTTTGATACGTCTCCAATGTCTGCAACCCTTATTGGGACTCTCATGTTTCTTAGCATGTTAACCAAAGCTTCAAGTGAACCTAAGGTATCTGCTTTTATGGTAACACCTATCTCATCAGTATCGATTTTTATGCTCTCAATTTCCCCCAAAATCTCTTCTTTCGCTTCTTTGATATTTTCTTTCACAACTCGAAGTGGCGAACCTGCGATTGCACCCTCTATATGCGGAGCTACTATCTTTATCCCTGCAGCTGCTACAACCTCGTCAACCTTCTCAAACCTCTCTTTTGATTCTCTTATCTCCTCAAGGGGTTTTGGTTTTAGAAGTGATCTTACCTTCGTTGTTATAACATTTTCTTGAGTTGTAAGAGCAATTACATCGCCTTTTTTTATTATTCCATCGTATATAATAGTGTCAATGGCCAATCCAAGTCCTATTTCTTCTTTTACTTCAAGAATGGTCCCTTTTGCCGGAACATCTGTCTCTATCTGCAACTGTTCCTTTAGATACTGTTTGGCAAGTCCCATAAGCATGGCTAAAAGTTCAGGTACGCCTTCACCTGTTTTTGCGCTTACAGGAATTATGGAAACCTGCTTTCTAAAGTCTCTTACCCTATCAAATCTTTCTGAAGCGAAGCCCTCTTCATGCAGAGTTCCCACAAGCTCATATACTTTATTGTCCAATGTATCACAAACACTTGGAGCTTGTTTAGGATAGCTTTCAAGAAAAGGAAGGTTTTCATGTGGTTGCCATCCATATGTTTTATCAATTTTGTTTGCTGCAAC
Organism: uncultured Methanobacteriaceae archaeon; assembly: GCA_964559295.1. Taxonomy (GTDB): domain Archaea; phylum Methanobacteriota; class Methanobacteria; order Methanobacteriales; family Methanobacteriaceae; genus CAZLGO01. Next base: position 7,213 of record CAZLGO010000031.1, read on the forward strand.
GACAAATGGAGTTTTATATAACTTTAGGATTCCTAAAGCTTCGTGTGTTTGTGGCTTAAATCCTTCATTAACATCAACAACAAGGATCGCAAGATCAGCTAATGCACCCCCTCTTTTTCGCAAAGTAGTAAAAGCTTCGTGACCTGGAGTATCAACAAAAAGAAGTCCTGGAATGGTTTTTTTAATAGCAAATTTCCTAAAAAACTCGCCGCAGATGTTCTCTATAACGTCTATGGGAATCTCTGTTGCACCAATGTGTTGAGTTATCCCACCTGCTTCCTTTTGAGCTATGGCACTTCCTCTTATAAAATCTAGGAGAGTGGTCTTTCCATGATCAACATGACCCAGCACAGATACTATAGGGGATCGAATTTTCAACTTAACCTCCTCTTTTATGGACAAAAAAAATAACGAGATAAAAATAAACTATGGTTTTTCGTATATTAGGTGTTCGTCTGGTATTTTGTAGCTGTGAATCTCAGAATCATCAAAAAACAATTCTATTTCCCTTTTTGCAGATTCTGGTGAATCGGATGCATGGATTATATTTCTACCTGTATTTATGGCATAATCTCCTCTTATAGTCCCCAGATCTGCTTTTTTTGGGTCTGTGGCACCAATCATCCTTCTTATAACACTTATGCAATCATCCCCCTCTATTACCATAACAAGGGTTGGGGATGAGGTTACATACCATACAAGCTCATCAAAGAAAGGCTTTTTTTTGTGTTCAGCGTAGTGCTCTTCTGCAAGATTTTTGCTGACCTTTATCATCTTCGCAGCTACAATCTTAAGCCCACGTTCCTCGAATCTGCTTATTATTTTTCCTATCATTCTTCTAAGTAAAGCATCGGGTTTTAGCATTACAAAGCTTCTTTCTATCATTTTCTTGCCCATTTTACCCTTCTTGGAACCCTTTTTAATTTAATCATGTTCTTTTCACAATTGCTGCTACAGAAAAAATACACAGTTCCATCTTTTTTCACGTACATTTTACCTGTCCCTTTTTCAATTTCTCTGCCGCAGAATGAACACTTTCTCATATGAACACCTATCATTAAGGAATACGAATTTCTTTAGCCTCTCTTACAGTGTCAAGCAACATGAGTATGTCGCCTTCTCGTATAGGTCCCATAACATTCCTTGTTAGTATTCTTCCTTTATCTCGTCCTTCAAGTATCCTACATTTTATTTGCATGACTTCTCCTGTCATCCCTGTCCTCTTCAGAACTTCGATTACTTCAGCTGCAGCTGCTTCCTCCATATAATCACCTTTTTGTAAAAATAAAAGCAATATTTATTTTTTAAGTTCTTCAACCTTTTCAACAACATCTTTTATTAACTCTTCCGCTTCACCAGCGTCTATTATGCATGAAGATGCTGTACCAACGTTTAAACCTGCTGCTGCTCCCAATTCATCTTTTAATGCAACATAAACATAAGGAATATCCTTTTCCTCAGAAAGAACAGGTAGGTGAGCGACAATTTCAGGTGGGTCAACATCTTCAGCTATAATTACCAGTAATGCTTCACCTCTTTCTACAGCTTTTGTTACCTCATTTGTACCTTTTGCTATTTTACCTGTGTCTCTTGCTATCTCTAAAGCCTCACAGGCCTTATCAGCTATTTCTTTTGGTACATCAAACTTTACGTATATTGGTTTTGCCATCCATTTACCTCCTTTTTCATCTGGTTTTTACCATCCATCGGTAATTTAGATTCTACATTTTATGTATATAAATGTTGCAATCAACAATTCAAAAAACTTCTAAGAAGGACTTAAAATCTACTATAAAATCAGAATCTATTTTCCAGCTTTGATCTTAGATTTGAAATAATAGAGGGGTATCAAAACAAGCAATAGAATTATCACATCTCCAACCTGATGGCAAAGAGACAGATAGACATAAGTTCAGGAGGATGTAGGATAGCTCTAAAGCTATCGCCAAAAGAAGAAGAATAAGGGCTTTTTTAACATAATCATATCTTAAAAAGAACATTGGCCGCATCTTTTCCTTTGTATGTTAAAATGCTATAGTATTGTAAAAACTTGTCAGAACTATGAGAGGAACTGCAACGTGAAATATCTCAAATAAATACGTGGTTCCTCCCCATTGGTCTTTTCACGGTTTCTACTATATCTTAATTAAAATTATATGGCTTTTAATTTAAATCTTTTGGTTAAGACTTCTACAAAACACCCTTTGTACTTGGAACTACGCCATGTTCTATTTTCGAAGCATCCTTCAAAGCACGTGCAAATGCTTTAAAGAAAGCTTCTATTTTGTGATGGTCGTTTTTACCCTCAACCTTAGCATGGATATTCATGCGAGCAGAACTTGCAAATGATTCGATAAAATGCCTGATGTTTTCTGTGCTAAGATCTCCTATTTTAGACCTCATAAACTTCAGATCTATGGCAGTATAACCTCTGCCACTTATGTCAACTGCAACAGTAGCAATAGCATCGTCCATTGGAACAACAGAATGTGATATACGCTTTATTCCTCTTTTATCACCCATTGCATCTAAGAAAGCTTCTCCGAGCGATATTCCTACATCTTCGACTGTGTGATGATCATCTACACTGAGATCTCCTTTGGCTTTCACATCAAGATCAAAGAAGCCATGTCTTGCAAAGGAGTCCAGCATATGGTCAAAAAATTCAATGCCAGTGTCTATCCTAGATTTGCCCTCCCCATCAATGTTGAGTGAAATTTCAATGTGGGTTTCAGACGTGCTCCTTTTTATGGATGATGTTCTTTTTTTCATAATATCACTCTCTAATTATTTTTATTGCCTCTTCTGGGCACTTTGAAGCACAAAATGTACATAAATGACAGAATTCTAAATTTGAAGCCTCGGCCTTCTTTTTTTTTCTATTTATGCCCCAGATTTTTCCCCCTTTTGGACAGACTTCTCTACAGATGCCACAGGTTGTACATTTTTCGTTATCTACTACGATCTTCATATCTTAACTACTGCCATTGAGGTTGCTTTAAATCCTACAAATATCTTTTTGCCAAGATGTAACTTAAGTTTGTCCATTGAATACTTTGTGATGTCTGCAAAGATACTAATTTTTTCACCTAAATTTATACTAAGTCTCACCATCCCATTTTGGAATTTCATCTCGATTATCTTACCTTCTAAGATGTTTCTAACGCTTGATTCTTGCGGTTTTAACATGACAAAGATGTCTTCTGGACTTATTAGAATTAAAACCTTATCTCCAATATCCAAATTTCCAAACCCAGGAATTGTGATCTTTTTTCCATTTGAAGTTATTTTAATGACCTTATTTTGTATATCAATGCCCGAAACGTATCCTTGTATCTCATTTACATCAACATGCTTTTTTAAGATACTATCAAATTTATCATGTTCTCTTATAATAAATTTACCCATATCTGTAAGTTTGCTTTCGCCTCCTCCTCCTTTTCCACCTCTTTTTGTTGAAACAACAGGCGATGAGAGTTCATTTTCTATTTTTTCAATGTATTTAAGGGCTGTTCTGTATGGTACGCCTGTTTCTTTTGAAGCTTTCATGATGGATCCGTGTTTTTCAATGTATTTTAAAAGTTTAACTTTTTTATGATCCAATAAAGTAGATCTGTTCCCAATTTCTAATTTGTATTCAGTGCTTTCTCTTATATTCATGAAATGATATCTCCATGTAGTCTTGATTATTTATGTGGCGAACCTTTCTATAAAATTAACCAATTTTTCAAAAACTCCGGCCAGTGGCCCTAACCTTCTTTCCAATCTTCTTAGCATTCTAACATCTCGACTCTCAAAACCTCTTAAAAATGTAAAGGCAATTAAATACGCCACAGGAGAGACTAAAAGAGCCATCGAAAATCCAATGTTGGTTTTTGGGATCAAAATTAGAGGAACGGCCATTATAAGTGATGCTAAGACTATTTTACCAAAATCGATGTAAGGTGGTCTTACTTTTGTTATTTGAAACGTTTTCCAAATTATTGCAACCATTATTAAGAATGCTGCGATCGTTGTTGCCACGGCAGCGCCCACGATCCCATAAAGGGGTACGAATATCAAGTTCAACAAAAGATTTATCAGGGTCCCTACAACGAGAATAATCATGGGCATCCGTGGATTTCCAATACCCTGTGCTATACTCGCTGACACCATAAAAAGAGTGTAAAATGTCATCCCAACTACAAGGACTCTTAGTGCATCTGCTCCATATATAAAATTAGGTCCAAAAAGCAGCCCAAGAACTGGTTTTGAGAATATGGCTATTCCAACACATATTGGAAGCACAATTAAAATAACATAACGATAAGACTGAATTATATAATTCTCAAGAAGCTGCATGTCCTTTAGACTCGAAGCTTCAGATGCTGCAGGAAGCACTGAGGTTGCCACAGACAGCGAAATAATAAGAGGAAGTCTTGCAATAGGATCTGCCGCAGTGTAATATCCTACATACGCAGCAGGCATGTATACACCTATAACAAAAGTGCTTATGTCATATATGGTTATTTCAGAAAGAGAGGTTATTATAACCGGAAGGGAAAACAATAAAAGTGTTTTTATAAGTCTCATTTCATCTTTTAGAGGAAATTTCTTTTGGGGTTTTGGAAAATATTTCAAAAGATACTTCTTAAACAAGAACAACGAGAATATGGTGGATATCACAAACCCAAAAGCAGTTCCAATAACAGCTCCCGCAGCATAAAGCCCCACAGAAACAAGAATAATGGCAAAAATTATCATGAATGTTATTTCAACTACACGAGAAGCCAGGATATATTCCATTTTATAAACACCTTGAAATGCTCCTCTTAAGGCACCCAAAACAGCACTAAAAGGAGTTATGAGCGCAACAGCTTGAAGTGGAAGAATTGCACCAGGTTTATGGAAGATTTTTATTGCAATCTGTTCTGCAAAAAAGAATACAAAAAGACTACAGATGATCCCAAAAAGCATCATACATTTTAAGGATGTTAATACAACCTGCCTTGCCATCTCTCCATCGTCAAGTGCCTCATATTGTGCTACATACTTCGCAATGGCAGGCGGTAAACCTCCGGTAGATAATATTTGGAGAATGCCTTGAAATGGAATTGTAAGACCTAAAAGCCCGTATCCATTTGGTCCAAGCATTCTACTCATTATGAATCTGTAGATATAGCCACCCACCCGAAATATAAGGTGACCAATCATGATCATGAAACTTCCTTTTACCAGCTTTAGGCTCATAAAATCACCTATAAAATAAGAAGAATTGCAACTTACAAAATGATCACACCTATTTAATTCTTTTAGGCAAGGTATGAATCTCTAATAGTTCTTGCAACTGTTCTTTGCAGGTTTACCTCTCAGTAATTTTTAATTATCAACTCAGTAGCATTACATCTCTTTTCAGCATTAGAGTTTATGCTTCTTTTTGCGTTTACAACAGAGATATTAAATTCAGAATACAGATCCCTAATGAAATCTGTATCTGAATTGCTCAAAAGACAATAGCATCCTTTTTTATCTAATTTCTTAAAAACATGTGCAAGCCTTTCCTGATCCTTCTCCTTAAAATCGTATTTTGTGTAGCTTGTGAACCTTGAAGTTTCGTTTAATGGGTGATAGGGAGGGTCAAAATAAACAAAATCGCCTTTCGATGCACCACTTAAGGTTTTTTCAAAATCTTCATTTAATATACTGGTATCCTGAAGAGACTCACTTACAGCAACCAGATTTTCCTCATCAAGTATCTTTGGATTTTTATATCTTCCAAAAGGAACATTGAACTTTCCTTTTGAGTTTACCCGATAAAGTCCATTGTAGCAGGTTCGATTTAAATAAATGAATCTTGCACACCTTAATACAGGATCATCGGGTTCAGATTCTCTTATTTTATAAAAAACCTCTTTTTCATTTTTATATTTTGAAGATGAGAGCTCTAAGATTAGATCGGAGACTTTGTTTTTGATTACACGGTAGGCGTTGATCAGGTCGTCATTGATGTCTCCTAAAACTGCTTTTTTTATTATGCCACGATTGTATAACCAAAAGAAAAGTGCTCCTCCTCCTAAAAAAGGTTCGTAATAGGTGTTAAATTCAAGAGGAATGTGTTTAGTGAGATGATCCACCAGTTGGCGTTTGCCACCTGCCCATTTCACAAATGGTTTACATAGAGCCATTTTTTTCAACTTCAAACCTTCCTAAAAATTCGGCAAATCTTTTTATGGTTTTCCTTAGACTTCTGAATCCCTCATCATCCTCTTTTACACCCTTAAGAGTATCCTTTGACCAAAAAGTTCCTCCTAAATTTGCTCCAAAGGAGCCACCACTTATTGGTATTGCTCCAGTTAGGATGTAGAATGTCATGATCTGTTGTATTGCCAGTTCCTGTCCCCCAAGTCTATCTCCTCCAACTGCAATAGCCATGCCAATTTTATACCTGAAAAAATCGTAGTCAGCTGCACCTAAAGCTCTGCACCTGTCCATTACAGCTTTTATTTGTGCGCTAACTCCTCCGTTGTAAACTGGTGTTGCCATTATTATTCCCTTGGCATCTCTAAGCAAAGGATAAAGCTCGTACATATCGTCTTTGAGAACACATTCTTTGTTTTTTAAGCAATAATCACAATGCTGACAAGGTCTGATATTTTTGCCCCTAACACTGAAAAATTCTGTTTTAAAGCCACCGTTCTCTAACATGCTCAAAGATTCTCTTAAAACATAATCAGTAGCCTGTTTTCTTGGACTTCCACATATACCTAATATAAAATGGTCCTTTTCAGGCTTTTTTGCGCCTGCAATTTTTTCTGCAACCTCAAACTGATCTTTCCCGGCTCCACATATTGGACAAACCCAGTCATTCGGCAGTTCTTCAAATGGCGTGTTTGGATCTATCCCTGAATCCGGATCACCCTTTTCAGGATCGTATATGTAACCACAAACTTTGCATCTGTACTTTTTCATTTTACCCTCAGATTAAATTGACTCATCTTCATCAAGTGCCAGTCTCATTGTATCTGGATCTGGGGGCATGTACTCCAAGAAATCCTCTGTTGCACGTCTTACATCCCTTGAACCTGTAATGTATCTTCCAACAATGATGATATCAGCACCATTTTTTCTTGCCTCGTCTACTCTATCAGGAGTTATCCCGCCCGCAACAGCTATAAGTTTTCCTTCGCCCAAAATCTCTTTAATTTGGGTTATATTGCCCCATTCTGTTACTTCTTCGATTTTCTCACCTCTTTCTGCTGCAGAAGTTTCTACATCAACGCTTCTGTGCAGAAGAACAACATCTGGTTTTAATTTTAGATCTGATAACTTTCCAACAACATTCTTAACGTTCATCATATCAAGTATGGAGTATATTCCCTGTTTTGTTGCCTCGTGAATCGCTTTTTCAATTGATTCTTTTGTTCCAAGTCCTGAAATTGCAACAGCGTCAGCTGTCTCATCTGCAGCCATTTTAACCTCTATTCTTCCTACATCCAATGTTTTAAGATCTGCAATTATAAAAGCATCTTTTCTAAGTTTGCGGATTTTGCTTACAACTCCAACTCCGAATTTTTTAACAAGCGGTGTTCCAGCCTCAAGTAGGATCCTTTCACGATTTGGAATGCTTTTTATTATTCTCTCCACCTCATCAAAATCGTCCAAATCCAATGCCACCTGCAGATATGGAGGATTCCACAATCTAATTACTCTAAAGCCCATTATTGGATGTTTACCACGGTCTTTTTCCGATAAGACTTTTTCAATTGGCGGATAACCGTCCATTGCTCTTCTTATTGCCAATTTTGTTGCTCCATAGTTGTACTGATATATCTTACGGTAATCTTCTGCCTCTGGATGAATAAAGACACTTGCAATTATTACAAGATCTTCTGCTTTATCTTTTGGTATAAGTCCCTCATAAACAGCATCTGCAACAGCTCGTCCAACAGCAGTTTGTGCAGGACCAAAAACCTTCTCCGCATCCCTCATATCTCTTACTGTAACCTTTGGTACAATCAAAGTCGCAGGTTTTGTAATCAAATTTGGTCTTATAACAGAAAGAAGTGGTGTGTGACCGATTGAAAGCTGTGTTAAATTGTCCACGAAAGCAGCTCCAACATGTCCATCCTTATCTCCAATTACCAAATCAATGTGAGCCACTTCATTACCCTCTCCTACTAAAGCTTCCCCTATCTGGTACATAATACAATCCTCCATGATTACTTTGAATAATATTAGATCTAATCCATATAAATAAGTAGCTTTTTTACATCGGCAAATAAATCGCCTTACTTTAAGAATTGATGCGATTTTAAACAGTACGCGAAAAAGACAAAAAAAGTGGGTTATGTCCTAATTATTGCAACTATCTCAGATATAACAGAATCGCTTATAACGCTTTTCCCACCAGCTACATATGCCTCATCTGGTTTATACATACTTAAGAAATTTTTTACCACAGCAGGTAGGGAATCCTTTTGAGTTAGTAAAACAACGCCATTGTTTTTGAAAGCAAATGGTGACGAAGCTAACGCATCAGGAAAGTTTGATCCTGTTGCTATTACAACACAACTTGGAGGTTCTTGGGAAGCATAAGCTTTTGCCAACTCAACAGCAGTTTCATATCTTGATTGTCCAGCATATCTTGTTGTTTTGATACCAATATTTTGAAGTTGCTGTTCAACGTCTAAAGAGATGGCTTTATCACTACCTGCTATAATAACATTTTTAACATTTAATCTTTGCAGTTCTGCTTTAACATTATCTATTATTTTTTGTGAAGAAGCTGGAGAATTTTCTTGAAAGGAAGTAGAAGGTACTAAAAGAATTGGGCCGTTTTTTAGTGAAATCAAAGGTCCAGCTGCTAAACCATCTGGATAGAGGTCTCCTCTTGCAATTAGCGCTGTATTTGCACTCCTAAATTCCTTTTGTGACAACATTATAGACGTTTGGTATTTATCTGAGCCAGAAATTCTTTCCGTTGTTATTCCTTCAGATCTTAGAATATTTTCTGTTTCTTGTGAAACAGCGCTTGTTCCTCCACAAATTATAGCATTGGTGGCTTTTAATCTTTTAACTTCATTTATAAGGGTGTTTTTTATACTCGAGGCATACGTTGGATTATCTCGTTCTAATTGTTGTGAGGTACCCAATAAAATGGGAGCACCTCTTAAGGAAGCTACAGGACCAGCTGACAGGGCATCTGCAAAATCATCTCCCCTCACGATAATAACATAATTTGACCCGTTAGGCCATCCTTTTTTGCTAATTGCTACTGCTGTTTGATATCTGTCGCCTCCTGCCAACCGATTCGTATTGAATAACGCATCTATGGTTTTAATAACTTCGCCACATCTATTCTCTAATTGTACTTGGTCGACATTCCTGTATAGTTCAACGATTAAAGCCGGTACCCCTTTCTGGGCTATTGGTATTGTCACCTTTGGAGGACTGGTTCCCTCCACGTAGTAATAGTATAGCCAGTTTATGCTGTCTGCGATTTCATGCCCCAGGATTTCAGATGTACTATCCTTGGCAGGTGCGAAGATAAAATTGTTTTTACCAGATTCATAAAGCCCCCTATGCCCATGCACATCCATAACCAAGCTGTAGCTTTTATCAACATCAGGAACAACATATTTGTTTGCTAAGGTTTCACCATGTATTCTGCTTTTTTCCCGATCATCTGCATCTTTTGTAACGACAATTCTGTAGACGTATATCTGGTTCTTTAAGGTACTTCCTAAACTTTCTATAGCATCAAACATTGCTTCACGAACGTTTCCTTCCTGGGGGTGAACTCCAATGATGATTCCGATCTTACTGCCTCCATTTCCATAGGGACCAATTTTTTTCACGTAACCATAAGATTCTCGTCCTATTTCAATTTCTTGAACTGCGGCTGAAATACTAATTGTCGAAACTAAAAATAGGATTATCAGGAGTAATGGCAAAATTTTTCTCCAGTTTATCATTTTTAACGCTCCTAATTACCTACAATGCCATCTCCGCCACAATTTTCGCAAGGATGCCCTCCAGCTCCATTACAAACTGGACAAGCAGTTTCATTTTCAACAACACCGCTTCCACCGCATGCTGAACATGATATCCAACCATCTCCACCGCATACTGAACATGTGTACGTATTTGGTTTATTTGTTCCGTCTGATTTTCCAGATGAATTTTTAGAGACCGATGTTGAAACCTGTGTTGTTTGCGGTGATTGGTTTTTCGATGTGATATTATCAGTAGTTATTTGCACATTTGGTTGCATTTGGCCTGGAAACATAAGTGTAGCGATAACCGCTCCAGCTAAAAGCGCTAAACCCATCAGAATACCAACTAATATTAAAGCAGATTTATGTTCCATTTTGTCACCTTTTGTCATTTATTGCTTTTTTTTGAAAACTCAATCATGATCATGTAAGTATAAGTATTTATACGTATCGAAACTCTAAGGTCTTTAAAAACATCGTATAATAATAACTTAGCTTTTTAAATCGTGTAAATCAGTTAATAAGCATAGAATTATATTAAAAAAATAAAAAACGAGAAATTAATCCTCAAGAACACCTTTCAGGTAATCTTCATATCCTTTAAGATCCAAAAGCCCATGACCAGAGAAATTAATCACAATCGTCTTCTCTTCTTTATTTTTCTTACATTCTAAAGCCTCATCTATTGCTACTTTTATTGCATGAGATGTCTCTGGCGCTGGAATTACACCCTCAGTCTTTGCAAAAATCTCTCCAGCTTTAAACACATCGTTTTGCGAAGCAGCTCTCCCTTCAATGATTCCTTCATGCACCAAGAGGGCGATTATAGGAGCCATCCCATGGTATCTTAATCCTCCAGCATGGACAGACGGCGGTACAAAGTCATGACCCAATGTATACATCATCAAAAGTGGTGTTAATCCAGCTGTATCTCCAAAATCGTATCTGTACTCCCCTTTCGTTAGAGTTGGACACGATGTAGGTTCTACTGCTATGAATTTACAGTTTATAAGCCCATCGATATGATCCTTTATAGATGGTAGGGCAGCTCCTCCAAAGTTACTTCCACCTCCTACGCATCCAATGAATATATCAGGTGTTTCGTCAATTATATCCAGTTGTTTTTTGATTTCAAGTCCAATAATAGTTTGATGCAGAAGTACATGATTCAAAACGCTTCCTAATGAATAGTATACGTTTTCATCACTTAGAGCATCCTCGATAGCCTCAGATATTGCAATTCCCAATGAACCAGGATGTTGAGGGTCACTTTTTAACATCTTCTTTCCAAATTCTGTTTTATTACTTGGAGACGGTATAACTTCACTACCGTAGATCTGCATGATTGTTTTTCTGTAGGGTTTTTGTGTGTATGAAATCCTAACCATGTATACAGTGCAATCCAAACCCACCATGGAACATCCAAGTGACAATGCTGAACCCCATTGTCCAGCTCCTGTTTCTGTAGCAAGTCGCTCTGCACCATCTTCTTTGGCAAAATATGCCTGTGCGATGGCCGTATTTACCTTGTGACTCCCTGTAGGAGATAGATCTTCCCTCTTGTAGAAGATCTTGGCAGGAGTATCCAGAAAATCTTCAAGACATTTAGCACGATATAAGGGACTTGGTCTTCCAAGCATTTCATAAAAAGCCCTTATCTTTTTTGGAATTTTGATCCACCGATCTTGTGCCATTTCTTGTCCTAATACTGTCTTAGGAAATATCTTAGGCAACATCTCCAATCTTCCGCCTTCTTCAGGTTCTGAAGGCATTGGAAGTGGTGATGGCAAATCCGGAACTATATTGTACCATTTTTTTGGAATATCCTCTGGATCTAGTGTAACTTTGTACATAAAATCACCATTTTTACAGGTCTATTTGTTAACTCTTAAATGTTTTGGTTTTAGATTGGCGTTGATTTATTATATAAAAAAATACAAGACAACATCATGAGGATTTTAGCAGTTGATGTGGGAGAGGGCACCCAAGATATAATGCTTTATGATTCAGGTTATTCAATTGAAAATTCCATTAAATTAGTACTACCCTCACCAACAAGGATATTTGCTT
>CAZLGO010000032.1:0-683 GCA_964559295.1 uncultured Methanobacteriaceae archaeon
AATCAGAACACAAAAACAAAAATCTAAAAAGTCAAGTTAATCAAAATTCTCTTTAATGTTTTATAATTATTTAGACATCTTAAGAGTCTCCATTGCATCCAAAAAACAGCGAGCAAATTTTTCAACCTGATATTCAGGTATAGAAAAACTTACCCTTAAGTATCTGTGACCAAACAAGTTGCTTGTGTAAGATCCTTCCCTTGCAAATATCTTATTCTCAAGTAGAAATTCTGCAACATCAACAGGCTTTACACCTGCCTCGTACATATCAATCACAAGCATGTTGCCGTCTGAAGGATAAACAGGTATAAAGATTCCCTCTATTTTGTCAACAGCTTTTTTGATGATCTTCTGGTTTTCTCTTGTACGATTTTTCACATCATCTAACCAGTATTTTTTAGATTCTAAAGCAGCTATAGCGCCCTTTTGAGCAACTACATTTGTTCCAAGGTCATTTATAACAACATCTCTTACGGAATCTATAACTTCCTTTGTACTGATTATAGCACCAATTCGCAAACCTGCCATACCACAAATCTTTGAGAAACTGTAGATGGTGATGGTTTTCTCTGCAGCATGCTTTGCTAAAAGGTGATGTTCTCTTGCGAACTCACGGTAGGTTATATCATGCAGCAAATATACATCTTCGTCAATAGATAGCTCTGCAAATTCTTTAATTTCCC
>CAZLGO010000032.1:693-18708 GCA_964559295.1 uncultured Methanobacteriaceae archaeon
AAGAGGATTTAGTGGATCAACAAGAGATACCATTTTGGTGTTTTTATTGACATGGCTGCTTACAAGATCTGGGGTAAGTTTGTAGTTACACTCCTCATTGTAGATGGGAACAGCTATTACACCACTGCTAAATCTGCTTGCAAAGTTGTCTATGATAAGATAACCTGGATCACATGTTATAACATGATCTTTTGGGTTTAGGAGGGCACTCATGCAAAGATAAAGAGATTCTGTACCACCAGCTGTTATTAGAACATCAAACCTATCATCGAGTCTTAGATCTTCAAGTATGAGGTTTTTAAGTTCAGGGAGCCCTTCTGGAGGCGGGTATTTAGAAAACTCCCTGCTTTTTATACACTCTATCATGGCATCTATGATCTGGGTGTTTTCATGGAGATGGTTGGTGTTTTGACCCATCCAGATCATGTCCTTATCTCCAAATACATGATAAAAAAACTCGTTGGTTGTTTTAAACCCTTTTGGCAGTATTCTTACAGCCTTTGCATATTTTTTTGGCAAGATCATATCTCTCACAACTTACAGATGATACATCTATTACAACCTTTCGTCAACCTCTAATAAAGTTGATCAAAAGACATCTATCATGAATCTTGAACAATTTTTTCTTGTAGGTTGTTAACTGATCCTATAATTTCAATTGTAGCATTTTTTATGGTGTTTGCAGCATTTATAAAGCTTCGTTTTTCATTTTCATCCATTTTTATAGGGATTATCTCTTCTATACCACTTGATCCGAGTTTAACAGGAGCTCCTAAACAAATATCATGCAAACCTTCTATTTCCCCATCAAGATACGCTGAAACTGTTAATATCCTTTTTTCATCATTCAAAATTGTATTTACAATGTTTAGAATGGCAAAGGCAGGTCCATATTCTGTTGCACCCTTTTTAGCGATTATGCTGGAACCTGCTTTTTGTACTTTCTTGATGACCTCTTCAACGTTGAAGGTTTTATAATCTGAAAGATGTTTAATTGGTATTCCACCTATAGATGTTGAGCTTATAAGTGGAACCATGCCATCTCCATGTTCTCCTATTATTCTTGTGTGTACCTCGCTTACATGCACATTGAAATGTTTTGCTATTTGGTTTTTAAGTCTCATGGAATCTAAGTGGGTTCCAAGACCAAAAACTCTGTTTTTTTCAAACCCAGATGTCTTAAATGCTACGTAAGTCATAATATCAACAGGATTGGTTATAACAAATATTATAGAATCTGGAGAGAATTTTGCAATTTCTTTTGAATATTTTGCAACTATTTTGGCATTTGGCACACCAAGATCCATTCTCAACATGTGGGGTTTTCTTGGAATTCCGGCAGCCAAAACCACGATATCTGAATTTCTGATATCTTCAAGGTCAGAGGATGGTTTTATCAAAACATCTATTCCTTTAGCAGCCAGGGCATCGTAAATATCACGAGATTCTCCTTTTACCTTATCAATGCTTCCTTTGCGAGATATAAGTACCAGTTCATCTATAACATTCTCCTCAGCCAGGCAAAATGCGGTATTTTTACCGACCCTTCCTGATGCCCCAATTATACTAACTTTCACTCTAATCCCCTATCAACAATCCTAAATTTTACTTTAAGTCCTTCTGGTCTGCTTTTATGCCTTTTTAATACGGCAAATCTCTCTCCAATTTCATCTCCTTCCATCAACTCTACAATTACTTTGCTCCAGTATTTTAAAATTGTACCACCAATGGGTTCTATTGTGCCATCACCATCAAATACTGAGTAGATATGATTTGTTATGATCACAGCCACATCATACTTTCTTGCGAGTTTGGATAAAAGTGCCATCTGTTTGCCAAGTTCTCGATTAATCTGTGTGGAATTACCTTCTTTTAGCCTATATAATGCGACTGCAGAATCTAAAACTACAAGTTCTACCCTTTCTTTATTAGATTCTATGATATTCTCGATGGTTTTTAAAGCTTCGTCTTGTTCTTGAAAAGTGGTGGGCCTAAAGACTATTATGTTACGGGCAAATTCATTAAAATCATCCTTTGCCATCTGATTTACTCTATCTATTGACAATCCACCTTCTGTGTCAACAAATATTGCCATTTTTCCATTTTTTGCACATTGGACCGATAGCTTCAAGGCTATGTTGGTCTTTCCAGATCCTGGTGGACCATAAAGTTGGGTTAGAGTACCCTTTTCAATACCTCCTCCCAAGATATTGTCTATTGAACATCCAGTGGGTATCTTGGTACTTTTTTTCATGTCTGATAGCCTATTCAAGATCACACCTATTTTAGATTTGACGTTAAGTTAAAAATAACTTTGCTGCAACTTCTAATAAAGTTGATCAACAACCTTTTAGAAAAAGGTTGATCAAAATATTTACGTCAACGCTCTCACAAAGGGTTTCTTGGGTCAATCCTCTCCAAAGGATTGGTCAGAAAGGCGATCTTAGGTCCTGCGTTGATAAACTTTAGAAAAGTCATAATTTTCAATGTCACGAAACCAGGGTATTGCACAGCTTCCTTTAAAAGTCTCGAAGGCCCTACATCTATAAAAAAAGAGGTTTTTGAGCACCTTTTCTTAATACCTTCGGTGGATATGTTGTCATATCAATTACAGTAGATGGGATACCATGCCTACATCTTCCTGAGTCTAAAACAATGTCAACCGTCTTACCTAACTGTTTGATAGCTTCTTCTGCAGATTCAGGGGCTTTTCCTCCAGATACGTTGGCGCTTGTGGTTGTTATTGGAAATTCTCTTGAAAGTTCCATGCATATCCTGTTATCCGGGATTCTTATCCCTATTTTTTCCAAACCAGCAGTTAATTCAGAAGGCACATGCTTTTTTTTCTTTAAAATTATAGTAAAGGGACCAGGAAGGATCTTTTCGACGATTTTTTCTGTATCTCTATCCACATAAGCGATTTTTCTTATATCGACAATGTTGGAGACACATACAGATAAAGGTTTAGTAAAAGGCCTTTTTTTTATTGAATACACCTTTCTAACAGCTTCCATGTCGAATATATTTGCACCAAGACCATAGATCGTGTCTGTTGGATAGACCACTACGCCACCTTTTTTTAGGACATCTATAGCAATTTTTATCCTCTCTTTTTCAGGATCTTTTGAATCTATCTTGAGTATTTTCATCTGATCACTTTTTTATATCTTGATGAAACTTAAATTACCAACATGCTCGGCAGACTGCGACCATATCTTAGAATCCTCACGGATCCCATTGGAGAGAAGATCCACATAAATCCTGATATTTTAACTATAACTGGTTTACTTGTGGGTCTTCTGTCTGCCTACATGTTTGCACGTGGTAATTTAATTATAGGAGGCGTTTTGATAGGATTAAGCGGCTTTATTGATATTGTAGATGGTGCAGTAGCAAGGAATCACTCTTCCGCCACAAAATTTGGAGGTATTTTGGATTCAACATGTGATCGATTTACAGATGCATTTATATTGATTGGCATTATCTATGGTGGTTTTGTAGATTGGCTTTTTGGGATTTTGGCATTGCATGCTTCCTTAAGCGTAAGTTATGTAAGAGCAAGAGCAGAAGTCGAAGGAATTAGCTGCAACGTGGGAGTTGCTGAGCGGGCAGAACGTCTTGTTATTCTCATGGCAGGTGCTTTTTTAAATTTATTAAACGTTGCTGTGATTTTGGTGATGATACTTGGATATTTGACCGTCTTACAGCGAATATATCATTCATGGAAGCAGTTGAAAGAAAGGTGATCCATAAAAATTTTTTTGTTGATTTTGGGTGGTAAAATGAACAATACAGAAGTTAAGCGGATCAAAAAGGACGTTTTTTTGTTTGAGAAAAATATAAAAGGAATAAGATTATTGGAGTTTTCTGATGAAGAAAATAAGGTAATTGAGATGGCTAAAAGGTATTGCAGGGATACAGGATATTATTTAAAAAAACAGGATTATTTAACTGCTTTTGGATGTATAAGTTATGCACATGGTCTTCTTGATGCATTAAGGCTTATCAAACAGATAAGTACAGAAAAAAATTAGGCAAGAAAATCCTTTACTTGTTTATAACTCTTTTTCACTTTCCAAATATCATTTTTATGGATATTATCAAAAGCAACAATCCAAAAGCTTTTTCCAAATAGACTGATTTTGTCATCTCTGCAATATGGGCACCAAACCATGCTCCGATTACACCACCAACTATAACAATTACTGCCATCTCTAAATTAACATTACCCAGTTTATGATGTACATAAGCACCAACAAATGCAGTAGGAATGATTATTAATAACGATGTTCCCACTGCCTCATGTATATCAAGATTTAGTAGGAATGTGAGCATTGGAACTAAAATCACTCCTCCTCCGACACCAAATATCGAACTTACCACTCCTGCCACAAATCCTATACCAATGATTGGGACTTTTTCAAAAATTATTCTCCTTAAAATCATTTTATCGAGCATTTGAATTCCTCTTATATTTCATATTCTTAATAAGTGGTATTATCTGATATCTTTTCTATAGCGTCCATCATATCTTTAATATACCAAAGGTCAGCAGCGATTTAATTCTATTGTTAATTTATTTATAATATGAGTTACAATTAATTAAAAGGGATACCATGAGAAAACTCTTTGGTAGAGAAATTGAGGTTGAAAAAGACTCAAAGGAACATGTAGAATTAGTATATGGCTGTGTCTGTAAGCTTAAAGAGTTGATGATACACTTTTGTGAAAATGAATTTGAGATGGTAGATAAGAAGGTCAAGGAGATATCCAGACTTGAGAATGCGGCTGATGAACTTAGAAGGAAAATGGAGGTTGAGTTTTATAAAGGAGCATTCCTACCTTTTGGTAGAGAAGATAGAATTGTTCTGGCTGAACTTGTGGATAGCGTTGCTGATATGATACAGGAGACAGCCTATGGGATTTGTCTTAGCAGAATAAAATTTCCAAGCACATTTAGGGACGACTTTCTACAACTCACAGATATGATATGCGACACCACACTTGTTTTAAGAGAATGCATCAAAATGCTTGATGTAGATTTGGAAGCTGCAGTTTCTAAGGCACATGAAGTTGAAAAAAAAGAAGAGATGGTCGATAGAAGAGAAAGAGTCATTTTAAGAAAGATTTATAAATCGTACAGAAAAAGGGAATTCGGCATTCTAACTTTAATAGAGCTTAAAGACACTGTAAGAAGACTTGGTAAGATAGCAGATCGTGCCGAGAATACTTCTGATCGCGTGCTTATTATAGCAGCAAAAAGGAGGGGATAATTTGGATACAAAAAGACTCAAAAAGCTTGATTTATCCTATATGAGCATGGCAAATATCATTTTGGTATCCACCATGACGAGACCTGGTGGAAGAATTGGTTATCCCAAAAAAGGAATAGATGATCTGAGGGAAGTTCTCAGAGATCTTAATGTATATTTTTTTGAGGATGAACCAACAAATGGAAGAGTCCCTGTTACCATCTCTGTTGATGAAGATCATTTTAAACTTTATAAAAAAGCATTTGATGTAAAATTTTCTTCAAGAGAGGAATCAATCAGGATTTTTGGAGATTTTTATGGCTATCCCTTATGTTGTGTTGAAAAATACATAGAGGACTTAAAAAAAGGAGTGCATCCTATTTTAAGGTACTGGAACCAGCTTATTGAATATGAGCGAAAATTTGATCTTTTTGGGATATTTCATGTCCCATGCAGCCCCACATGTGAAAAATCAAAATCACTTGACAACGCCTTTCTAAAAGAACTAAATAAAATAGATAAAGAAATCGCAAATGTATATTTGGATGGTAGAAAATCTAATCAAGCATGGGCGCTGGCAATTCATGTAGATTATTATGCAAGCCAAGGGTAAACTTCAAGACGCAGCACACGATCTCAGGTATCTCCTTGATCATGGTTACAAGAAAAAAGGTGCTGTAGCATTTGTTGCTAATAGGTATCTTTTAGGTAAGCGAGAGAGAAATTTTCTTGTGAGAGCGGTCTTTTCTTCCCAGAAATCAGAAGATCATAAAAGAAAGTTTGTTGATATTGACGCAATAAAAAATAAACCTCTTTTTGTAGACGGATACAACGTCATTATAACAACAGAGAGTATATTTATTGATAGAAATTCAATTGTTTCATGCGATGATGGGGTCTTAAGAGATATAAATGCTGTTTTTGGCAAATATAAAATAACCGAAGTGACAAAAAAGGCGCTAAATGAAATCATATTTGTTATAAAAAAATACAATCCCTCTTATGTGGAATTCTTTTTTGATAGTCCTGTAAGTTTCAGTGGCGAGCTTGCAGGTCTCACCAGAAAACTCATGGATACTCATGGATTAGAGGGAGGCGCAACGGTCTCGAGTATAGTCGATGCTGAATTGGTGTCATTATCAGCCAAGACTGATGGTATAGTTGCAACGAGTGACAGCGTAATAATGGATAAGGTTGAAAGGGTTGTCGATATTCCAGCTTATATATTAAGATCGATTAAAAAGGAGGAATGATTTGAAGGCATTGTCTACTCAATATCCTCAAATCTTCCCTCTAATTTTTTCAATACCTCAGGAAGAGTTGTGTATTCCATTTCATCTGCTGGTAGTCTATGTGGTTCAAATGGACCATGTCTTCTCATATACTCAGCAATTTCAGAGGCAAGGGCTCTTGATCTGTCAAATGAAGGATCATCAAACATATCCATAGGTCCTATAAGTTTGGCATTTGAAATTTGAAATCCAAGTGCCATGACTCTTGGAGGACCATCAAACCTTGTTGGATGGGCTTGTTTTTGTGAAACTGGCATTAATGGCCCATTATGAGAGCCTCTCATCCAACCCCCAACTAAATGTGGCAACGCAAATGGTTCTAAAACTTCTCCTGCTGCTGGGAAACCAGATTGGGATCTTACGATAGCAACAGGGTCGTCTTTTCCAATGTACCTTCCAGCCATTAGATTCAGGCGTTCTGTGCTTACAGAGGCTGCTATCTCATCATCGTCTTTTCTCATGACATGTTTTATCACATATCTGCTTATTGTTCCTAAAAGAGCCAGTAGATCGTACATTTCTTCAGGACATGATAGTGTGACTTTTTTATGTTCCATAACATCGAATATCTCAAATTTGTAACCGTTGTGTAAAGAGGGGTCTATTATAAGCCCTGCGGTATTGAAAGGATCTGCAAACATCCTAAAGATTGGAAGGTTAAATGCGCCAGGTTCTGTCTTATCACAGCAGAATACAAACACAGGATCGCTTGGTCTTTCTTTAAACTCCATTTCTGCACATCCAGGTCCAAGTCCCTTTATATTCCCTGAGAATGTGTCGGATAAGAGGTCCTGTCCTGCACCATAAAGCTTAAGATCCCTTGCAACCTTCGTGGCTTCTTGGAATGCATTCCATGCAAGTTCGTGGATTTCTTCGTTCTCTTCACCATTTTTGTGGGTCATTATAAGATCAACATCATCTCCACACTTTGTGACATAATAGTCTACAAGAAGTTCATTATCCTTTGCATCAGCAAGGACATCATCACATTTTTTAAGTAAAGCCTCATGAGCTTTCGAATGTCCAGCAACACTTCCAACGTCTGCTTTTATTACGCTAATTGTGGTTTTCATTATTACTACCTCCAGAATTATAATAAACTATCTTCTAAACCCATGCATATGATCTGTTGAAATAGTGATTTATAAACTTTGGATCAAACTTTTTTTAGATGCTTCTGATCAACCTTCTCCTAAAAGCTATTATGGAAGGTTGTTTAGTATCTCACCTTCCCAATATGCCTTGTACTTCCAGGATCCTTTCCGTTAAAATGTGCAAGATAATAAATGAACCATTCGATTGGAATCACAAGTACAAATGGAGATAAAAGGTAATTTATATCAGAATAATCTTTCATATTGTATATGATTGCTTTTGCACCGATTTTTTTTGAAAATTCTATTGATTTTTTAGTTATCTCATCCCCAGGATAATTCGCACTTAAAAAAATAATTGGAACATCTTTTTCAGCTTTTTCTATCAATCCATGCCTGAATTCTCCAGAATAAAGAGGACATGCATGCTTCAATGCTCCCTCCATGAACATGGTCATCGCCACTTTGTAGGCAAGACCATAGTTGGGACCGCTTCCCATACAATAGAAGATCTCATCATCTTTGTATTCTTCTGCAAGGGCTTTGTTTTCGTTCTCTGTTTTTTTGACAAGATCATTTATTATTGGCGGAAGCTTTTCAAGGTCTTTTAAAACTTCTCTACTTTTTTCGGATTCATCCATATTAAAGAGAATCTCGTAAAGGCACATAAGCTGGGTTACATAGGTTTTAGTCGCAAGTATGGCGGTTTCTTTTCCGCATCTTGTAAGTATCGCATCATCTGATTCCATCATCATGGTACTTTCTTCTTCATTTGTTATAGATACAATATACAAACCATTTTCCTTAGCTTTTCTAAGAGCTGCAATTGTATCTGCAGTTTCCCCTGACTGGGAAGCTAACAAAACCCCTGAATTTGAATCATTGAGCTTTGTATGATAAAAAAATTCATAACCGGTGCAAACATTTAAATTTCTGTTTGATATGAATCCCAGAGCATCCCTTGCTGAATAGCAACTTGAAAGAGAACTTCCACACCCTACAAGATATATTCTATCAAATTCCCGGAATTTTTCTGCAACCTCTACCATGTGGGATTTTTCCATTTTGATGGTCCTTTTTAAGGAATCTGACTGCTCCAAGAGTTCATAGTACATTCTGTATCTCATGTTCATTCCTCAAGAATTTTGATCCTCCTCATGAGTTTGGAGTAGGTCTCGTCAATACTCTCCTCAATAACCCTTGTATTTGCAACGGTTTCCATAAAACCAGATTCCATATTATATCTTGGTACGATATGAACATGGAGATGTTTAATACTTGCACCTGCAGCTTCACCAAGATTTATTCCAATGTTTATACCATCTGGATTCATAACTTCTCTTATAAGAGTTATTGTCTTCTGAACCATCTTGAAAATCTCTTTAAGTGCTTTTGAGTCCAATTCATTCAAATCAGTATAATGCTTTATCGGAACAACCTCAAGATGACCTCTGTTGTATGGAAAAAGATTCATAATCACCATAACTTTGCTGTTTTTGTAGAGAACCTTTGATGGCACCCTTGGATCACTTTTTGCTATTGCGCAAAAAATGCAAGGTACGTCTGGCTTTTCTGATACATAAGCTCCACGGGAAGGAGCAAACAAAACTTTATAGCCATCGTCTTCATCAAAAATATTTGCAATACAAACAGCCATTTTTGCAACCTCTAAAGCATCTTCTCCAATTATACAAATGGAAGGTTCTTTTCCCCAGTCACCTGTATGGTATATGACGTCTGGAACAGATCCGATCCGATTTATAGCTGTTTTAACACCCCAAGGGATTGTACCACCTTCAATTTTTTTGATATCTTCTGGTTCCTTTCTTCTATCATAAAAAGAAACTTTCATACCTAATTTTTCGCAGATCTTGAGTATCTTCTCATTGTATCTTATGTTCAGGGCGCTTCGCTTTGATGGATCGTGCTTCATAACAGCCAATATAAAGCGAGCCATGTGGGACGATGCACCAAAATCAGGTTTCATAAAGGCCTTTGGTTTTTTATTGACAACCGTTATTCTCCCTGGAATGCCAACTACATCCTCTATAGTTTTTGCATCCTTCTTTGCCATTACTATATTACTTCTTACCTCGGGAATGAGTTTAGCAAATTTTTCGCAATTTTGTAGGATTTCAACAGCCCTTTGTACGTTTTCTATTTCCATGAATGATTAGATATGAACCTGTTTGAATATAAGGATGTCGTTGGATTAATACCAAAATTTCTTCATTCAAATTTTAATGGTAACGTCTTCTTATTCACAGCTTTTTGATTTTGTCCTTGGTCTTTGCAAGGAAGTTTAAGTCGCGTTTTGCACTGAGTCCTTCATTAAAGCCAGGAGTTTCAGTAAGAAATCCTATAACTCCATGAAGTTCTTCAACATCCTTTTCTGTGCGGAAACCTGCTACAGTGGCGTATCCTTTTGTTGGGGAGACAACTCCTGATAGCATGCGAACAGCAGAGGTTTTACCAGCACCATTAGATCCAAAAAAGCCCAATAATTCCCTTTTTTGACTTTTATGTTAAGATCGTCTATGCTACCAGATTATCAAACATTTTCGTAAGATTGAAGTTTCGATCGTATTTACCATTGATTTTCACCTTAATTCAATGGAAGATTATAACGTCCAGCGTATTTGCAGGCTCATAAACGTTCGGTGTGATGTGAAATACGTAATCAATCCTAAAACATCTAAACTAACAAACATCATCTATTTTGAGGAAAATTAGCTGTTGATGGATTAACAATTGACAATTATGTTCCCTCTTCCCATCCTTCAATGTACTCACGTTGCTTTTTAGTTAATTCATCGATTTCTATGCCCATTGCCTTCAACTTAAGTTCCGCAACCTTTTTATCTATCTCATCTGGAGATTTGTGAACACCAATTTCCAATTTAGTTTCCAGAAGATATTTCGCTGATAAAGCCTGAAGAGAAAAGCTCATATCCATTATCTCAGCAGGATGACCCTGACCCTGCTCAGTCGCCAGGTTCACAAGCCTTCCATCAGCAAGAAGATAAATTGTTCTTCCATCAGCCATAACAAATGCTTCTATATCTTCTCTCATCTTTTTGCGTTCAACAGACATCCTCTCAAGGTCATTTTTGTTTATCTCCACATCAAAGTGACCCGAGTTTGCAAGTATGCATCCATCTTTCATGACATCAAAATGGTCCGCTGCAACCACATCTATGTTTCCTGTGGCAGTTATGATAATATCAGCGTATTTGACAGCATTTTTGATTTTCATAACCCTAAATCCGTCCATTCTTGCCTCCAGCGCCCTTATGGGATCTACTTCAGTCACAATCACGTTTGCACCAAGACCATCTGCCCTCATGGCTATACCACGACCGCACCATCCATATCCGCAAACAACCACGGTTTTGCCTGCAATAAGAATGTTAGTTGTTCCCATTATGGAGTCAAATGTGGATTGCCCGGTTCCATATCTGTTATCAAACAGATACTTGGTGTATGCATCATTTACAGCAATTACTGGAAATTTTAATGCTTTATCTTCCGCCATGGCCCTTAACCTGTGAATTCCTGTTGTGGTCTCCTCACAAGCCCCTATTATATTTTTTATAAGCTTTTTTCTTTCTCTGTGCACCAGAAAAATCATATCTGCCCCATCGTCAATAAGAATATCAGGATTATGATCGAGAACCCGGTGGATGTTCTGGTAGTATTCTTCATCGGTTTCCCCTCTCCAGCCATATATATGGAGCCCCATGGATGCTCCTGCGGCTGTAGCGTCATCCTGAGTTGAAAGTGGGTTGCATCCAGTCATAAAAACCTCAGCACCCCCTGCTTTGAGCGTCAAAC
The DNA here is from genome assembly GCA_964559295.1 of uncultured Methanobacteriaceae archaeon. Taxonomy (GTDB): domain Archaea; phylum Methanobacteriota; class Methanobacteria; order Methanobacteriales; family Methanobacteriaceae; genus CAZLGO01. The sequence goes on from CAZLGO010000032.1 coordinate 12,166, forward strand.
CGAGATTCATGGTTTTAGGTTCAAGATGTAAGCATGAACCAATTGTAATTCCTTCAAATGGTTTATTTTCTTCAAATTCTTTTTTTATATGTTCTAATACAGGCATATGCCTTTGAACCCATTCTATTTTCTTCTTTCCCTGGGGCGCAAGCGAGATATCTTTTACCTTGTAACTCATTTTTTCACCTTTTGATAATGCATATGTTTTTAATATTTAGTTAAATTAAACTTTTCTGGCTAATCAAAAACAATGAGCATTATTTTTCACATCTACATATGATTGAGCATATATTAAATTTTTGAGATCTGCAACGATCCTTAAATATAGCTATTGGTTTAAAAAGAGTTTCATTTTTCTATTTTGCCCATAGCTTTTCTTTTTGGGAAGTTTGCTTAAAATGATATATATAATAAGCCCCTGATATAAACAATAAAAAAATCAAATAATAATGATAATGAATTGAAGAGTTAGCAAAGAAAAAAAATAAGAAAAAGGCATTAATTTCTCCAATGCATTAATTGAAAAAAGAAAATAATAAAAAAAGAGAAGTTAAAAAATTTAAAACTAAACTTCTCCCTAAAACGTCTAAGCTGATGGTTTATCAACTTTTTTAAGTTTTTCTGCTAGTGGTAATGTACCAGTTCCACATCACTTTTGGGTTTTACCTTATTCATCGCTTCTTTGAAATATTTCATTTTTACATTCTCGGCCTTTATGTTGTCTCTGAGTGTTAACATGACTGCTTCACGACACACCGCCTCGATATCTGCACCAACATATCCCCCTGTATCCTTGGCAAGGCGTTTAAGATCCACGTCATCTGCAAGAGGCATGTTCCTGGTGTGAACCTTAAATATCTGGTATCGTGCCTCTTCGTCTGGAGCATCTACCTTTATATGCCTGTCAAATCTACCGGGTCGAAGAAGTGCTGGATCTATTATATCCACTCTGTTTGTAGCCGCAATAACCGCAACATCCTGCAGTTCTTCCATACCATCTATTTCTGTTAGAAGCTGATTTACCACTCTCTGGGTAACACCTGAATCTGTGCTTCCTCCACTTCTTGTGGATGCTATGGAGTCTATCTCATCAAAAAATATTACTGTTGGCGCAGTTTGCCTTGCTTTTCTGAAAATCTCGCGCACACCCTTTTCAGACTCGCCTACCCATTTTGACAGGAGTTCAGGGCCTTTAACCGCGATGAAATTCGATTCACTTTCACTTGCAACCGCCTTAGCAAGAAGGGTTTTACCTGTTCCTGGCGGTCCATAAATTAAAACCCCTTTAGGAGGTCTTATTCCAAATTTATCGAATGTTTCTGGATATTTCAGTGGCCACTCCACGGCTTCTTTTAGTTCCTGTTTTGCATTTTCTAAACCACCTATGTCGTCCCAACTGACATTTGGAACCTGTACAAGTACTTCTCGGAGGGCGGATGGTTGAATTTCCTTAAGTGCTTCCTTAAAGTCTGCTTTTTTAACTATCATCTTTTTGAGGGTTTTCTTTGGTATTTCTTCATCCGCCTTTATATCGGGAAGCACTCGCCTTAAAACCCTCATTGCAGCTTCTTTACATAAAGATTCAAGATCTGCACCTACAAATCCATGTGTAACTTCAGCAAGTTCATCTAAATCTACTTTCTCATCGAGAGGCATTCCCCTTGTGTGTATCTGCAATATTTCTTTCCTCTCATCCTTATCAGGCACACCTATTTCAATTTCTCTGTCGAATCTGCCAGGTCTTCTTATGGCTGGATCAAGTGCATCTGGCCTATTGGTGGCTCCTATAACCACGACTTGTCCTCTGGTTTTAAGACCGTCCATAAGGGTTAGAAGCTGTGCAACGATTCTTCGCTCTACCTCTCCTGTAACTTCCTCTCTTTTTGGTGCAATAGCATCTATTTCGTCTATGAATATGATGGATGGCGCATTTTCCTCAGCTTCTTCAAATATCTCTCGAAGTCTCTCCTCAGATCCACCCACATACTTACTCATAATTTCAGGACCGTTTATGGCGATAAAATGGGCGTCGCTCTCATTTGCAACCGCCTTGGCAAGAAGGGTTTTTCCTGTCCCTGGTGGTCCATGCATCAATACGCCTTTTGGGGGTGAAATACCCAGTCTTTCAAAAAGTTCAGGTCTTTTAAGTGGGATTTCTATCATCTCCCTTACTTTCTTGACCTCCTCTTTAAGACCCCCTATATCCTCGTAGGTTACATCCACAATGGATTTAACTCCTTCAAGCTTTGAAACATCTACAGGAACTGTTTGAAGTTCGATGTCTGTCATTTGAGTAATCATAACCACTCCTGCAGGTTTTGTTGAGACTACTGCAAGTTTCAATTCGCCCATAGGTGCAAAATCCATTCTCATCTCTTTGAAGAACTCATCGAAAAGCCCACCTCTCATTGGCAGCTGCGTTAAGCCAGCGAGGATTATATCTCCTTTACTCAAAACCCTTCCTAAAAATGCAGCCTTTACATCTCCTCTTATCATTATTTGCTGATCAACCGGAGCTAAAACCACCTTTTGGGCCTCTTTTACATTTGCAACTCTTACTGTAACTTCATCTCCAATGGAAGTCCCGGCATTTTTCCTTATGTATCCGTCAATCCTTATTATTCCCAAACCTATGTCAGATTGGGATGATGCAACGGTTGCTGCGGTTAATTTCCTGCCCTCTATTTCTATCACGTCTCCGTCCTTCAAACCAAGTTTTTCCATGGACGCAGGATCGATTCTTGCAATTGATCTGCCAACATCAGACTGTGAAAATGCTTCTGCAACCTTTAATTTCATTTCATTTAATTTCATTTCATTATTATCCATAGAAACACCTCATTTACAGTTTTTAACTTCTTTATATTTGTTAAATAGCCTAAAAATAAATTTTAATATAAATAATTTTTTAGTTAATTTATGTTATTATAATACCTTGTAAATTGTGGTATATAAAGCTTTCGGTTTATAGTATTACCTTTGACACGATCAAAAGGAAAAATAAAAATTTTAACAGCTTATTCATTTGATTTATTCAGAATATCGCTACTTTAGATGAATTATTTATCTTATGAATGCTCCAAATCCTTTTAGGAGATTTTCAACATCATAGCGGGTATCTGGGTTTATGACAGTGTATCGTATAGTAATACTCTTTTTCCCAGAAGGTATTTGGCTACCCTTATATACATCAACCACAGATGCATCCACAACATCCTTTAAACTCTTTATTGTATTTGAGATGGTTTCTGGATTACAATTTTCTGAAAAGATGGCTGAAACGTCGTAGGTTTTCTTTGGATAGTTTTTGATTTTCCAGTCCAAAAATTTATCATCGCTTAAGATCTCCACGTTGGATAATTTCAATGTAATTTTCTTTTTATTCTTACTTAAAGTTACAAGATCGGGTGATAGATCCTCTAAAATTCCAACATGGATTTTCCCAGAGTATATATGCCTCAAACCAACTTCTTCACCAACAGACTCCTTAAGAATCCTGATTTCCTCTGTTAATGCGGATATGGCCTTATCAGATCTCCCAAGAGCTGCTTCAAGGTCATCCAAATGTTTTGCAGCAGAACTCATAGCACGAACAAATCCTTCCTCATCTCTGTTTGAGATCATATTTTTTAAATTTTCGCATGCGGAAAGGAACGTTTCATGGGTTTTTCCGATGTATCTATTTTGTGTTTGTATCGAATAACACAAATAAGGATTTTGAGCAACGATCCTTGCTATCATGTCGATCATAAGCCCATAAATCGGACTTGCAAATCTTCTGGATTCCTTGATATCAACTTGAAGTTTTTCTATAGCTTCTGCAATGCTTATATAGGCAAAGTGAGTAAGTCCTTGAACAACACTCATCATCTGATCATGGATTTCAGGACTCGTCACTAAGATCCGGACATTTTCTTTTTCAAGAAATTCGTATACTCTTTTGTACCATTTGCCCTTCTCAAGGGGAGTCAACACAACAACCTGTCCATCCAGTGTTCTAATTCTCGGACCAAAAATAGGATGAGTTGGTAAAACTTCAACACCAGAAGGAACACACTCATACATAACTTTTGTGGGTTCCTCTTTTATAGAGGTAACATCTACGAGAAGAGAACCTTCCCTCATGTGGGGTGCAATCTCTCTTATGACAGAAGACGTTACATCTATTGGAACCGAAACTACAACAACATCAGACTCTGCTGCTGCTTGAGTGTTGTTACTGATGTATTGGACACCTAATTTTTTTGATACCTTTTTTCCTCTTATTTTATCTCTTCCAGTTACAATAACATCAAATTCCCTATTTTTCAAAAATTCAGCTATCCACCTACCCAATCCCCTTGTTCCACCAATTATAGCGATTTTCATATAATCCTCTGAAAAAATCAGGATTTAGATCTCAACAGGCTTAATTGGTTTTCTCTTACTTGTATCTACCATCTTTTCTAATGCATCTAAAACATCTTTTAATTTTTCGTTTTCCATAATTTCTCTGAATCTCTCAAGCTCTGAATTTGTCCTTAAATATAGGCCCCTTCTTTTTGTTGGGTTTCCCCTTTCATCCGTTGGATTTATTTCGACCATTATGGTTTCTTGGCCCCCAGTTGCCGGAGTTTTCACCAAAAATACTCCATTTATAGATGTTGGTACCTTTTGCCATGGTACTGCGTCTTTTAAAGCTTCTCTTATCTTTTTTTCTAAGTTTTCCTTCATATAATCACACCTGTATTTTAACATCACCAGGATGTATTATTTGATATGCGTTGATAATTTTTATCCTTTTTGGTACCTCTGGTTAAAATGCTTTGATGCGGATCTTAAAAAAATATCAATCCAATTTTAGGCTGATATACAGGAATCTCCATCAATTTTTTCTATCTTGAATATATGATCAGCAAAGCTTTCAAGCTCTTTTTCATGGGAAACAATGATGATTTGAGGGCATTCCAATTCATCTAAAATTTCTCTGAGTTTAAATAATTGTTCTTTGCTAAATCCATCGGTCGGTTCATCCAGTATCAGGAGATTGGATCGTATTCCTGTAGAAACTTTCTGAACAACGTTGTTTAGAGCAAGCCTGTAGGCTAATGCCACACTTGTCTTTTCACCGCCACTAAGGTATTCGATGTTCTGTTCATAACCATCTTGCTCAACGATTGGAGTAAAATCTTCATTTATCGTGGCACTTTTTTCTGGATCTTCAACCAACAAATTGAACCATTTTTCGAAGTGTTCGCAGAACTCCTGATTGATACTTAGCATGACATGATTTTCAATATTTTCTAAAGCAGGAATAAAGAAATCCTTCAGCCAAATATGATACTCCTTTAGATTTTCACCCTGAGCTTTGAATCTTTCTTTTTTCCTGATCTTTTGAATTAAGCTTTTAATATCCATTTCTAATAGATCAATTGTGGTTCTCTTTGAAGATATCTGATCCTTAATCATTCTAAGTTTCTTTTCTTTTTTGTTTTTTTTGCTCTCAAGCTTAGCAATTTCTTTTGAAATCTCTCCAAAATTTTCGACCTTTTTTTCCAATTTATTAAGTTTTTTAGTATCTTTTTCAACAATTTTTGATATTTTTTTGATTCTGGCATTTTCTTTCTCTATTTTTTTATTTTTATCCTCAAATTGCTTCATTAAAGTGCTAAGTTCATCCCTCGTGGTATTATATTGTCTTAATTTTTCCTGAAGATCCTCTATCTCATTTATTTTTTCTTCACATTCTTCAATTTTCCTTGAGAATATCTTTATTTCTTCTATTTGGGGCCTGATTTTTTCTTCAAGGTTTTTCGGATCTACAGGCCTATCACAAGTTGGACATACTTTATTTTTTAGTATTGACTCATAATCATTGATTTTTGATTCCGCAGCTGCTTTATTTTCTCTTAGATATTTTTCAACTCTTCTGATCTTTTTTAATTCTACCTTCAGATCTTCTTCAGTTTTCGATGTAGGTCTTTTTACTTTTCTAAGTTCATCGATTCGTTGCTCTTTATCGCTGGTCTCTTTTGTTAATTCATTTATTTCATTTTCGATGCGTTTTATTTCACCTTTATTTTCTTTGATTTGTTTTTTAAGAAGGGGAATTTGAACTTTTGATCTACTCAGTTCATTTTTTATCTCTTGGAATTGTTCAATTTCTTTTTTAAGTTTTTTATATTCCTTTTCAACCCTTTTATCATCCTCAAGAAGCTTTTCTAATGATTTTCTGTTTTTTAAAACCATTCTTTGTTTTGATTTCAGTTCTTCTTTATCTGAGCTAAGATCAGATGCTTTAGATGTGAGTTCTATTGATTTTTTATCGATGTATCTTGCTAAGTTTGATGCATTTTTTGCGGCAATTTTATAATCCTCAATCCTGAGAGCTTTTCTTAAAGTCTGAAGTCTTGAATCATGAGGCATCTGGAGTATTGTTTTCATCTCCTCTTGCGGAGTAAAAATTGCATAACGATAAATCACACTTTTAGCTCTCGCACTTGCAGGTTCATTGAAGTTCAGGATTTTGAGGATTTTCTCTTTTATTTCAGTGGGCGATAGATG
>CAZLGO010000033.1:0-17554 GCA_964559295.1 uncultured Methanobacteriaceae archaeon
CCTCTTGCACTGGGAGTTAGGTTGTTAATCGCCAATCCAACCATTAGCATAGAAAAAAGGTGAAATTTTTTAATTGATATATCCACAGAAGTGGCGGTTAAATTCCATCTTTGAGTCCACATCCCATATATAGTAATTTGGATGAGTATCGCAAGGATCACAACCCATATATCTGCCATTTCAAGAGCCTTTACAACTCTATCTGGTCCTATAAATAAGATCATCAGAAGGAGAATCCCAACTCCTGTTGCCAACAAAATTGCAGCCTTATACCTCATAGAATCCCTGCAACTTCATAAGGTTACCACTTCATAACTTAGATCACGAGGATCAAGCAAAACAATGGTTTTATTACCAGATACGTATCCACAGACTTCTCCGGGGTTTATCACCAAAGATTCTTTTTTTAATATCTCGCATCTATGGGTGTGTGCTCTTACAACAATGTCGTAGTTTCTGCTTTTGACGAGAGCATCTACAACAGCCTCATTGGTGCCATGTACAACCACAATTTTTCTATTTTGAACTTCAAATTCCTTAAAGTCCTCAAGATAACACAGATCCTTATAAGCGCTTCTTAAACCATCTCTTTCCCCATCATTGTTTCCAAATATGGCTGTAAATTCACAATTAAGTCTCTCAAACTCTTTGACCGTAAATGGTGCTACTAAATCTCCTGCATGTATTACAAGATCCACCTCTGCCTCATTTAGAATCCCAACCGCACATCTTATTGCATCTAAATTATCGTGTGTGTCTGCCATTATTCCTATCATGGCTATGATTTATTTTATGAGGTGACTTATTAATCTTCTGCTCAATATAAATAACATCGATTGAAATCTTATCACAACGTTAATCAGGAATATCAAGGGACATACAAGAAATGTTGCAATTTTAGGTTTTTTTTAAGCTTTCTAACCGATGTAAACTGTGAGATGATCCTCCCCCTCTTTCCTTTTTTCTTGTTAAGATTCTTGGTGCAGAAAAGAGTATTGAAGTATTCTCTGGATGTTTTCAGATTGAATCAAAAGGAGAAAACCTTTTTTTTACATCCTCTCAACCATGACAAAACCTTTTCTTGTCCTTGCAACGCTATGGTATTATGTTCTTTGTCAGATTCGCAGATAGAGTCATAAAGGGAGTAAGAACATCTCCAAGAGATGCCCTAATCGCAGATCCATTTGATAGAGATATACGAGGTAAGGCGTTTGGTTATCACAGAACCATGGATACTTTAAGAGCTGTAGTTGGACCTCTTATTGTATATTCGCTGCTTTTATCCATTGGATATAGAAACATCTTTCTATTACCAACATCCCTAGTTCAATATCTGTTTTACTTATCCTCTCGGTTAGAGAAGCCGAGGTAGGAAAATCAGATGATCAAAAACCAATAAATTAAGTTTTAGATTTAGCAGGAAATCTAAAACTAACGTACTTACAATGACATTTTTTCAGCAGAAAACTTTAGTTGCTCCTTTTTTATACATCGTGTCCAAGACTTTGGATTGTTCCTGAATCGATAATTCTTCCTTATCCTATATTCAATATTGTGTATGCTGCATTTTCAATACTAGCAGGATTTTATCCGATAGGATCGAAATAAAGATCTTAATTTTGGTAGAACATATTTTATTTGGTTTTATGTGCCTGGGCTTTGGATTTCTTAAAATCGCTACAATATTTCTTTTTATAGTCTATGGTATATTCATGAGCATGACGGAAGGTTTTAAACGTGCATTTGTATCTGATCCGACAATCTCAAAGCTAAGAGCCAATGGTTTGGGTATATTCCATACCTTCGTAGGAATTGCCACATTTCCAGTAAGTTTGGAAGCAGTATTGCTATGGCAGTTTTTGGGCAGATTCAGCCTTTCTTTATGGATCTATGATTGGTTTTGTTGCATCCTTTGCGATGATTTTAATAGGTATTAAAAGAAAACATTAAAAAGGTAGATTGGTTAGAGGAGGTTGAAAAAATGGATTTGGTAGCTCTTTTTTTTGTAGGCATCATAGTTCTGATTATTTTGGGACTTTCAATACGTATAGTAAAACAGTATGAAAGAGGGGTTGTTTTTCGTCTTGGGAAAGTTATAGGGGTCAGAGACCCTGGGCTTCGCCTTATCATACCTCTTATCGATAGGATGGTGAAGGTATCTCTTAGGATCGTTACTATGCCCATTCCATCGCAAAAGATCATAACTCAGGACAACGTGTCGATTAACGTGGCTGCAGTTGCGTACTTTAAGGTAATTGATGCGTTAAATGCAGTTATTGTCATTGAAAATTATAATAGGGCAGTCAATCAGATCGCTCAAACCACTGTGCGAAATGTGATAGGACAGTTCGTTTTAGATGAGGTTTTATCCTCAACTGCCAAAATAAACGATAAGATCAAAGAGATAATCGATGCCCATAGCGAACCGTGGGGAATAAAGGTTACTGCAGTTGAGATCAAGGATATAAAGCTGCCTGAAACCATGCAAAGAGCAATGGCAAAACAGGCAGAAGCAGAAAGAGAAAAGAGAGCTAAGATCATCACAGCAGAAGGAGAATATCTTTCGGCTGCCAAGCTTGGTGATGCAGCTGATGTGATAGCTGCACACCCTGTTGCACTTCAGCTTCGTAACCTACAGGTACTCTCTGAAATAGCTACTGAAAAAAACTCGACCATAGTCTTCCCAGCCCAGTTTATGTCAAGTATTAAAGATATAAAAGAATTTTTAGAAAAAGAAGTAATGGGAAAAGGAAAATAGATCCATAGGTAAAAGCTACATTTTTATATACATCCCCTGCCACCAATAACATGGTGAAGATGATAAGTTACCTAAGACGGGAAGATGTCTTCGTGGTTTTGGGGCACCTTGGCATCATAATCCAAGGTATTGGTGTAGCTGTCCTACCCCCCATAATAGTTGCCTTAATCTACAATGAAGGTAACTATCTTGCTTTTTTAATCCCTTCTGTTTTTTCAATTTTGACAGGATACGCTCTGAGAAAGGTTTTTGCTCCTGATGACGATATAAAACTTAAACACAGTATGATCATTGCTGCACTTGTCTGGCTTTGGGCTGCATTAATTGGAAGCCTTTGCTTGATCTACTCCCTGAAAATTGATTTTTTAAATGCGTTTTTTGAAAGCATGTCCGCATGGAGTGGAAGTGGCCTTACAATATTTACAAATGTTGAAATACTCCCAAAGTCCGTTTTATTTTTAAGAAGTCTTGAACAATGGATTGGAGGACTTGGTGTTGTAATTGTGGTTATCGGAATATTAATAAGACCTGGTACAGCTGCTGCAAGGTTATACAAAGCCGAAACAAGGGAAGAGAGGATAAAACCAAGTATTGTAAATACCATAAAAACCATATGGTGGATATACCTGCTCTACACAATCTTAGGGATCGCTTTGTATGTTATTGCAGGAATGTCTCTTTTTGACGCCATAAACAATACCATGACCAACTTATCCACAGGAGGTATGTCCATAAAAAATGACAACATTGGTGCATATCACAGCGATCTAATCTACTTCATAACAATAATTTTGATGATTCTGGGAGGTACAAGCTTTCTTGTCCATTATCGGGCTTTAAAAGGTAAAATAAGAGATGTGCTGCGTGATGTTCAGTTCCAAGCAATGGTGATTATAGTCTTTTTATTTTCAACTCTTTTGATTGTAAATGCAAAGGTTGCCCCAATGGATTCTGTTTATCATGTAGTATCTGCCCTCACATGTACCGGTTCCAGCATCTTACCATCATCATCCATGATTGCATGGCCTGAATATGTAAAGATAATACTTGCAACTTCAATGATAATAGGGTGTGCAGCAGGTTCTACCACCGGTGCAATAAAACTCATAAGGGTGGTTGTACTTCTAAAGAGTGTATACTGGGAAATTGTAAGAATAGTCTCGCCTGTAGGCTCTGTGATACCAAGAAAAATAGTTGGAAGGTCAATAACAGATGCAGAAATCAGAGAAGCAGGATCTTATACATTTATATATCTCCTGTTCATATTTATAAGTTGGATTGTACTTGTAAGTTATGGATACAACGCAATAAATTCCTTATTTGAGGTTTGTTCCGCTCAGGGAAACGTTGGACTTTCCATGGGGATTGTATCCCCAACCATGGCTGATGTTCCAAAATCTTTCCTGATATTGAATATGTGGATCGGAAGACTTGAGATAATTCCCATCCTTGTATTGCTTAGGGCATCGTTGGATATATTCAAAAAAATTTAAAGGAACTAGAAACCTAAAACCTATAGTGAGTTAAAAAGGTGCAGATATGTACATAGTGATAATGGGTGGTGGGAGAGTAGGATTAAATCTTGCTTCACTTTTGGTAGCCGATGGAAACGATGTAGTTCTCATTGAAAGTGATGAGGATTTATGCAAAAGTGCTGCCTCTGAGTTGGATGCCTTGGTTATCTGTGGTAATGGTACCGATGCCAAAACCCTTGAGGAAGCCAATATAAGTAATGCGGATGTCTTTGTTGCTGCCACAGGAAATGATGAGGCAAATCTGTTAGCATGTGTACTAGTAAGGGAATACAATGTTCCAAAAATCATTGCTAGGGTAAGCAATCCAGATCATGAAGAGGCATTTACAAAGGTAGGCGTTGACGTTGTTGTAAGCCCTGAACTTACCGCAGCAGGATACCTTGAAAAACTCATAACAAGGCCCAAAATAGCAGATCTAATTGTTATTGGAAAGGGAGATGCAGAAATATTAGATATTAAAGTTAGAAATGAGGAGATCATAGGTAAAAGAATCGAAGATATAAGTCCTACGAAAGATTACATAATCGTTGCTGTCTATGAGAATGGAGAGATAATCATTCCTAGGGCTGATATGATCCTAAAAGAAAGTAGTAGGGTTTTAATCCTTGTGAAAACAAAATCTGTAAGGGATATTATGAAGATGTTTACAAAATAATTAAATCATCCTGTGTTCAGTAAAGCTTTAAAAAAGGATATACAATATGGATGTAATAACACATATTTTGGTTCCCTATGCAATTTTAACCCTCGTAAAAAATAAAAATAAGCTTGCAGGAGTTGTTGGTGGGATCTCACTTGATTTTGATCTCTTGATTATATGGATCGGCATACTCGCTCCAGAATATTTCATTTTTACCCACAGAGGAATTACACATTCTTTTATTTTTGGATTTTTTACTTCGCTAATTTTTCTTTTTATCCTATCCCGAAAACCTGTTAAGGAGTTTATAAGTTCTATAATGCATCGTAATATAAACATAGAATTTAATAAAAGTAGTATTTTAATTGTCTATTTTGGAGCTATTACTCACCTGATACTTGATTTTCTAACAACAAAGGGTATTCCTCTGCTTTATCCCTTTTCAATTGTAAGATACAGTGCCGAGATATATTATTACATCGATCCCATAACATTTGGCGTTGGTGCTGTTGTACTTTTTATTCTGTACTTGAGGTTAAATTCAAATTACAAAAAATTTGCTATGGCATTCTTTATCATTCTTTTAGTTTCATTCGGATGTATAAGAGGTTATGAGAAGATTAATGCCATTGAAACTGCAACTATAACATCAAACGGAAGCTGCAACGAAATATCAGCCTACCCAACCACCAATATGTTCGTCTGGAACGTTGTTAAAAACGATCACAAAAACAAAAAGTACAACGTTTTTCGGTATGATGCTCTGAAAAATCGTAAATTAAACATTGGGGACTTTAACAGTGTTTCCATTGAAAATGGTTCGCAAAAATCAGCTGAAAATGCACTAAAGATCGCAAATGCTTTTCCAGAGGTTGAAAGATTTAAATGGAACGCTTATTACACTTGTGTTGATGCTAAGCATAATTCTGAGAGGTGGAAAATAACCTATTATGACTTTTTGGGTACTTCGTGGGGCAGAAATAGTTTGACGGTTTCTGTGTCATGATTAAAATTCTAATTCGCGCCATGCGATTCTATCTAACTGCTTGATGTTTTTGGAATCAAATGCATCGGCGCTCATCATTAGGACTTTCGTACCTCTAAAAATACTTATAGGAATCTCTACTACCATCATATTATCTTTGACTTTGACAAGAGGTGTTTGGCTATATTTAACACTATTTTTGGCTTTTGATTCATATTCAGCCTTTCCGTCCTTAACTTTTATATCTATCCTTTTGAATTCCCTTCCGTCATACATTCTAAGATGGAGTTTATATACCAACTTTGTGTCCATATTGTCAGCTGTTTGTAAAATCAAATAAACATTTTTTTCATCATGTGCAAAGCCTAATGTGGTTAGATCCTCTGCTTCCAAAGGATTCTTTGTAACTGGATCCAGTCTTACATCTTTAAACGAAGATTCGGGCATTCCATATTCGAAAAAGTTAGCATTATCTATTTTCTCTATTTTTATGGTGGGATAAACCGCAAATATTTCATTTTCTCTGATAAATGATTGTAGATAATTTCGCATCAAGAATATTTGTGATAGGTAAGAATTAACTGCCGTCCATTTTAGATCTTCTTCGTCTTCACTAAGAGGGAGCATCATCCAATTAGCATCCAATGCTGAAAGTTCTGATGGAGGAATTAAATTTGCTTCTGGAATGTAAAAGGGTGGATCGGGCCAATTGGGACCTTTATGAACTAAGTAAGTGTAATTTTTTCCTTTATAATTGGTTTTAATTGAAACATATTTTACAAAAGCGGCGGTCGCTCCGTGATCGGTATGTTCATCCCCCTGATCTGGATAGAATATCATGGTTGGCTTATAATCATTCATTATCTTCTCAAGATTTTTAACCACATTTTCTCCGCAATACGGCGCGTTTTTTTCATATGAAAAATCATACAAAGAGTGATCAAACTGATTAGATCCTCTAGAGCTTCTAAAGAGTCGATCATAATCCCAATGGTTGTCAAAAATCGCTTTAAGCCCCCCATCGGGGTAACACAAAAATAAAATGTTGCTTTGATTCAGTCCTAATGCTTTCATGGCTTTTATTGTTTCAAGATGTCTCATATCACCTATGTTTCCTTTAAAATTAGTAGAATTTGTTTTTGATAGATAATGTCTGAAAATTGAGTTAGAAATTGCATCGCCATTTGTCATTAATACAACTAAAACTGTGGCATTTTTTTGTATGGCCTTTTTTATAATTCCAGAATTAGCCAATGCCTCGTCATCAGGATGAGGTGCGAATATCAGAATTCTATCAGAAGCCTTAATTTCAGGGAATTCATCGTATTCTATTTCTCCCTCGTAGTTATAAAACAATATGGATAGGAATAAAACTATGGAAATTAAAATTATAAGTCCCTTAACCTCGATTTTGTCCATCCATCTCACCTCATTAAATTAACCGGTTAATATGGATAATCATGAATCTGAGACCTTTTTAACGGTTTTTAATATGATTTAATATTTAAGTTTTTGGTATTATGTTTAAGCATCGCTTTCCTAAAAAGATTTTCGTTTTTTTTTTTGTGAAAAATCGATGCAAAAAACAGGATTTCAAACCAAATGAGCGAATATTGAACTTTGAGATGCTATTGGTACCTTATGACAATATCAGTCGATAGAAGAACTGAAAGGAAATATAGCAAAACTTGAGAAACAAATTTGAAGCTAATGTAAATAATCAAGAACTTAAAAAGAAATCTTGTGAAATACAAAAATCCCAAAATCCTTTCTTCAGCACAACGATTCAGGAAGAATTCAAAGTTTAAGAATTCAAAGAAGATAGATTCTCTAATTTAGATTTATTGAAGTGTTTTTTGATTCAATCTAAAGGTATACCTCCAATTTGTAGCTTACCACTTTCTTTTGAGGATCATCTAAGTAGATTTTAAAGTATGATATGCCTCCTGCAGGTATAGTTTCTAAATCAGCATAGGTGTAATCCTCAACAACAAAATCACCTGATGAGTCAAAACCTGTAGCATTTAATTGAACAAAACTTAATTCTTTATTTCCTTTGTTCTGGACATAACCCTCAATAACTACGTTATTGCTGCCTATTAATGATCTATAACCGGTTGAATTTAAAACAATTAAGTCAGGGTTTTGAGACGATGCGGATATATACCTTATATCAGTTTTTTCTGTTGTTACTATGTAAAATGATAGAAATATCAATAAACATAACGCTACGATAATTCCTATCTTACGCTTGTTCTGTTTACCCAACCAGACACCAAATCTTGTAACGCTTTCATATCCACTGATATTGGGAAATATTTGGTTCAGATGGGATGCAATTTTTTTATTTATGATTATTTTAATTTTTTTTGAACCATAATCGAATTGCAAGCATGGATAGGTTAATATACGTCCTTCACACCAAGTTATTTCGGGATTATCAATCTTATCCAGAGAATAGGTGGTAGGAAGAAGCCTCGTAAGCTCATACTGCCCCCTCATTGTTTCAAATACCCTGATATAATTCTTGTTCAACTCTATGAAAGTGGGTTGAATAGAAGATCCTGTCTGGAAATATCCCACCACATTACTTAAATTATAACCACAATTTAGGCAGTAATTTTCTTCAGGAACTAATTCTTCACATTTTGGGCAGATGGCCCTTTTAACCCGACCAAACAGGAAAAAAAGGAAAAATGAAAGTATAAAACGCCTAGTGGTAGTAAATAAAAAAATAAGGCTCAATACAAAAATCAAAACCCATAACTCCCATATAAAAGGGATGTTTAACTTAGAGGATAGATAAGCATATCCCATCCATAGAAATAAAAGAATAAATCCTATGTATAGGGTAATTTTAAGAATCTTCTTGAAACTTTTTTCTTCTCTCAGATTTTCCCCACATATATCGCAAATTTTGGCATCATCAGGAAATTTTTTTCCGCACTTTGGACAGAAAACCATAGAATTACTTTTTGATATCATTTATATTAAATCTATTGATTGAGTTGATATCCATATAGTTTTTCTATTACGCTTAACAGATTAAGGGAGGTATATCAATCATTGTTGTTTATTATGGTTAAGAACGTATTTATTGAAAATATTTCATAAAAATCTTGGAAATGGCTTGCGGTTGCTCAAAAAGCTTTTAAGATATGCTCCTCTCCAAGACTGCCTGAGAGATGGTTATCTAAGGAATTTTGTATTATTCTGCTTATCAACATGAAGAATAAAACAAAAAAACTATTAGTTAAAATCTCTTTACAAACTCATAAGCACATTTTACATGATCAGATCCGTTATCAACCCAAGGTCCATGTCCTGGAAGAAGATATTGGATATCCAACTTATTGAGCCTCTCTAAAGATTTCTTCATCATTTTTAGGTCTCCTCCAACATCCACTCTCCCAAAACTCCCATTTGCAAAAACCGTGTCTCCTGATATTAAATTTTCCCCATCATAAAGACAGATACTTCCTCTTGTGTGCCCTGGTGTATGAATAACCTCGAATCCATGGATTTTATCGCCTTCATTCAAATGAAAATCAACTTTCATCTCTTCAATTGATTTTCCAAACATGTAAGCGAGAGTTGCGGCACCATCGCCATTTTCTAATGCATAAGCATCCTCTTTATGTATGGCAATTTTTGCATCGAAGTATCTGTTTCCACCCACATGATCGAAATGACAGTGAGTATTTACAATCAATGATAAATCACCAGGGGTAAAACAAGCTTTTTTAAGTGAATTAAACAAATAGTTAATGTTTTCTCCAGTTCCAGTATCAACAATCACGTCATTAAAAATATAAACATTGGAATCAAAGCCTATTCCTTCTACAATAATGATATCGTTGATCTTTTTCATTTTCTCAACCTGAAGATCATACTTTCTGTTTTAGAATTTAGAAAAAAAGAAGTGATGGGGTCACAGGGATTTGAACCCTGATCCTAGGATTTCTCTTGTCTCAGTACTCCAATTGGTCATCATACCTTCAGAGTGCGCACTTTCCTCAAAGACAACTGGAGTCCCAGATGATAGCCTGGTTACACCATGACCCCAAAAGGATTTTAGATGTTTTTGGTTGGATCTACGACATATAGACATTTAAAAAGCCAAGGGTGAGATTTGAACTCACGTATAGTGGATCTGCAGTCCACCGCTTCGCCTCTAAGCTACCTTGGCCTGATAATTAAGTTATATTTGTTGATATTTAAATCTTACGGGTGTTTATATTGCATATGTGATTTTGCAAAACTCGTGATGTTCTGATAAAAGCTCAGTTCACAATATAAATGACCCAATAAGTATCCCATATGATTTCGCGGATGAAATAAATTGCCAAATGCAATTTTACGGATCTTTGATTTTCTATTTTATTTGTTGTTAAATGAAGTTTATAGCCAGTAAACTTTAGAATTGGAAAAGCAAGTGAACCGATTTCATGCTTTTAACCCTATCTCTTAGCCATTATTAAATAAAAATCAGTAATAATTTCCCTTATCGTATTTACAAATTTGTTTATCGCCTTCAGAAAAATCTTGACACTTAAATCAAAAGGGTGCTGGGATTTTTGTCAGGTGGCAAATATATATTTTGACCCGATGCCCTCCAATTTCCTGACAAATCTTCTGACTATAAGCGGAACACCGCCATATGGTTCATAATAAACCGGAAACACGATCCCGATCACGTCTGCATCGGTTTTTATTCTTTCTTTATCCATTATCGAAGGTATGGGAATTAACTTTCCATTAGTTTTTCTAGCAATATCCCTTGCTACAGCTAAGGAGTTCCCTGTACCTGAAAAATAATAAATTTCAGTGCTCATAATTGCGACAAATTACAATGAGAACAGTGCGCTGAATTTTGCAGCCAAATCAGCAATCTGCTTTTCACGCTTCCCTCTCCAAACCACGATCCCGGTTCCGATGACTGTTCCACCTTTGGATTGGCATATCTTTTTCATTTTGGATATTGCTTGATTTCCTCCAGTCCAATGAAACGGTAACCCCTTGGTGACGAAACATGCGATTTTTTTATCTTGAAGCGATGAAAGTTGAGTCATATATGCTGTCATTACCGCCGAAAGAGAAAATGCCTGTACTGGAGCGCCAAAAATCAGAGCATCATAAACACTAACATCGGGCAGCGTTTTGAATTTGATATTTTTTGCTCTAGGGCGCACTTCGCCAGCTGGTATTACTTTTTCGATGTTCACCGAATGTCCAGCTTCCAAAAACTTTTCTTTGAGCTTTTGAGCAACAGAATACGTATTACCAGTTTGGGAATGAACAATAATTCCTATTTTCATGATATATTCCTCGTTTAAAGATTTTTCATGCCAAAATTTTTTTTATTAGTATACTTTTATCTACATTTAGTTATTCTACCGTCTTGTTAATAAGACTATGCATTATATTTTTCTATCTTCGTCACTTCTTGCGTAAGAGTGTCTCCGCCACTTCCTTTGGCTGGGTAAGCATACAGGTATGTACTGTATCCAGTTCAAAGATCTCCCATTTCTCCTTTTTGGCCTTAGCCTCCTAGTCTTTAACAGCTTTCTTGCTGATTTCTATGAATTCACTCTTTTTGCAGCGTATATAGGTTTTTTGGAATTTACTTTATTTTGTCCTCATCATGGTTCGATAAAAGGCTGGAACGGATCAAGGCCAAGTACTATTCTGTACCTACTTGGTAGAATTCAAAATAGTCAAATAGCGACTTTCCATTCTAGGAATAAGAATATCAATGTGTATTAAGTGATGAATCCTCTCAGGGATTTTATCAGCAACACCAGTGATAACCAGACACTGTAACTATGCCCAACCAGGATCACGTTCTCAACGTCTTTTTTTCTACCAAGTCACATACCTCCAAGATGTGATTAGTCAGACTACTGGTTTTTTCATCGGATAAAGTCAGAGCAAAAATATGTGACCATTTTCCTTAAGATATAAAACAAAATTATCCCAAACGAACTTGTCAACACCTCTTCATGTACTAAAGCGTAATTTGCTATAAATAAACTTTCCTTTATTTTATAGTGAAGTACCAAATGTTTTAAACTATTTACTTAATAAATCGGAAAATATGGTTTTAAACTGGTTTAAAAACATTTATTAGAATTTTCTTTGATCTATAAATCTATAAAATTACGTTCTTCACTATTTATTGTTTTATCCATAATTAAAAATTGAATCAAATACTCCATCTTTCTCTTATACAGGTTTAAATGTCTTTAGAATGGAATTTCCAATTTCTTTACCCTTAAACTATTTTGAAAATATCTCTATCTGCTCATATATCAATTCTAAAACTTTAAAGGAATCATGTTTATCTAAAACCAGTTTTTCGAACCTCATCGTGATTATACTCCTTCTCATTGGTTTATATTATTGATGGAGCGAATTATTAGATCTAAATCCGAATTTATGCTGAGATCAAGGGAAAGTTATTATTAGTAATCTTATATACAGGGTTAATATAAAATAAATACGTATGGAAACTAAAAAATTCGTGCTTTTAGACATCGATTATGTAACAGAAGATGAAAGAGCTGTTGTGAGACTATTTGGAAAACTGCAGGGAGAATCCGACCAAGAATCTATAATAGCATTAGATAGAAATTTCAAACCCTATATTTACGTTATTCCGCATGATATGGACAGGTGCATCAGACAAATAAGCGAACTTGAAATAGAGGATATCGAAAAGGTTGAGAAAAAAGATTTGGGCAAAAAAATAGAGGTTTTAAAGGTTGTTTTAAAACACCCTCAAAATGTTCCAAAGTTAAGGGAAAAGATAAAGAACCTCAGTGAAGTTGATGAAATTCGAGAACATGATATTCCTTTCTATAGAAGATACTTAATTGACAATGGTATTTTCCCAATGGGTGAGGTTGAAGTTTCAGGTAAGTGTTTATCCACAAATTCCACTTCTAAAATTTTATCAAAAGATCGTAACCTCTGTATCTTTGAAATTGAAGGAAAACCAAAGCATATAGAGGCTGGATATCCTGATCTTAAAATTCTAAGTTTTGATATTGAAGCAAGAAATCCAAAGGGAATGCCACGTCCAGAAAAAGACGAAATAATAATGATAAGCTTTGCAAGCAATTTTGGGTTTCAAAAGATACTCTCCACCAAAGAATCCTCTTTTGATTTTGTTGAAACCTTAAAAAATGAAGAAGAGATGATAAAAAGATTTATAGAGATCATAAATTCCCAAAACCCAGATTTGATTGTGGGTTACAACTCAGACAACTTTGATTTTCCCTACATCAAAGAGAGAGCGAAAAAACATGGCATATCCCTTAATATAGGGATGGATGGTTCTTCCCTTAAATTTTTAAGGAGAGGATTTACATCAGCTGCTACGATACGGGGCAGAATTCATATTGATCTTTATCTTCTAATGAGGCGTTATATCAAGCTTGATCGCTATACCTTAGAGAGGGTCTATTTAGAACTTTTTGGGGAAGAGAAGAAAGAGATTAGGGGAGATGACCTCTGGAAATACTGGGATAAAGGTGGAAAATGGCTTGAAACACTCTTTGATTATTCATTGGACGATGCAGTTGCCGCCCTGAAAATAGGTGAGAAGACCTTACCCCTTAGCATGGAACTTACAAGAGTTGTAGGGCAGCCATTTTTTGATGTTACCAGAATGGCATCTGGACAGATGGTTGAGTGGTTTTTAATAAGAAAAGCATTTGAATATAACGAAATAGTACCCAATAAACCATCGCATGCAGAATACGGAAGAAGAAGAAGCAGACGTATTGCCGGGGGTTATGTAAAAGAACCTGAGAAGGGTCTTCATGAGAATATAGTAGCTTTTGATTTTAGAAGCCTCTATCCAAGTATAATAATCTCAAAAAACGTCTCGCCAGATACTTTAGTGAAGGATGAAATTGATAAGGAACATTACGTCGCCCCTGAAGTTGGACATAAATTTCTAAAAGAACCTAAAGGTTTTGTACCGTCTGTAATAGGGAATCTACTCACCGAAAGAGTGAAGATAAAGAGCATGATGAAGGAATGTGAGGATCCAACAGAATATAAGATTTTGGATGTGCAGCAAGAAGCTCTAAAAAGACTTGCAAATTCTATGTACGGTGTTTATGGTTTTCCAAGATTTAGGTGGTACTGTGTAGAGTGTGCTGACGCCATAACTGCTTGGGGGAGAGATTACATTAAAAAAACAATGAAAAAAGCTGAAGATTTCGGTTTTAAGGTTATATATGCTGATACCGATGGGTTTTATGCTACCTACCAGCCAGCACCAAATAAAGGTTAGAAGTTACTAAAGTCCGTAATTTTTAGATGTGTTTAAAATGAACTGTGTGGATATATGTCCCCCAAAGGCATTTACAGGACGACCTTTCAGAAAAGAAGAACCTCGCAAAGTGCGATATGATGCAAGAAAGTGTGAGAAATATTTTGAAGAGACTGAAAAAACAATAGGATTGGCTGTTTGTGGTCTATGTCTCTGTGTATGTCCGCATGGGAGAAAAAAATAGGTATATTAACTTATTCGAGTATTATTTGTATTTCTCATAGCATACAATTTCATCAAGGGTTTTTCTTGGTCTTTGAGCCGGAGATTCGTCTGCATATCCTACCACAAACATTGCCGGAACCCTGATGTCTTCAGGAATATCTAAAACCCTTTTGACTGCATTTTCATCGAATGCGCCCAACCAGCAGGTTCCAAGACCAAGTTCTGTGGCTTCTAGAATCATGAATGAAACTGCAATTGAAAGATCAACGGTGTATGCATATTGACCGCAGGGCATCACCCTTTCAGATTCTGTTGAACAGGCTACGATTGTAACTGGTGCTTCTCCCACAAATCTCTGCCCATGAGCTGCTTTAACAAGTTTTTCTCTTGTCTCTTTGTTTTTTACCACGATAAATTTCCATTCCTGTCTGTTAGCGGCTGATGGAGCAATTCTACCTGCTTCTAATATTTTTTCTAGTTTTTCTTCCTCGATTTCTTTACTTTTATATTTCCTAATACTTCTTCTGTTTTTTACGGCTGTAAAAACATCCATAAAATCTCTCCTTTATTCTATAACATTTTTAGAATCTTATGGCGGTTTCATAGTGATTCAACCAACTTAACGATTTTTGCTGCAAAAACTCCAGCGCCAAAACCATTGTCTATATTAACAACCGCAATTCCAGGTGCACAGGACTGCAACATTGAAAAGAGTGCTGTAAATCCTCCCTCTCCAACACCATATCCAACTGATGTGGGAACTCCAACCACAGGGATATCCACAAGCCCAGCCACAACAGAAGGCAGAGCACCTTCCATTCCAGCAACCACGATCAAAACTTTAACGTCCTCCTCAAGCAGCTTCCTTATGTGGGAGAAAAGCCTGTGAACTCCTGCAACACCAACATCATAAACTGTCAAAACTTCACAACCAGCTTCCTGGGCTATTATCCTCGCCTCTTCTGCGACTGGGATGTCTGATGTTCCGGCTGTTATTATCCCGATTCTGCCTACCTTTTCTACCTCATGGTCTTTAACTACAAGGACTTTTGCCTTTTTGTGATATTTTATTTTAAATCCTCTATCTTTTAATACGCCTAAGTGTCCTCTTATTGCATCGTATCTTTTATTTTCAAGTCTTGTTATCAAAATATGTCCCTTTTTAGCAAGTTCTGATATGATCTTTACAATTTCATCCTCTTCTTTACCTTCAGCCAAAATAACCTCTGGAATCCCTGTTCTAACATCTCTCCCCATATCGAGCTTTGCAAAATCCTCTAATTCCTCAATATGCATTGTTTTAAGCATTTTTTCAGCTTCTTTAAGTGAAATGTCTCCTTTTTTAAGTTTTTCAAGTATCCTTCTCATGATATCACTAATCTATATAAAGTTAAATATAAATCTATTAAAGATATTGTGTTCTTGAGGTGTAGAGTTGGAGAAAGCTAAGATATTAGTACAAGGGATAGTCCAAGGGGTCGGATTCAGGCCTACAGTTTACAGAATAGCAAAAAACATTGGAATCTGTGGTTTTGTAAGAAACGCTGGAAACAGCGTTGAGATCGTGGTTGAAGGTGAAAAAGAAAAAATAAAAAAATTTATCAAAGATTTAAAGTTAAAAAAACCGCCTCTATCCAAGATAACATCACTAAAGACAGAATGGATGAAATCTGGGGATAATAGATTCGAGGATTTTTTTATCCTTGAGAGCTCTGATGCTTATGCTGGTTCATCTGTGATTCCTCCTGACGTTGCAACATGCGATCAATGTTTAGAGGAGGTTTTAGACATTGAAGATCGCAGGTATCATTATCCATTTACAGCCTGTACCAACTGTGGACCCCGTTTTACAGTGATAAAATCCGTTCCATATGATCGTGAAAGAACATCCATGGATGATTTTCCCCTCTGCAGAGATTGTATGGTGGAATACAAAAACCCAAAGGATCGCAGATACCATGCAGAGGCAACCTGCTGTCCTTTTTGCGGACCTTCTGTTTTTCTCTGGAAAGATGAGATAATAAAAACAGAAAATCCAATAAAGGAAGCTGTAAAACTTGCAGATGAAGGTAAAATAATTGCAGTTAAGGGAATTGGTGGGACTCACCTTCTCACAAAGACAACAGATGATGAACCTGTACTCAGTTTAAGAAAAAGGCTTGGAAGACCGCATCAACCTTTTGCCTGCATGTCTCCTGATGCTGATATCATCAGAACCTTTGCAGATGTCTCAGAAACCGAAGAAGAGGTCCTAAAATCAATGAGAAGACCTATAGTTGTATTAAGGAAGAATGAAAATTATTATCTATCTCCTTTTGTCTCACCAAAGCTTCACACAATAGGTGTTATGCTGCCTTACT
Source organism: uncultured Methanobacteriaceae archaeon (assembly GCA_964559295.1). GTDB lineage: Archaea > Methanobacteriota > Methanobacteria > Methanobacteriales > Methanobacteriaceae > CAZLGO01. The sequence continues at coordinate 16,788 of CAZLGO010000033.1, forward strand.
CCGCACTGCATCATCTTTTATTTATGTATTCTAAAGATCCTGCCTATGTAATGACATCTGCAAACAAGCCAGGAGAACCTATGCTCATAGAAAACGATTCTATAATAAAAAAACTTGATGGAATTGCAGATTATTTTCTCCTTCATGACAGAAGAATCATAAACAGATGTGACGATTCTGTTATAAGATTTAGAGACGATGATTTAGCTTTTATAAGAAGATCAAGGGGTTATGTGCCAGAACCATACGATTTTTCCTTTGTTAGGGATATCAAGGTGCTTGCCCTGGGACCTGAGATTGATGTAACATTTTCCCTTGTTAAAGATGGAAAGTGTTATGTATCCCAGTACATTGGAAATACAAAAAAGTATGAGACCTTCAAATATCTTAAAGAGTCAATAGACTACATGATGGGCATAACCCAGACAAATGAAATAGATGTAGTAGCATGTGACCTTCATCCAAGATTTTTAACAACAAAACTTGCCCATGATTTAGGGGATAAGTTTGGGTGCGATGTTCTTAGGGTTCAGCATCATCATGCTCATGCTGCATCTTTGTGTGTTGATTTTGAAATTTCTGAGATGATATGCATAGCCTCAGATGGTGTGGGTTATGGAGAAGATGGATCGATATGGGGTGGAGAGATCCTACATGTGAAAGACGATGAATATGAAAGATTAGGTGGGTTGATGCCGCAGCCAATGGCAGGTGGGGATTTAGCCACAAAATATCCGATAAGAATGGTCATGGGGATGATATATGAT
>CAZLGO010000034.1:0-17230 GCA_964559295.1 uncultured Methanobacteriaceae archaeon
ACACATGACATATGATGGTTCTGAAGTTGTCTTCTCTTCCCCTGGGATCTCAATACCCTCTTTTGTAACCACTCTTATCGCATCGTTAGGACATACCTTTGCACAACCTCCATCCAACTCACAGAGTTCTTCGTTCCAGACAACTCCTTCCTCGGCAACTGGTTTTGCTGGTCCCAATTCAACCTCTAAATCTATTGCATCAACTGGACACATCTCTTCGCAAAGTCCACATGCAGTACAGATTTCTGGAAGTTCAACTGTAAGATCTGATTCTTTTGGCTCTATGAAATCTCCAGGGCATGCTTCAACACATGTGTTACATCCAATACACGTCTCTTTGTCTACATCGAATTTTATGATCTCTCTTGTTCTTTTTGTTGGTATTTTGCCTGATATGTACACTGCGTTCCATGGACATGTCTGAGCACATATTCCACAGTAGATACACTTATCTTCGTCGATTGTGATTACATCCCCAATCTCAGGTAGATCTATAGCTTCTGTTGGACATTCATCAACGCACAACCCACATCCAACACATCTATCTGAAACATATGCAGGACCTACGATTTCTTCTTCTATTTTCTTTGGCTCTTTGACACCTTCTATACCAATAACTTCAATAGGACATATATCAACGCATTCCTGACACATAACGCAGAAACCGTGTAATGGAACTTTTTGAACCTTCCCTCCTTCCAATTTTAGAATTTGTGGTGGACAAACTTCTACACAAGTTCCACACTGCTGGCATTTTGCAGGATTGTATACTATACGGGTTTTGGATACACCTGTATCACCTAAAACCAGTTCTTCAGCTTTCAATGCATCATTAGGACAAACTTCAACGCATTTTGGTTCACCTTCACAGATGTCACAGTAAATTACATCTTCAGGTGATACTTGAATTGCTGTAGTTGGACATATCCATTGGCAAGCCCCACATCTTATACAGTCCTCTTTGTTGACTACTATCATTTTTTCCACCTTAAAAAAATTTAAAGCTTGGAGATGAGCTCTCCCTCATGATCATATACTTCTAGAGTTGCTAATCTCATGCTGCCGTCAATTGTGTGGGTTGCGCAGGATAGACATGGGTCATAACACCTAATCACCATCTCCATTAAGTTGAAAATACTATCATCTACTTCTACACCTGGTTTTATGTAATCTTGTGCTACTTTCTGGATTCCCATCTCCATGGCAGGGTTGTTTTGTATGGTTGCTACTATGATATTCGCTTTGGTTATCAGTCCATTTTCATCTGTAGCATAATGATGTGTTAGTGTTCCTCTTGGTGCTTCAACGATTCCTACACCTTCACCAGCTTGTCTTTCAAGAGGTCCCATTAGAGTTTTGCCTGATAAATCTCCTTCCAAGGCATCAGCCGCTAATTCAGCGCATGCAACAAGTTCAATTAACCTTGCCCAGTGGTAAAGCAGTGGTTCGTGTGCATATCCAAATGTGTCTTTTAGCTGTTTAAAGTAATCTTGAGCTTTGGGTGTTGGCATCTTATCTGCAACGTTTAGTCTTGAAAGTGGACAAACTCTATATACGCCTTCTGGATAGCCTAAATCCTTTATATATGGGAATTTCAGCCAGGAGTAAGGTTTTACATGTTCTGCCATGTAGTCAAGATACTCAGTATTTGGGAATTCTGCATAAAGATTGCCTTCTGGATCTTTTATCCTTACAATCCCATCGTAAACATCCCATACACCATTTTTTACAAGTCCTGTGTGATAGGTCTCGATATAACCAAGTGTCTTTACAAGATCTATGTTTTCCTCAAATATCGGAATGGCTGTCTGGATTGTAGCTTCTGCCAGCTCAACATTCCTTTTAGCAGCTTCGAGCAACTCCTTTTGTGTTTCATCGTCCATCTTTGTGGTAATTCCGCCTGGTATGTATGATGTTGGATGTATTGGTCTTCCACCTGTTGCAGTTACAAGTTTTAGAGCATTTTTTCTAAGTTCTATGGCATTTAGAGCTAGTTCAGGTGTATCTTTTACTATCTGAAATACATTTCTTGTTTGTCTGTCTTTTCCTGCTATAAAATCAGGTGCTGCTAAGAAGTAAAAGTGGAGCGCATGAGAGTGCATATATGAACCCCAGTTCATAATTTCTCTGAGCTTGTATGCTGTCTCTGGGATGTCTTCAGCAGCTAATCCAAAGGTACCATCTGCTGCTTTTGCGGATGCTAAGTGGTGTTGCACATCACAAATTCCACAAATTCTTGGTACTATTCTTGGGGCTTCTTCAATTGGTCTTCCCTGTAGGAATTTTTCAAATCCACGAAATTCCATGACATGAAGCTTTGTCTCTTTTGGATAACCTTCTTCATCAAGTTGTACCGTGATCTTTGCGTGACCTTCAATTCTCGTTACAGGTTCCATTGTTACCTTAACCATTTCAATCCCTCCTTATTCTCATGGGTATTAAGCTTGCTGGTAGTGTGTATGTGTAGAACGTGCCTACAACATCATCCAGTTGGTTTGCAAGTTCTTCTGGGTCAACTATCTTATCCCTCTCGACACCAAAGTCGGATGCAATCGCACTTATCATCTTTGCACCCTGATCCACAACGCTGCCGGTTGGTCCATAACATCCTCTACAGGGAACTGCTATGGAAGGACACTCAGCACCACAAACTGAAATCGTTGCTGGTCCCATGCATACCAATCCCTGTGCTATTAAACAGAGATCTGGATCAGGCTCTTCACCTTCAAATTGTCTTATAATGAAATCCATTGCAAGTCCTTCAGGTGGTTTTTCTCTTGGGCATTCTTCACATAAATTTGTTTTTGGAAGTTCAACAGATTCTCCCTTCAGCAGAGCAAGAAGTGCCTTTGCAACTACATCAGATTTTGGTGGACATCCAGGTATGGTCACATCCACATCTATCACATCTGCAAGCGGTCTAACTCTGTTTTCGAAGTGGGGTACTTCCTCGTGTGGAAGAACACCTTCAGGGTTTGGTGTACTTGGTGAGTTTATGTATGCTTCTTCTATTAACTCCTCATTCTTGAAAAGATTTCCCAAACCAGGAATTCCTCCATAAACAGCGCATGTTCCATAGGCTATTACAGCACCTGCCTTTTCCCTGAGTTTCTCAGCGAGCTCTTTGTTTTCGTCGTTTCGGATTCCGCCTTCTATCACAACTGCGTCTAAATCTGGAATCTCATCATATTTTACATCCATCAACACTGGACTGAATTTAAACTCTGCCAACTCTAAAACATCTAAAATTGCTTCGTGTATATCTACAACAGATAAATGACAGCCTGAACATCCGCTAAGCCACATGGTTCCAATTTTAACTTTTTCTGCCATTTTTATGCCTCCACCTGTTCCTTGATAGGTGATGGTCCGAGACCTCTAATACGCTCCGTCATCATTTTCACGGTGTTTGCGAATTTCTCACCCTCTGATGCAGATATCCAGTCATGATGTATTCTTTCTCTCCCAATTCCAAGATCATCTGCAAGTTTGTACACGAGTCTCATTCTTCGATCTGTTTTGTAGTTTCCTGCGTCGTAGTGGCAATCCCCATGGTGGCATCCTGCAACGATTACTCCATCAGCGCCTTCTCTGAACGCCTTAAGAATAAACTGTGGTTCTACACGTCCAGAACACATTACTCGAATTACACGCACATTTGGAGGATATTGCATTCTCGCAGTACCCGCGGTGTCTGCTCCACCATAAGAACACCAGTTACAACAAAACATAACGATCTTCACATCGTCAGACATGGCGTTTCCTCCTTTTTGACCTATTAATTCTATAGTTTTATACTATAGTAGTGAGATAGAAAAATACCTATTATATAAATATTACTTATAGAACAGATCCGGAAACCTTATATATGAATAAATTCGGCGATGGTCTTTTCGATATCTGGGGTAGTCATTATACTAGTACCAACTAAAATCGCATCCGCATGCATCATAACAAAATCAACGTCTTCTTTTTTAGTAATGCCACTTTCACTTACCACAATCACATCTCGAGGAACATATCTTGCTAATTTTTGGGTAGTATCAATATTTATTTTTAGGGTCTTAAAATCTCTGTTGTTTATACCAATAAGAGAAGCTCCTGCTGCTACCGCTCTTTCAATCTCTTCTTTATTGTGAACCTCAACAAGGGCTTCCATACCAAGATTTTCTGTAAGTTCTATGAAAATCTCAAGATCCTCTATTAGAGAAGCTATAAGAAGAATTGCGTCTGCACAATACTTCGCTGATTCATAAATCTGCTCTTTGCTTATTATAAAATCTTTTCTCAATATGGGAACATTTGTTGTTTTTTTTGCTATTTTTAAGTATTTTAAGCTTCCACTAAAAAATTCAGGTTCGGTAAGTACAGATATAGCACATGCACCAGCTTTTTGCATTTTATATGCTATCTCTTCCACCTGAACATCTGTTAAATTCGCAAGCACCCCTTCAGAAGGTGATGCTGGTTTTATCTCAGAGATCATGGGGACTAATCCTTCGCGTCTTTTTTTTATTATCGCATCCTTTAAGCTCCTATTTTTACATTTTTTGTCTATTTTATAAAGATCTGTATTTTTCTCTAACGCTTCAACACGTTTTTTCGTTGACTCCATGATCTCATGTAACATTGAAAACAGCTCCTTTATACTCTGCAATGAAAACTTAATATGATTCAATGTTATATATAAACATCAAAATATATGGCAGTTAAGGAAAATAAGAATCAAGTAATTGAAAAACGGTGGTTGCTAAAATGCTGCTTGAAATAACCGATCTGGCTGTTGAAGTCGATGGGAAAGAAATTTTAAGTGATATAGATTTGTACATCGACAAAGGAGAGACTCATGTTCTTTTAGGTCCCAATGGCTCTGGAAAAAGTACGCTGTTCATGGCGATACTTGGATTTCCAAAGTACAAAGTAAAGAGAGGGGAAATAATATTTAAAGGAGAGGATATAAGCAACTATTCAACCACAGATCGTATAAAAATGGGAATTGGAGTAAGTTTTCAAAACCCCCCGGCGGTAAGGGGTGTGAAATTGAAAGACATGATAAGAATAGCCAGTGGTGAAATTGCTAAAGAAGATGAGGAAATTAGTAAGAGCTTGCAGGAGCTTGCAGAAAAATTAAAATTCGATGAAAAATTTTTGGAAAGGGATATTAATCTGGGATTTTCAGGTGGTGAGATCAAAAGATCAGAGATCCTGCAGCTTCTTGCTCAAAAACCAGATTTCATCATGTTTGACGAGCCAGATTCTGGTGTGGATATCGAAAATGTTGAACTTATTGCAGAGGAGATCAATGCACTGTTGGATAAAGATAAAAAACCAGGATTAAGAGAAAAGGCAGGACTTTTGATAACTCATTTAGGTTATATTCTGAACTTTGTAAGTGCAAATACAGCTCATGTACTCATGGATGGTAAAATAGCATGTTCCGGAGATCCTGCTGAAATTTTAGAAGACATAAGAAAAGAAGGCTTCAAAGGGTGTTTAAGATGCGTCGAGACACATTAGAACGTGCGAAGAAAGCCAAAAAAAAGCGTGCTGCTTTTGGTGAAGACATTGAGCTTGAAAAATATGTTAAAGAGGAAGCAGGGGAGCATGAATCAATAGCATCCTTAAGCGAACTTCCAGAAGATTACAAAAAATCCATACTTAGTGTAGGTGTTACACCAGAAGAAAAGGAAAGAGCCGGCTCTTTTATGCAAATTGATCAATCTGGAGTCTGTTCGATGTGTAGCTTGGATACACTCGAAGTTATGAATTTTCAAGATGCGCTAAACAAATACGAATGGCTTCATGATTATTCCTGGAAAGCTGTGGCTGTTGATACCGATAAATACACAGCAGAAACTGAATTAAGAAAATCAAATGGTTATTTTATTAGATCGCTTCCAGGATCAAAAGAGGTCTTTCCTGTACAGGCATGCATGTTTATTAGTGGTGAGCGGACCGCTCAAACTGTCCACAACGTAGTTATAGCAGAGGAAAACTCAGAGTTACATATAATAACAGGGTGTACCGTTGCTCCTCATGTTACATCAGCACTTCATGTTGGCGTCTCTGAATTTTATGTTAAAAAAGGCGCCAAGATAACCTTTACAATGGTTCACAGGTGGGAGGAACAGGTTGACGTAAGACCACGTACAGGTGTTCTAATCGAAGATGAAGGTACCTACATCAGCAACTACATCTTAACAAGTCCTGTAAAAAGCATACAAGCTTATCCTACAGCTTATTGTAAAGGTAAAAATTCAACAGCTACTTTTCAATCCATATTGTATGGTCAAAAGGAATCTGTATTGGATATAGGTTCAAGAGCATTATTAGAAGGTGAAGGTTCAAAATCAGAAATGATATCAAGAGCGGTTACTAAAGATAAATCCCAAATATTCGCGAGAGGACATATAGCAGGTAGAAAAGGAGGGGTCAAAGGACATCTTGAATGCAGAGGACTTGTACTTTCTGACGAATCTATGATATACGCTGTCCCAGAATTGGAAGGGAGCGCAACAAATTTAGAACTATCTCACGAAGCAGCAGTCGGAAAAATAGCTGAAGAAGAGATATTATATTTAACTTCAAGAGGTCTTACAGAAGAAGAAGCCTCTTCGATGATTATAAAAGGATTTTTAAGCATGGATATCAAAGGTTTACCACCAGAACTTGCAGCTGAAACAAAAAGAATGCTTGATATGAGTCTAAAAGCTATGTGAATTTGCCATCCTTCACTAGCTTTACCATTAATTCATCTATTTTTTGCCTTGATTTTCTCTAAAGCTTCTGCTGCTTGCCTTCTAACATAACTGCTCTCATCCTTTAAAGCCTCACGAAGTGGTTCTACTGCCCTTTTATCTCCTATTTCACCAAGAGCCCATGTTGCTCCTCCTCGAACATATCCACTACCATCCTCCAAAACTCCAATAAGTGGTTCTACTGCCCTTTTATCTCCTATTTCACCAAGAGCCCATGTTGCTCCTCCTCGAACACGCCAATAGTTATGCTTCAAAGTTTGAATAAGCGGTTCTACTGCTCTATCGCCCATATTACCAAGAGCCCCTACTACTTCCCTTCGAACCCACTTATTTTCATCCTCCAAAGCCCTGATAAGTGGCTCGATCGCTCTTTCATCACTTATCTTACCAAGAGCCCTTGCTGCTCCCCTTCGAACATATCTATTTTCATCTTCTAAAGCTTGAATGAGTGGTTCTACCGCTTCCTTTCCAATTTTCTCAAGAGTTTCGACCACCTGCAATCTAAAACCCTCGTCTTCATCCTCCAAATTACAAATAAGCTCTTCAATCTTTTTTTTCTTTGCCATTTTCCACATCTCCCATCCAGTTTTACAAATCATCTTTTCTAAGCCTTTGTAAAATTACATCAATACAAACATATTAATGTGTGTTTCTTACATATATTAAACGTAAAAAATAGCAAGTTCTTGAAAATAAGGTTCTAGAATCCAAAAATGAAGGAGTTGATGTTATGTATTTGGCTGGTGAAGCATTGGTTGGAGAGGGAAATGAAGTTGCCCATATAGATCTACTCATAGGAGACAAAGAAGGACCAGTTGGTCATGCATTTGCCAGTTCCCTTGCACATCAGATAGGAGAACATACGCCTCTTTTTGCAGTAATTGCACCGAACCTTGCAGCAAAACCTATCACAATGCTTGTGCCTAAGGTGAGCATTAAAAAAATGGATGATGCCATAAAGATGTTTGGACCTGCTCAGAAAGCTGTTGCTATGGCTGTCTCGGATTGTGTGGAAGATGGTGTAATCTCAAAAGAGAAAGTTGAAGAGATATGCATAGTCTGTGGTGTTTTCATACATCCTGCAGCCACAGACCACGACAAGATATATGAGTACAACTACGAAGCAACAAAATTAGCCATAAAAAGAGCATTCAGTGGGGAACCATCTGTTGATGAGATTCTTCAGAAAAAAGATACAATAGAACATCCATTCTACAAATAGTTCCAAATGTATCCTTTTTATTTTTTACGGTTTCAGTTGGCTATAAGAAAATTAAAAACTTTATTCTCCCTCTGCACTATAACCAGCATTTTTCCATGCCATCATGCCACCCAAAACATTCGTTACCTTCTCATAACCATGCATTTTTAATATACTGGATGCAATACTTGTTTTAAATCCTGAATCACAAATTACAACTATGTTTTTTTCTCTTGGAATCTCATCTAGATGTTTTTTTAGATGTCCTACATAGATATGATGGGAACCTTCTATATGATTTTTTTCCCAATTATTGATATCCCTCACATCAAGAATAAAAATAGAATCCTCCTTCCTATGCTTTTTAAGTTCTTGGACTGACCACGTATTTATCTTTTCTATTTCTTCCGCAGCCACATACCAAGTAAAAAATCCTCCAGCAAGATAACCATGGATGTTGTCATATCCAAGACGAATGAAATACCTTAAAGCTCTATCCAATTTTAGATTTCCCTCATGGATTATGATAATTGGGTCTTTGTAATTAAGAAACCATCCAACAAAAGCTGGCAATCCATCCTCCCATATGTTTATGCTACCTGGTATATGACCACATGCGTAACTTGTGGGCATTCTTATATCCACAATTTGAGCGCAATTTTTCCTATATTCTTTTAATTGCTCTATATCTAAAGGTTTAAGATAAGGAAATTTGTGTAAAATTGGTGGACCCTCTTTGTTATGTTTCTCCATTTTTCTAAAATAAGGAGGTCTGTAGAGTCTTTCATTTAATTTATACGCAACAAACTCCTTCTTACTCTTTTGAAGCAAAAGATTTGTTTTCTTTTCATATCCAATAGTCGTAAGCTCATTTTTGCTTATATCTGCTCCACAAACAGAACCTGCGCCATGGGCAGGACATAAGATAACATTATCCCCCAAAAGCAATATTTTTTTGAAGATGCTGTCATAAAGCTTTTCTGACATCTCTTCTGCCCTATCTTCGCCGTAAAGATCAGTTCTGCCTACCTCACCAGCGAATAAAGTATCACCTGTAAAAACCATGTATATATCATCTGAGACTTCCCTATTTTTTAAAGTAATAGAGATGCTCTCATCAGTATGTCCAGGTGTCTCGATAACCTCCAATTCAAGCATTCCTATCTCAAATCTATCTCCCTCTTTAGTGCTTTTTCCGTATGCAAAATCCAAGTTGGAACCATGATGTATTTCTGCGCCAACAAGATGGGAAAGCTCCAAAGAACCTATCACATAATCTTCATTTCTGTGAGTTTCAAATATGTGTTCTATTCTTAGATCATGCTTTTTTGCGATTTTTAGATAAATATCGCAATCTCTTCTTGGATCCACAACTGCAGCTTCTTTTTCAGATCCTATGAGGTAGGAATTATGGGCAATTCCCTCAGACTTTATCTTCTCAAATATCATTTATTCGCGCCCTTTTACCAATTAGACAGGGTTTTTACCTGTCACCGTTGGATTATCTGGATAAGAAGTCCATTCAGTGAATGAACCTTCATAAATTTTGACTTTAGGATAGTAAAGGTACCATTTTAGAATAATAAACACGCTGGTCGCTTTTCTACCGGTGCCGCAATAGCAGATGATTGTCTTATCAGAAGTTATGTTGTGCTCCTCAAGAATGGATTGAATTTCCTCATGGGGTCTCAGTAAGCTTTTGTTCTCCTCATCCATTAGAGTGGTCCAAGGCAAATTGATAGCTCCTGGAATATGACCAGGCTTGATCCATGGTCCTTGACCTTCGTAAATAGCTGCAGAACGGGTATCCAAAACAATTACATCCTCAAGATCCTTTATTTTTTTGAATTCTTCATGTTTGATGAAGTATTCTCTGCAAACTTCAACCACAAAATCAGATTCTTCTACCTTTGGAAAGACTTTTGTAAGATATCTACTCTCCTTTTTCCATTTTTCAATACCGCCATCAAGAATATAAACTTTATTATGCCCAAAACGCGCCAGGGAATATGCCATTACAGCTTGTTCAATTCCCTCGCCTTTGCATTCGAAAGATCCAGCGCCAGTGTAAACAACAACAGGCAAATCATTCTTAAGACCTATGCGACTCAAAATTGCCTGAATCGACTTTGAAGGTGCATACATTGCTGGTTGATCTTTTAATGTTACGTGCAATAATCCTTCATTCATATAAAAAGCGCCAGGAATGTGTCCTTGAATATAATCATGAACTGTAGGCTGAACATCTAATATCATGAGATCTTTGTCTTCAAGATGGTTCTCCAACCAAGATGTAGAAACCCATTTGATTTTACCTTTACGGTGAGGATAAGGGTAAATTTTTTCCATAGACTATCCCCTAATATTTGTAATTGTTCTAAACTACGAAGAATCAGCATATCAAACCTAAAAAAGGAAAAAAATGTTTAGTGATACAATCACAGCATATAAACAGATTGGGAGGAAAAGCTAAGGTATCTAATATCCTTATCAAAATAACTGTAATCATTCAGAAACTATTATAAATTCGCCTACCTTCTCAACCTTTTCAAATGGCACAAGAAGGTGATCTCCTTTTTTCTTTGAGCCTCTTACATGTACTTTTTTGCCTGATTCCACTTTTATGACAATATCTATTATTTTTCCTGTCTTATCACTTATTATAAGGTCTTCTAATTCCCCTAAGATCCTGGCATTGTTTGTCACAATCGTGTATCCTTTAATATCACTTCCGATCATCTCTTCCCCTTCTTTAATTTTTCTCTCTTCCATCTTCCTCACCTAAAAATTTCTCCAAAAGTTTCATATCCTCACAATTATTGATATTTAGGGCAAGTTCAATTTTTTTCATGGCAAGAACTTCCTCATCTTGCTGTTTGTTTATACTCCTTAATATATTTAATCCTGATGGAACCATGCCATCAAATACCATAGATGGTTTTAAATTATATTTATCAAAAATTTCCAGAGGGACAGCCACACACATAGCAGGTTTACCACACTTCCTATACTCCTCAACCACATGATCAATGGTATCGCTTCTAATAAGAGGCAGATCCGCTGATATTGTAAGTAAAATTCCCCTTAGTTTGGAAATAACAAACCCTAGATCAGATACATAATCCTCACCTGATGTTTTGATGGTTTTTATTCCAAGTTTTTTCATTAATTCATGAGTTTTAGGAGTATATTTGCTCGTTACAACAACTATATCACTTATCATGGATGCACCTTCCAATGCATCGATTACATACTGAATCATTGGTTTTCCTTTTATTCTGATGAGGGGCTTCTCTCCCCTAAAGTTCATCCTTGTGCCTTTTCCTCCAGCCATTATAATAGCTGTTATCATTTAAAAACTCCATAAAATCTAAGTTTTCGATCTTTGAAGCTTTATTCTCTGAGCCAAGATACACACCTCGCCTTGATTACCGCCTACCGGAATATGGGGTGTACCAAGAGAATTCATGCATCGTGCCATCATGGCAGCACCGAGTGCAAGAGCGTCTGACACAAAAACCGTGTCTCTGAAGATATCTTTCGAATATTCGAGAATCAAATGGGGCTTTCTACCTGTTATTCCAGCTCTACCTGTTACTCCAAGTACAGAACCATCTTCAATGACCCCTTCGTCCATTGCCTCATTTATCAAACGTTTTACAATAATCGCACTTACATAATCAAGGGTTGCAAAGAGAGTTGGCATGCCTTTCTCTTCGTAAATCACATGACCGATCTTGGTTAGCTCGGGAAGTTTGTCTCCATTTTCACCGGCGTCACATCCTATAAGTGTGGTGCCAGCAGCATATGCAGCTTTAGGGTCTACAGGAACCGTTCCAAATCTATCCCTGCCTTTTGGGACTTTCCTTATGTCAACATGATCATGAACCATCTGGGCGTAGTCTGATGCAGCCTCCCAATCAGCATGTTTTATGATGCTTTTTTTGTAGATATCTATGGCAGCTCCTCCTACTTCATCAACTTTTCCAGTGCCGCGTATTAGAGCATCTGGTATGGCACCTGCAAATCCACAGAAGTTTCCGATGGTTCTTGCATATGGTTTCTCGCTATTTGTTATCCTGCCTGCAAGAGTTGTTCCAAAATCAATGGAAACACAGGGATTTCGAAAATCAATATCAGTCCATTTTGAACCAAGCTTTATGCCTGCTGTTACAAGCTCCCCTTCCATTTCATTTGCAACCACAACACGTCCTGTAGGAGGAATTACACTTACAACCGCACCATCAAAGGCTATCTTTTCAATGAGTGTGTAATCCCTTACTCCTTCTGGTACGTTTTCCTTCGAAAGAGCTGGTGACATCTTTCTTGGAGGTATACCTGCTTTAAGGCAACCCTCTGCAAGGGCAATTATAAGCTGTCCAACCTCTTCTGGGGAAGCAAAACCTGCAGTAACTCCTGTTGAACGTACAACAAAGTGCAGATCATCTTTTATATCGATTTTTGACCTTTTCACCGACTCTAATATCGTATCTCTTATCATCTCAGATACAGATTCCCTTGTAAGTTTTACATTCCATATTGTCTCTCCAAATATCTCTTCGCCTTTTTTTGGTTTTCTAATGTCTCTTGTCATTCGCACAGTCTTATCAAGTAGATATGTCCTTCCAGTTTTCAGGTTTGTAGCTGTTAAGATGCATTTTGTGGTGGTATTTCCCAATTCAACAGAAGCTACAATATAATAAGGATCTGGTCTGGACTCTGAAAGGGATCCTGACATCTTTTTCATGAAAGGTGATGCCTTTATGTCCGAAATTGATATGTACTTGCTCTTTGCAATAACAGGTTTCGGACGCAACCCCAATAGTTTCCGAAAAAGCGACAATGAATACACCTGCCTTTAAAAGTTCATCAAATAAGGTTCATCAAAAGAAGATATAAATTTTGCGAATTTTCTTGTTCCCAAAAGAATTAAACTGTAAAATAAATCAAACGTCAATGCTTCTATCTTTCCAAAAATCGAAGATTTTATTAAAAAAATAAAAAAAGAGGTTCAGGCGAAAAATTCGCCCCTTTACAATTGTTTTGCCAAATCAGAGCAGTTTAAAGAATGGATGTTCTTCAATTGGCTCTGTTCCAATGTCCTTTACCGCTTCTGTTATGAATATATCGCACATTGCACATGCTGGGAATGCCATAGCTGCGTTTTCTATTGGACCGATAAGGACAAAGTCCCCTCCAGCCATTTGCTGAATTAAGTTTGATCCAACGTCTGCTACTGGCCATGCTTCTTCGTGTTCTTTTTTGTATTCTCTCATCCAGTCCCATGCTGATGGAACATTGTGGATACCGCTTCCAACAGGGTAACCCCATTTGCTCTTAACTACGAAGGAAGTTCTAACTGCCATACCAGCTCCTTGACCCAGCGGAGTTACAGCAACGTCCATAAGTGGTTTTGTTATACCACATTCTTCAGCCATCTGGAGTAGTCCTTTGTCTATAACTCCTCCGCCGTCTTCCCATATGGCAATTTTACCTTCCACTGTCATGTCCATTGCATTGAAACCCAAAACAATTGAAGCTGACAGATCTGTGTCCTTTAGAGCATCTATTTCTTCTGCAGCAGCAGCCATGTTTATTGAGTTATAAATACCCCTTTCTGCAAGTCCAACCTCTGTTGCGTAATTTGCACCAGCTGTTCTTGCTTCTGCGTCTGTTGAGTCTATAAGAAATGGTACATCTGTAACTTCACCAACAAATTCCAGATATTTTACTATTGCCTCTGGAGTTGCACCGAATGTGTGCACAAAGTGCGGGTTTCCAGTTACATCAGACATTTCCTCTTGCTTTTTTATCAAAGCTTCTGCCTTTTCTTTATCAAATACTCCTTTTTTTTCGTCTTCTATAATATGGTGTCCACCATAAAATATTGTACCTGCTAAAACAGTTGGATATTCACCTGGTTGACCACCGACATTCACACCAGCAATATCTAAAACAACTTGTTCTTTATCAAACCTAAACATGCCTAAACCTCCTGCTTTTATATACTACCAAACATTGCCCCCATCATCATCATTTTGTATGTTACCATCAACAGTATGATGAGTCCTATTACCACGCCATATAAAATGCCAATATCCCTACCTATCTGTTGACCTACTCTTTGAGAGATTTCACCGGCTGTAAATTCAACCTTCTCCTCAATTGCATCTAATCTCTCATTAGCCTTGTTGAACTCCTCTTCAGGGATAATGACATGGGGTATAGTTGGAGTTTCCTCTTCTTCTGCCATTTGATTATCCTCCCATCAATCTGTATAGATAGTATATCATGGGTAGACCTACCAAGACCATAGCTAAGATGAATCCTGTAGCCATTCCTGATATTCTCGTGTATATGAGTCCTGAAAACAGTCTTTGGTCCCTACCGATCAACTGAACTCGGTATTTTATGTCCTCTACAGTGTCTTCGAGAGCTCTTATATTTGGTTTGTTTGATATTAAGATCATGCGAACACCTCCTCTACATCAGAAGCATTAAAACTCCAATAGTCAAGGTAAACGCCAAACCAAGAGCAATACCTTGTACCTTTCCAGAGTACATCCCTGCAGATAATCTTTGGTCGGCACCAATTGATTTTACCTGTGTTTGTATGTTTCGAATTCTTGCCTCAATTAAGGCTGTCTCTGGAGTTACAGGTCTCATCTCTTCGCCTACTTCTTCTCTTTCTTTTTCTTCGACTTTAATTACCATTGGTTCTTCTTCGAATGCTCCTGGATCTTTTTCTATACATTCTTTTACCTTTGATTGGATAGCTGCAGCATCTTCAACGTCTATGAGATCAACGATCTCAAATTGTTCCCTGTATCTTTCGACTCCCTCAATGGGTATGTTTTCGATGTAGGGTATTGCTCCATCTGCACCTATTATGTTCTTTTTCTCCGGATCAATCCCATTTTCATGAAGTGCTTTCATGCTTTGACCAACAATGTGTCCCTGTACCTCTGATCCACACAGTACTATGAATCTTATGTTTGGATTGGATATTGTGTTCGATATCACTTTTTCGATTCCGAGATTCTCTGTTTTACATGGCCCTGCAATGGCAGCACCTGCATCGTGT
The DNA here is from genome assembly GCA_964559295.1 of uncultured Methanobacteriaceae archaeon. GTDB lineage: Archaea > Methanobacteriota > Methanobacteria > Methanobacteriales > Methanobacteriaceae > CAZLGO01. The sequence continues at coordinate 15,044 of CAZLGO010000034.1, forward strand.
GGTATGCTTTCTATGTGAGAAGCAAGTGTAACAGCCGCAACAGGACTCTCAGGGTCACCAACTATGTAATCTCCAGCCACTATAGGCCATCCTTCTGCAGGTTCTTTTTTTTCAGCCAATTTAACACCTCCTAATATAGCAGGGCAATTATCAGCACAAGCCCTAATATGAACCCATACACTATGTTTGTGAGTTTACCTGCTGTGAGGTATACTCCCTCCCTACCAGGAAAGGAGCCTTCAGACGTTGTGGTTGGATCTAAGACATTTAATAGATCTTCTGCAGCGGCCTCTAAGGCACTTATTTGAGTATTTATGCCATCCATTGATAAAACTATGGCTTCTCTGCCGATCATCGCCCCTACTACTCCAGTGGAAGGGTCAAGAGTCACGTTAAATTCAGGAGCTACTTTTATTAAAGGTAACACTTCTACCATTTTTTATACCTCCTCCTCTTTTGGCCATAGTCCTGTCCATTTAACTGAGGCAGCTTCCTCTGTTGATGCTTTTATAAAGCTTCCAATTGCCCAGAACCATGCTATAGCACCTATCAAGGCTATGATCCACCATGTTTTGGACGTTGTCATTGCCAATATTCCTACTATTGTCATTGACAAAAATCCTGTTGAAGCAGCAAGTTTTAGGGTTCTTACTTGGTTTTCATTTGGACCTAAGCATGCGTTAAATGGATGTTGTATAGCCATCGTGTTCATTATGAAAAGAAGCGCTATGAATCCTGTGCCAACAACTGTTTTTACTATCAGTGTTAGATCATAGCTTCCAGCTATAGCTGCAGAAAATCCAAGTACAGACAATGCGGCTGCCCCTGCAAGTTCACTTGTACCTCCTAACAACACTGGTATTTTCATCTTAAGTGCTTTTAAACCTAAAAATGCGACTACTGCACCCAAGACCATTGAAAGTACAAATCCGAACAGTGGTCCAAGTATTGTCGGAATATTGAGTGTCATGACACCTGCAAGACCTGCTATAGAACCTACAATAGCAATTGCAAGGGACATGTATCCAATGGAAGGTGTACCAGTACCTAAACCATAGCTTGCAACTCTCCTTATTGCATCGGCTCCCCATACTATAGCTGGTACAGCACCTAATGCAGGTAAAATTGGATGAATAGGCGTAAGATAAATTCCTACAAGTCCTCCTATGACACCCATTGCGATGAGTTTTACTTTTGAGAGGGGTGCTTTAGCTGGTGCTCCTGCTGCAACTGTCATTTAGATACCTCCTTTAAGTAGTAATATCGAGAAAATACCAGCTAAGAGAGATGCAATTAAGCATGCAACTATTGCACGTGGTATTCTCTTGAATTTAGGGTCGTGAAATCCTTCTATTGTACCACCTATGTTGTAAGAGGCTATAACAGCATTTATAAAGAACACGCCCACAGCAAATATTCCTGCAACTGTGGCAGCTCCTAAAGGACCGTAAGCTAATCCTTTAAGCGCCTCGTAGAGAGCATAATAAACCAGTCCTCCACCGATTCCACCGAGGGCACCTCCAATTATGCCACTTATATAGCATACACTTGGAAGTCCGTGACCTTCTGTACCTGGTGTTACGTACTTTTCTTGTGGTAATCTTGTTATGGGATCAACTGCAACTTTTGCTGACGCTGGAACACATCCAACACCATAGACATAGATGAGGTTACCCACAAGCATGGTGATCCCTATCATAAGCGCTGCACCTATCGCGCCTGAAGCGCAAATCAAAGTTAAAACCCACCACCACGGTCCTGATACTCCCGTCATCGCTGCCGCTGTTATAAGACCTGTCATACCAGAACCTGCTGCAAGCATGGGAGTACCTGTTCCAACTCCTGTAGCTGTTGCTATAGCTGCTGGTGCACCACCTACTGGTATGAAGTGAACTCCACCACCTATCAGGATTCCTCCTACTGTTATAGCACCAATTAACGTTAATGGATCCATCATAAAACCTCCTTATTCCTTGTATGGTCCATAGGTATTTCTTGCAAAGGATTCTATCCTTGCGTTAAGCAATATCAAGAGCAAGATTATCACAATGCCTGCGATTACTCCTCCTGTGGCTCCAAATACGATAGTTGTCCAGAAGCTCAAGAAAACTATAAGACCAAACGTAAAACCTGTTAGCGGACCACCGTATTTGGCACAGAAGTTTACAACGTCTATGGAATTTCTTG
>CAZLGO010000035.1:0-17062 GCA_964559295.1 uncultured Methanobacteriaceae archaeon
CATCTGAGACATCATTTACGAAAAATGCCTTTAGACCTTCTACTTCTTTTAATTCATCTTTATCGACGGCTGCAGATCCGTAAACTAATTTGTAGAGGGCACTTGCAAGTTTATGAGGCTCGCCTCCTAACTCAATACTTCCATAATCAGCGTAGTATTCTCTAACACGTGATACAAACAACACAATAAGGTTTCCTATCAGATAACCTGCCAAAGCAGCAATTCCAATTAAAGCAGCCCCACCTTCTCTGTCTCTTGTTCCTCCAGAGAAAAGAGTGCTTATAAATATATAGTAGCAGATCAGTGGGACAACACTCAATAGAGTCATGACCGCCATGTCCATGTGCCTTATATGTGAAATTTCATGTCCTAAAACAGCCTGCAACTCTCTTTCATCCAATAAACTGAGAATTCCTCTTGTTACACAAACCCTGCCATCTCCTTTGCTTCTTCCAAAAGCAAATGCATTGGGTATGTTTATTTCAGAAATTCCAATTTTTGGTTTTGGTATACCTGCTTTCATTGCTAAATCTTCTACCATTTGATGAAGTCTGGGAGCTTCAATCTCAGATACGTATTTTACCCTCATGGTTAGCTCAACCATCTTTGGACCAAGCATGTATTGGGCAAATACAATAAGAAATGCAAAAATTGCATATATTAGCGGTCCACCAAATCCGAGATAATAACTAATGAGTGTTATTATCACATAAAGCAAGCCAAATAGTAATATCATTGCCAGCCAGAGTCTGAGCTTCAATGTCCATGTCCTTGAAACGTTCATTTTTCAACACCTTTTAATAAACTTTGGTTAATTTAAGTTTTATGTTGCTCATATATAAATATTTCGGTGATCATCATGGTAATTAAATAGATATTCTATTTTTAGACTTAAATACAAATTTTAGAGACTTATAACCTCTTTTTCCACGATAAAAGGCTCTGAATAACCTTTAGTTTTTAAGTTTCTGGAAATGGATAAGAGAATGTTTAAATGATTGTCTTATTATATATCCCTAAGGGGTTAAAATGGAAACAAGCATAAAATTCTTCCTTTACTTTATTTTAGGTGGTACAGTTGTAAGTTTAGCCACTTATTTTGGAAGTAAGGAAAGAGGATTGTTGGCTGCTTTTGTTGCGATGATTCCATCCGTAACGGTTCTCACCTTATCTACTATTTATTTAGAGGCTGGAACAGGTGCCATAATCTCATATGTCAAAGGATTGCTCCTTCTTACACCAACATGGATCCTATACCTTCTTTGTTTGATGTATTTGCTTCCAAAACATGGATTTACTGTAGCTTTAGTCTCAGGAGTGGTTGTTTATCTGGTACTGGCTTCTTTGATTACTTTTAGATTTTAAGGAGGTTTGATAATAGTTGAATCGATGTTTCTGTAGGACATACACCTGTAGACGTGTCAAATTGATGATACAGTTTGATCAGGTAATTAAGCTAGCTTTTTCGCATGCTTGAGAACCTCTTTAATAAAAATATTTTTTTTCATATCTTCAAACTCCTCTTCTGTATAGACCAGTGGTTCTATAGGCAAGTCTGTAAGCTCTAAAATTTTTCCAATCCTATCAAAAAATCTTTCTTTGAAGTCACCGACGATTATCAAATCAATATCACTGCCTTCGTGTACCTTTCCCTTGGCAAATGAACCATATAGATAAACTTCACAATTGAATTTTTCTTTTAGTTCATTGGCAAACTTTTTTACTTCATCAAAAATTTTTTCACTTTTTTTAATATCGATTCTGCATAATTTATGCATTTTATTGCATCCTCCTCTTCATAAAATTCAGTGGGTGCTAAATCCCCTGCAAGACCATTTGGATATCTGGTAGGGACATAAAACATATCAAGGTAACGGGCAGGAGATTCATTCAAACCTCGAAAAACCCCTCGGATTAAAGCCATGTTTGACGAGGATCATTTTATCTTCATTTCTAAGGTTTCTTTTTTTAGTTGGAGGTATCGGACTTCCTTTTTTTGCAAATATAACTCCATTTTTCTTTTTCGCACCTAAAAATTTTCCTGCATCTCCATTCACAATAATGGTTCCAGATTTCATGTCAACACCTGTAAAATCGCCTGTATTGCCATCTATTATAACAGTGCCTCCATTTAACAAAGCTCCTGTGTTGTATCCAGCATCTCCATGGACTCTTACAATACCATTTCTCATGAGTATTCCGGTACTCAAATCAACATCTCCATCTACAATTACCTCAACATCTTTATCTAATCTTGCACCCACAGTATCCCTTACAATTCCATCATTGATCAGCAGCGTATTGCCCATTAATTTGTTCTTAGTGAGCCTATCCTTCCCCAAACCGTGCATCATAATGTCTGTAATTGATCTGAATTTTCTATAGCCTTTGATATCTGAGTCAACCTCAACTAAATTCCCAATAGGTTCTTTCACATCTTCTTTTACGTAGATTTCTCCCATAACCATACTTATTCCCATTCTGGTGTCCACGTTGCCATCAACAATTACCTTTCCTACTTTAATGGCACTTCCACTTCCTCCAAAGTACTTCAAGTCAACCCCCATGCTTGAACACAGTCTGTGACCAACATCTCCATTTATTTTTACAGTATCGCCTCCTTTCAGATGTTCTACTACATCTGCAAACGTGTAATCATTATCTGGAATCTTCCAGGTAGGATCAAGCTTTTCTCCCTTATGCTGCCAGTAAAAATTGTAAGTGAAGTCACAGACACAATCAACAGGCTCTTTAAGGTTTATTTCAAGAATATTTTCTTTTGATCTTTTACCAAATATTTTAAACATTAAACACCTCCTTAATTTATTTTGGTTGCATGCCTTTAAGATGAATTCTAAAGTTACTGATTACTTTTCATACTCTCTCATTAAAAAAATATAGTAGTTGATTCAATAGCATAACAACTAATCTAAAAGCCTGTGGTATGATGATCCGTAGGACTTTCTGTTTTCTTGAAGGAATTGGAAGGATCAGAGAACATGATATCTGGCAACAGGGAATAGAAAGCTGGGATGATTTTTTAAATACACCCAATATCAGAGGTACTTCGAACCAAAAAAAGGAAAAGCTTGATAAAAAAGTATTAGAAGCCAAAAAAAAGCTTGAAAGTCAGGATTTTGCATATTTTTGTAGATGCTTACCAAGGAGTGAACAGTGGCGACTTTACAGATATTGCAAAAATCAAATCGCTTTTTTGGATATAGAAACTACAGGACTATCTTATCAGAATGAGATCACCGCTGTAAGTCTTTACGATGGTAAAAAAATTAAAACACTGATTAGTGGTTTTGATCTTGAAGAAAAACGCTTGAGGAGATTGTTAGATCAATACAATATGATTGTTACTTTCAATGGAAGTTTATTTGACCTTCCCTTTATCAAAAAGAAATTTCCTTCCGTAAAGCTTGACATACCACACATGGATCTTAGATTCTGTGGGGAAAGGGTTGGTCTCTCAGGTGGCTTAAAAAAAATAGAAAAAGATTTAGGATTTGTAAGACCAGAGTCCATACAAGAAGTAAATGGTCATGAGGCTGTAATGCTGTGGAGAAGATGGAAAATAGAACATGATCATGAAGCCTTGGATAAACTGATAAAGTACAACCAACAAGATGTCTTAAACTTAAAAAGGCTTGCAGACATCGTATATCAGCGTCTCTATGATATTACAATTTTAAAGTCAAAAAATAGATGAATTGTGCTTTTTCTTTAACAGCCCATTCTGTGTTTCCCTGTTCAATTGTTTTCCAAACTATTTTGTAAGTCCAACAGTTTCTGGTAATTTCAGATTTATTTTTCTAAGCAGTTGCTAAAGCCTCTCTTACATCATCACTTATTTTCTGGGAAGCTGCATTTCAAGCAATATACTACAAAAAACCTTTAAAATGATTAAAAATTTTTACGCCGATCTTTTTTAAGGTACATGGGATCAAAATTTTTGATCTTTGGGTCAATTTATACTTGTGGTGGATGAAACCGCATTTTGTGGTTTCGAATATAATGCAGATAATCAAAAATTTAACCCAAACTTTTAAGATGTTAAAGAACAATATGAGATTTTGTATGTTTGAGAAATTAAACATTAACTCCCAAATAGAAGAAATACTGCAAAAAGCCATGAAAGGTGTGATTTCTCAAAATGAAGCAGAAAAGCTTATGGAAGCCAAAGGAAAGGAACTATGGGCGTTGATTCTGGCAGCAGACATGTTAAGAGAAGATGTGGTAGGTGACATTGTCACATACATTCAGAATTGGAACATAAATTTTACGAATGTCTGTACGGGAAATTGCGGATTCTGTGCATTCAGAAAGGATGAAAATCAAAAGGAAGCGTATTTTTTAAGCATTGACGAGATTGTAAAAAGAACCAAAAAAGCAAAGGAAAATGGAGCAGTAGAAGTTTGCATACAGGGAGGTCTACATCCAAAGATAGATGCTTATTTTTATGAGGAGATTCTAAAAAGAATCAAAGAAGATGTGGCTGACATCCACATGCATGCATTCTCACCAATGGAAGTATTTTATGGAGCCTTAAGATCTGATCTTTCAATAAAAGATACACTTGGGATGTTGAAGGAAGCCGGGCTTGATTCAATGCCAGGTACTGCTGCTGAGATCCTAAATGATGATATAAGAAATATTATATGCCCAAAAAAGCTTTCAACAGCCCAATGGATTGGTGTGATTGAAACTGCTCACAAATTAGGCATTCCAACAACATGTACCATGATGTATGGTCATATTGAAAATATAAGAAACAGGGTTGAGCATCTTGAAATTCTAAAAAATATTCAGGAAAAAACAGGAGGATTTACAGAATTTGTACCTTTACCTTTTATGCACAAAAATGCACCTATTTATAAAGAAGGGATTGCAAAACCAGGGGCAACAGGAATAGAAGATCTAAAACTTTTTGCTGTTTCAAGATTGATGTTTAGAGATTTAATAAAAAATATACAGGTTTCTTGGGTAAAATTGGGCTTGAAGTTTGCACAGATCTGTCTTATGGCAGGGGCAAACGATCTTGGAGGAACCCTTGGTGAAGAGAACATATCAAGGGCTGCTGGAGCTGTCCATGGAAGTTATATCTCACCTTCCAAGTTAGAAGGAATGATAAGAAATTTGGGGAGGATTCCAGCAAAAAGAGATACGCTTTATAAACATTTACAAAGTTCATAATCGCAAATTGTATTTTTCATTCTAAATTCCTATCAAACCAAAAACGCCCTTGCGTATGAATTCTATTGCTATAGCGGCAACCAACACGCCTACAACTCTGCTTAATACTTCAGAACCATTCTCACCCAACAATCTGTATATTCTGTTGGATTGGTCCAATATCAATTTTGTGATTATTATCGCGCCCAAAATTGAAAATATTGTTGAAAGTACTCCAAATTCTTGTATTATTATCATTACGGTGGTTATAGCTCCGGGTCCAGCAAGCAATGGGGTGCCCATAGGAACTCCCCCAATTCCTTCCTTTTTGTATTTTCTTTCTTTTCCCATAAGCAAGTCAATTGAAGTTACCAAAAGTAAAAATCCCCCAGCTATAATAAAGCTGTCTATAGTTATACCAAGAAAATTTAGAATAAGTCTGCCCAGAAAGGCAAATATTAGAAGAAGGACTGCCGCAACAATAATTGCTTGATTAAAAGCTTTTTTTCTCTCTTCATCACTAAAATCCTTGGTTATTGCGATAAAAATTGGTATATTGCCAACTGGATCCATTATCACAAACAGTATTAAAAATGATTTGAGTAACAAAATTAAATCCATTTTATCCTTCCTTTTTAACCATATTCTCTACTTTAATTTTTTATAACACATCTTTACCCTCATCTAAAGTTTTTATTATCACTTTATCACCATCTTTCACATTAAAGAAAAGGTCCAGATTATCTGTGATTTTACCAATATGATTTACATCAGAGTAGGGCTGCGATTCTCCATAAAATATGCAAAAAGCAGAACCAGGGGGCCAGTAGGATATATCTCCCCTCTTGGCACTTGAAGAAGGATTTTCATACCCCAATTTTAAGGGTATCTCAAAATACACTTCTTCCAGGTAAATATTTGCTTTTCCTTCAATTGGCAGACTTTCGTAGATTGCACCAGCGGTATCGGGATTTCTCTCATCCAATTTTGCCGATGCCGTCCCTTTTCCTACAACTTCAATTTCTATCCTCATAATCTCACCTTTTTAATTTGCTGCTATTCATTTTAATGCCTCTTTCATTATTGCAACACCAGTGGATGTTCCTATTCTCGTTGCTCCTGCTTTTATCATATCAAGAGTTGTTTTTAGATCCCTGATGCCTCCTGAAGCCTTAACGCCCATTTTAGGAACTGTCCTTCTCATCAAGGCAACATCTTCGGCGGTGGCGCCAGGATATCCAAATCCTGTTGAGGTCTTTACAAAATGAGCTCCAGCTTCCTTTGCTATCAAACATGCCTTGATCTTTTCTTTTTTATCAAGAAGCGCATTTTCCAGAATTACTTTAACGATGCTACCTTTTGCTGCTTTTACTACTCCTTCTATGTCTTCTTTGAAAAGTTCATAATTTCTTGATTTTAGAGCACCGATATTCATTACCATATCTATCTCTGATGCACCATTTTTGATGGCTTCGCCAGTTTCAAATGCCTTTGTCTTTGATGTATTTGCACCCAAAGGAAAACCAACAACCGTGCAAACCCTCACATCAGAATCTTTTAGAAATTCCACTGAAAGTGTTACATTGGTTGGATTAACACAAACAGAGGCAAAATCATAACTTTTTGCTTCGCTGCATAGTTTTTTGATGTCTTCAATTGTTGCATCTGGTTTCAAATTTGTGTGATCAATCATCTTCGCGATCTTATGTGGAGATTCCATATCATAACCTCATTTTAGAAGTTTTGTCATGTAAGGTCCTTGTCTTTTGTATCCAAATTTTCTATAATAATTTCTGGCTCCTATTCCACTTGTTACCAGAATTTTTTTTCTATCGTACATTTCGAATGCAATTTTTTCTGCTTCAATTAATAAATCCACTCCATAACCTTTATGTTGCCATGCTTCATCTTTTTTTTCGCTTAAAGGCATCATAGGACCATAAACATGTAATTCCCTTATGAGAGCAGTTTTATTATCGACTTCAGATCGGTGGGCTTTATCTGATGGTATTCTAAGTCTTAAAAACCCAACCAAAATATCTTTTTTGGTATCTTCAAAGGATAAAAATATCTCGCGCCCTTCTCCTGCGTTGTACTCTTCTTTTAGAAGTTTTATATTTTTTATATCGGGAATGACACCGTAGGAAGCCTTATGACCCACCTCCCTACATCGGATACACCTGCAATTTATGTTCAGATCATGAAGTTTTTTGTATACAAGTTCCCCAAGATTCGATTTCTTAACCCCAGCTTCTATTAACTGAGAGGGAACGTCACGCTGGATTCTCATAGTCCTGACCCATTTTGGGAGGATCTTTTTTATTTCAACTATCAGATCCACTGCTTCTTCAGTTGAATAGGGTTTATATTCTCCCTTCTGCCAGAGTTCATGCAGCTTTGTACCCTTTGTAACTAAACAGGGATAGATCTTCAGCATATCTGGTTTAAACTTTTCATCTGAAAATAATCTTTTAAATATTCGCATATCTCTTTTAAGATCTGCAAAAAGACCAGGCATGAGATGCATGGCAACTTTAATCCCAGAATCCCGCAGAATTCTTGTAGATTCTATAACATCCTCTATGTTATGCCCTCGTTTAATGCGTTGATATATGAAGTTATAAAGAGTTTGAACTCCAATTTCAACTCTTGTAACGCCCATATCAAGCATTCTGTCCACATCCTGAATTTTACAGTAATCAGGACGAGTTTCAAATGTCATGCCCACGCATCTTACCTTAGAATTCTCGTTGGTTTTTTGAATCTCGTCTAAGTAGGTATACTTTTTGGGTGTTGGCTGTTTTTTATTTCCGAAATCGACCATAGCTTGCAGACATTTGGTGACAAACCATTCCTGATAACAAAAAAACTGCGCAGGAAATGTACCTCCCATTATGATGAGTTCCACCTTATCCAGAGGATGCCCAATACTCTCAAGCTGAAGCAGACGGTTATAAACCTGCCCATAAGGGTCAAAATCAAACATCCTTGCCCTTAATGCTGCTGGTTCCTCCCCAGTGTAACTTGGTGGTGCTTTTTCGCTCTCAGGGCAGTAAAGACATCTCCCATGGGGACATTCCTGAGGTTTGCACATCACCGCGACAATTGCAACGCCAGATAAGGTTCTGGTTGGTTTCTTTTTTACAAGATGCGTTATTTTCTTTTTCTCGCTATGGTTGGCATATTCCAATATCAGAGAGTTGCTCATGAATCTCTCAAGCTTGTATTTTCTACATGCATTGAGTTTTGCTGCTTCAAGTTCCTTTTTTGTTTTTATTTTTCCTTCCAGTATTTCATTGATTATAAATCTACATGCATCTTCCATCCTTAATCTTCTCCCAAAAATTGATATTCAGATTTATTTATGATATTAATCAAAATCGATGCAATTCAAAAATAGAAATGAAAGATTTTTCGATAGCAAGTAATCTGATACTAAAATAAGGGCATTGTATCAAATACCCAATTGGATTGATTTAACGCTTAATACCTCCAAAGTCCTCACTATATCAGTTTTTGAAACTATTCCAACCAGTTTTCCATCTTCAACTACCGGTAATCTACCAATGTTGTTTATGGTAAGTTTTTGTAGCGTATCAATTACAGGTTCTTTAGGATGGGCTACGATGAGTTTTTTTGTCATGATCTTGCTAACCGGGATGTTCCTCTTCTTCTCTGGTATCTTGGAGATATCATGAAAGGTTACAATGCCCACCAATTTCCCTGCTTCTGTGACCGGATATCCCATATGCTTCTTTTGAAACATTATAGTTAATGCCTCTTCAATAGTAGTATCTGGGCTGATGGTATTTACTTTTTTCGTCATTATGTTTTCAACGTACATTCCCTTAAGTAGTGATGAAATGAGTATTGCTCTATACTCCTGTTCAGCACCAATGTAGACAAACAAGGCTATCAATATCAGGAAGAGATTTATGAATATGCCTGCAATAGCCATTAATATTGCCAGCTGCTTTCCCACTGTGGCGGCTATCTCAGTTGCCCTGAGATAACTCATTTTTCTTGCAAGAAATGCTCTTAAAATCCGCCCCCCATCCATTGGAAATGCAGGTAATAGATTGAAAGTTCCTAATACCAAATTTACTAATGCGAATAAATAAATAAATCCCAAAACATCCTTAGAGACCATATTTCCCACAGATACGATGATCCCATAACATACAATCGCTATTACAAAGTTTGTGGATGGTCCTGCAATTGCTATTCTAAGTTCCTGGCCTGGATCCTTAGGAATTTCACCCATTGCAGCGACACCCCCAATTGGTAGGAGGATTATTCTTTCGATGGTGACCCCGTATCTCTTTGCAACATAGGAATGACTCAGTTCATGTATAACAACTGTAACAAAAACTAAGGTGAGTAAAATGGCCCATTGGAGTGGTACAACCTTTAAAAAAACGAGAGCATAAATAAAAAGCATCAGCAAAATGAATGACACATGCAATTCCACAGGTATTCCAAATATACTGAGTATCTTAATAGAAAACTTCATTAATCCACCATATAATGTTATTTAATCATGCTAATAAATATTGCATATCTTTTTGTTGGTTAGTAAATTTATCTAATGATAAAGCTCTATTTAAGCTTAAAACGAATGATCCTATCCTTAGAGGAAATTTCAAGTTATGTTATATGATAATGGTAAAAAATATATATGCTAAAAAACAAACTAAAATTAGGTGCTGCAATGAAAACAAGTGAATTTTTAGGTAAAAAGGTATTGGATAAAAACGCTGATGAGGTTGGAAGAATATCAGATATGGATATAAAACCAAAAAAAGGTGTAATCGATTGTATAACCATATCTACAGGAGTATTTGGACTAAAAGGGACGTTTGAAGTAACCCCTGAAGAGTTGAAAAAAGTAGGGGACTATGTCATTCTAAATATTGAAAAAACAGAAATAGAAGGGAGAGTTGAAGATTACATGAGAAAGTACGCTGAAGAAGCAAAAACTGCTCTAAAGAAAGTTGGACTGGAAGTCTCAGAAGGTGAAAAGGAAAGGAAGGTCAAAATCAAAAAAAAGGAGGTGAAATTATGAAGGCTTTGGATGTACGAAATAATGTAATCTCTGAAGGTTCTCAGGTAAGATATGCAGGGACTGGTACTATTGGTGAGGTTGTAGGTATTAAGACCAAAGATGATGAGATTTGGGCAAAGATCGACGCCACAAAACTTTGGTACAACACTAAGTATCTTGAGGTTATTGAAGGGGCTGAAGAAGAGAAAAAAGAACTTAAAAAGCTTGAAATAAAGGATATAGAAGAAAAAATCAAAAAAATGGAGAAAGACATAGAAAAAGCTGCAGAAGTTGCAAGTTCTGAGCTTTGTGATGGTGGAGGTTAAATTACAATCACCTCATCTCCAATTTTTTTTGCAACGTCCACAAACTCCCCTGGATCAACTTCAGGAAAAGTATCCACAATGCAAATGTCGTATCCCTCGTCAATAACTGAGTGCAGTTTTCTAATATCCATACAACAGACCGCAGCATTATGACCTGATGCAATTAAACCCTTTTTTTTATTATTTATCTTTACAGGAAATCCATTAACCTCCAAATTAATTGCAGCCATTTTCGCTGCTGGATACCACAGATCATTGAACAAAACCTCCCTTGCACCTGCCTTAAGGCATAAGATCCCTAAAGTACCAGGTCCACATGTACAATCTATGACCCTGGGCTTATCATGTTTTTTTAGTATCTCCTCAAGTATCTCTATTTTCGGAGATTTTGATCTCGAAAACTCTATATGAATTTTACTTTGATTTTTCCAGATACATATTGCTCCAAAAGAAGATCTTATTACGTCGCACCTCATGTCACATCCGGAAAGAAGTTCATAGACATAAGGTTCAGAACCAGCGTCCTTTATTCCAACTGTTATTTTTGGATCTCCCTTCAAGACACCTTTAACTTCAGAAACCTCATCTACGATTCTTTCTGCACAATTTATGTTTATTTTATCAGAAAGTATCACCAAAGAGTTTTCTGTAAGATATGGGATGCGATCTGTTGGGTACGCCGGGGTTATCAAGGGCACACATGTTTCTCTTAGGGTGGATCTTTTATCCTTTATGCCCTCCCTGATCATGATCTTTAGAATTTGTGCTATTACAATATCCAGATGCCTTCTACCACACTCACATCTCCCAAAATCGTTGTTTATCTTATCCAGATCAATCTGATCAACTAAGGGAGAGAATTTTTTCAGTTTACAAGTATTACAGTTCTTGCATGGATTATAAAGTGAGTGTATATGTGGTAAGATCTCTGCTGCTGGTTTTATACAAGATCCCCCACAGTTACATCCCAATTCCATATACTTAAATATCGGATATTGCATATAAGTACATGGTACACATGAATCGAAAACGGAAAGATATACTCAGGGAACTTTTAGGAGAATTTGGATCTGGTGAAGAGACTGAGCCTATTGAAGAGGAAGAGGAATTAAAAACAGAAGAGATGGAAGAGATCTTCGTTCCTAAGGAAAAAGAAAAATTAAAACTTGGCGAAATTATCAAAAAGCCCCCAAAAGAGATTAAAAAAATAGAAGGAGCGACCAAAGTCGAAATAACAAAAGAAGAACTGATCCCTCTTTATAAGGTTCATGTTCCCAAGTTCACAGAAAGTGAGAACAAATTAATTAAAGAAATTCGAGAAAAACTAGTTGAAATTGCAGTTTCCAAAGGCGAAAAGTTTGAAATAGATGAAGATAGCTTCATTGAAGAGATAAAAGAATTCCTAAAAATTAGGGGAGCAAGAAACATAGATAAACTTGCCAAGCAAATATTCCAAGAGATGCTTGGATATGGTAAGCTTGATCCAATGATAAAAGACGATGATCTTGAAGAAGTAATGGTAATTGGAGTTGGAAGACCTGTATTTGTGTACCATCGGGAAATTGGGATGATGATAACGAATGTTACATTTGAGGACGATGCAGAAATAAGAGCCCTCATAGATATAATAGCAAGACAGGTAGGAAGAAGAATAGATCACCAAACACCAATTTTGGATGCAAGGCTATCCGATGGTTCAAGGGTGAATGCCACCATCCCTCCTGTATCTGCAGATGGTTCTACTTTAACTATCCGAAAATTTAGAAAAGATCCCTTAACCGTTATTGATCTTATAAGCTTTAAAACCCTTTCACCTTATTTAGCAGCGTTCCTTTGGGTCTGTGTAGATGGATTTGAGGTAAAACCTTGTAATGCTATAATATCAGGTGGTACTAGCTCTGGTAAAACTACAACCCTGAATACAATGGCAGCGTTTATCCCGCCACGTGAGAGGGTAATTACCTTAGAAGATACCCTTGAACTACAACTTCCACACTTTCATGTTTTGCGTATGGAGACACGCCCTCCAAACATTGAAGGAGAGGGTGAGATTGATATGGATACCCTTGTTAAAAATTCCCTAAGACAAAGACCAGATAGAATCATAGTAGGTGAGGTGAGGGGTAGAGAAGCTGTAACTCTTTTTACAGCCATAAACACAGGACACTCTGGTATGGGTACTCTACACTCAAACACAGCGAGGGAAACCATAACAAGACTTATAAATCCCCCAATGAACGTTCCAACAATTATGATACCTGCCCTAGACTTTATAGTAATGCAGAACAGAATGCACAAACCCCGTGGTGGTACCATAAGAAGAATAACAGAAGTGGCAGAAGTTGTGGGAATGGAAGAGGAGAATGTACAACTAAACAGAATATTTGAGTGGGATGCTGCAACCGATAAAATAGAATACGTTGGAGTAACAAGCCAAGCCTTAAGGGAAATGGCAGATCTTCGTGCGATTAACATTATGGATGTGGAGGAAGAGATCGAAAAAAGAAGATTGGTATTGGAGCATATGGTTGATAAAAACATAAGATCAATTAATGAGGTTGGAAAGTGCATTCATAGTTATTATAAAAATCCAGAAGAATTCTTAGAGAGTATCTTATAAGTTAGAGTGGTAAAATGGCTTCTGTCAGAAAATTCTTCAACAGAATAGGTAATTTGACAGTTGACTCATCCAGAAAAGTTGGGGAGAGCGTACAAGCACCAGTATCTAAATTAAGTAAAATAAAAACGATAAAACCAAAAAAAGCACCTCCACGCGTATTAAAAAGAATGAGAATGAGTGAAGAAGAAATAGCTATGTTAAAAGGACTTATAGAAAAAAAAGCTGAAATAGAAGCTGCCGAAGCGGAAAAAACTGAAGTGGAGGAAAAAGCTGAAGAGGAAAAATTTAAAAGGGCAGCTTTAGACGAGCTCCTCAAGGAAGAAGAAAAAGAAGGCCTGGACCCCAAATTGATCATGGGAATGGGAATAACCTCATTTGTGGTTATATTTGTGGTTGTATTGGCCTTAGGGTTTGGAGTCGATATAGCTATTATATTAGGAATGTTAATATTTATTATGTCTGGGGTCCTGATTTTTTTACCGAAACTTCAAAGAGGAAAGAAAAGTTCCGAGGTATCAAGAGAACTGCCCTATGCACTAAGGCAGATGGCTACAGAACTTCGAGCAGGATTGGGACTTCATGACAGCATGCGATCTGTAGCTTTATCTGGATATGGTGCCCTTTCCGAGGAATTTGCAAGGGCATTGGAAGAGATAAGATATGGTGAGACAACAGAAAATGCTCTAATGGATATGAGCAATCGAATACAATCAGATGGACTAAAAAGAGCGATTCATCAAATAACAAGAACATTAGCAAGCGGTGGAGACCTTGCAAAGACATTAAATATAATAGCAGACGACGTTGCATACGAAATTAGAATGAAATTGAGGGATTACGCCCAAAAATTAAATGCTTTTAGCATGATCTACATGATGATGGCCATACTAATGCCTGTTATTCTACTTGTCATGATAATTGCTGCTACAACAGTCATGGGGCCTGTTATTCCCCCACAATTACTTTTGATCATATATCTGTTCTTTTTCCCAGTCTTGGTAGCATTCATGGCATTCATGATCAAAAGGTTTGAACCAGAGGTATAGATCAAAGAGTAATTTCAAGACACGCCATTAAAAATATTGCCGATAGTACAAAAACGAAATCCCCTAAACTTAATCCCTTTTTTTCATTATACAGATCAGAATCAGCAGAATAACCTCTACTCAACATGCTAAGATAGACCCTCTCACCCTGCTCATAAGAACGTAAAAACAACATCATTATGGTATAGCCTATCTGTTTTAGCCTCCACATGTAAGATGTTTTTTTGTTCCATAAGTTGAAACATCGTGATTTTTGAGCATTTTTTATTCTGGAAAGCTCATCATAGAACATGAAAAGATACCTTATCATAAGACTTAGGATCATAGAAAATTCCCGGGGCATTCCAAGCCTTCTTGCAGAATTTATCATCTCCTGCATAGGTGTTATAGATGATAAAAGCACAATGGCTGTTATGCATACAAAGAGTCTTGAAAATAATAGTAAGGCGAACATAGTACCTTGATAGGTCATCTCTATTCCAAAAGGCAAGGTGTACAAAATCGCACCTGGTCTTATGAATGGTTGAAAAATGGCAATTAACCCACCGAATGGTAAAATAAGAAGTATTCTCTTGATTGCATAAGAAATTGAAATTCGAGATAGTAGTACCAATATTATAAGATATATTTCCATAATAAAAAGAATCAAGAGGTTTGTGGTATATACAGCATATATTATTATTCCAAGTGCAATGATTAATTTAATTCTACCATCTACTCTGTGCAATATACTGTTTTTATCAGATTCCTGTTCAATATGTCCTAATGAGATATGCATTGACTTCTCTCCTGATTTAAAAATAAAAAATTAGAAAGAACATATTTATGCTCGCTTCTTTTTAAGTGCCAATCCAACACCATAAGTTAATCCAAATATTATGAGCACTCCTATGACTATGGCGACAACACCAGAGATTGGAGACTCACCAAGAGAAGGCATTATATAATCAGGCATTGGGGATTGAAAAGCTGCTCCTTCTTCAACACCAGGTTGCATTATTTTCTCTGCAGCGCTTTCTAATCCGTCTGGATTGCTTGATGCTAAAAATGGCGCTAAAATTGCCACTATAAGAGCTATTGCAAGTCCAACTATGATCATTTTATTCATGGACACTCACCTCACCTGCTATAAGGTCTGGTCTTACATTCTTAATGGTTCCGAAGACAACTACAGTTATGATCCCTTCACCTACGATTCCTATCACAAAGTGGTAAAGTCCCATGAAGTATAATCCCAATGCTAAAGGGAATGTTCCGGCAGCAGCAAGTTCAAATGCACATGCGACAGCTGCTAAAAATATAGATGCCCATGCAGCTACAAATACTGCAGGAATTTCGCTTATTATATCTTTTAACCATTTGTACGAATAGAATCCTATCCAACTACCTATAATTCCCATGTTGAGGATATTTGCACCCAATACTGTCATTCCTCCATCCCCAAAGAATATTCCTTGTACCAATAACACCAGTGTAAGGACTATAAAACCGGCAAATGGGCTTCCAAGTAAAATAGCCACCAGTGCAGCTCCCACCATGTGTCCACTCGTACCCCATGGTATTGGTATGTTCATAGCCTGTATCGCAAATATACCTGCTGCCAATACTGCTAACAACGGAACGTTTCTCTCATCGAGAGTTCTTCTTGCCCATTTTAGGGCATAGAATCCAACTATTATAGCAATAGCATAATATATAACACATTGCCATAGCGGAATAAAACCATCTGGTATATGCATCTTTTAACCCTCCTTTTTTGATTTTGATAAAGGATCACGTGTTTTATAATATAAATGTTTCTGTTAGTATTACAAATACCCTGTTATTAGGAATGAAGTTAATACTAAAGTTTATATAGTAAAAATATCATTATAAATCATTAACAATTTGGTGATACCTATGGAAATGAAAGAACTTAACAGTGATTTTTGGAAAATAAAGGGCCTTAAAGTTTCAATAGGAGAGATAATTGAAGAAGAGTGGGACGAACCCATGGGACCAACACCAAAACCTAACGTGACAGATCTAAGATCATGGGATTTCAAGTTACTGGAAAGATATGAACCATTCTATGCACCTTTTTGTGATATGTGCTGTCTTTGTACATTTGGTAAGTGTGATTTATTAGGTAAAAAAGGAGCATGCGGGATCAATGTAGAAGCTCAACAAGGAAGAATAGTCCTTGTAGCATGTTGTATAGGAACAGCTGCTCATGCAGGGCATGCACGCCACATGCTTGAACATGTTATAAAAAGACATGGTAGCGACTTCCCAATAGATTTAGGGATGAATGTAGATGTGGAAGCTCCATTGATGAGAACAATATTGGGTAAAATGCCAAAAAAACTTGGAGATCTCGAAGAAGCCTTGGATTATGTGGAAGAGCAACTAACACATTTGCTATCAGCATGTCATACAGGACAAGAAGGTAGTTACTTGGACTTTGAATCAAAAGCTCTGCATGCTGGTATGATAGATGATCTTGCAAGAGAAGTTGCAGATATTGCACAGATCGTAGCATATGACATGCCAAAGGGAGATGAAGATGTTTCTCTCATAGAGCTTGGTTTGGGAGTTGTTGATAAGGAAAAACCTGTCATTTTATGTATAGGTCATAATGTCGCCCCTGGGGCTGAAATAGTTGATTATGTCGATAGCAAAGGGCTCTATGATCAAGTTGAGGTATGTGGGATATGTTGTACAGCTATTGATATCTCAAGATACGATGATAGAGCCAAGATCATAGGTCCCATTTCTAAACAACTTAAATTCATAAGAAGTGGTGTAGCTGATGTTATCGTGGTTGATGAACAGTGTATACGAACAGATGTGCTTGAAGAAGCCAAAA
>CAZLGO010000036.1:0-4537 GCA_964559295.1 uncultured Methanobacteriaceae archaeon
TAATTGGAAGCACGATAATGGAGGAAAAACAGGTATCCCTGATACCTCAACTGGTCAAGAAATAGGGTGGTAATATGAAACAAATAGAGATAAGTCCTGTAACTAGGATTGAAGGACATGCGAAGATCACCGTCCAACTGGATGACTCAGGAGCGGTCTCAGATGCTCATTTTCATGTCATGGAAATAAGGGGATTTGAGAAGTTTCTGGAAGGGGCTGCGATTGAGGAAGCACCACGTATTACCCCAAGAATATGTGGTATATGCCAGACAGCCCATCACTTATCATCTGTTAAAGCTACAGATGCTATATTTGGACTTCAACCACCAGAAACAGCTCAAAAATTAAGGGAACTCATGCTGCTTGGTCAGTACATTCACTCACATTCACTTCACTTCTATTTCCTTGGTGCACCAGACCTTGTAATTGGTCCTGAAGCAGATCCAGCTGAGAGAAACGTTGTTGGGATCATAAAAAAGGATCCTGACCTTGCAAAGATGGCAATAAAAACAAGGGCAATTGGACAAGAAATAACAAGTGTTGTAGGTGGAAAACCAATTCACCCAGTTACTGCTGTCCCTGGGGGTCAAACTAAGGCTCTAACTCAAGAGGAAAGAGATAAACTTTTATCGGATGCTAAAGAAGCGATTGGACTCATAGAATCTGGTATTGAAGTTGCAAAACCATTATTTGCAGAATACAGTGAAGCTATTGAGACATTAGGACCAGTTGAAACCTATTTTGGAGGATTAACCAACAATGGGGATCTACAATTCTACGACGGCCCAATGAAGATCATTGACAAGGATGGAAACGCAGTCCACGAATTTGAAGCTTCTGATTATTTGGACTACATACAAGAAAAGGTCCAGCCATGGTCCTATTTAAAATTCCCATTCTTGAAACATGTTGGATTCCCAGATGGAAATTATAGGGTAGGACCTCTTGCAAGATTGAATATAGTAGATAATGTTCCAACCGAAAAGGCAGGAGCTCTCTTTGGTGAATACAGAGATAATTACGGAATTGCTCAGAATACACTTTTGTATCATTATGCTCGTTTAATCGAGCTGATGTACGCTGCTGAAAGGGCTGCTGAACTTTTAGAGGATGATGCAATAACAGGTACAGACATAAGAAAACCAATCAGCGAACCATTGATGACAAAAGAAGAAGCAAAAGAATCTGACAAGAGAAAAAGAGGAGTTGGAATAGTTGAAGCACCAAGAGGTTCACTGATACACGATTATGAAACAGACGGAGCAGGTTTTATAACCCGTGCAAACCTCATAGTTGCAACCGGTCAGAACAATCTATCGATGGATATAGGAGTAAGAGAAACAGCAAAAGCAATGATAAAAGGAGATGAAGTCTCAGAAGGGCTCAAAAACAAGCTTGAAATGATTGTAAGAGCTTATGACCCCTGTCTTTCATGTGCAACTCACATGATCAACGGGGAGTCTCCACTTCTTGTGGATATACACGACAGCGACGGAATACTTATTAAAAGACATGTTTTGAGCTGATAAAGTCTCCTCTTTTTAATTTTTTTATTCTATTTTTATTTTCTAAATTTTTTAAGTACAGAAATTTAAAACCATAAAAACAATAAGTAGATAAAATAATTTACATCTAATCATAATGTGATCATATGGCCAATCGGAGCATGGAAAAGCAGTTAAAAGAAATTTTAGGCGATTTAAGTAAGGTAAGTGGCATAGATGGGAGTTTAATTGTTGATGGTGATGGAAATGTCCTATGCCATCATATGTTGGAGGAGTCTGATGTTTCTCTTTTTGGATCAATGGCCCATGTGATCACCTCTTCATCAAAAAGATTATTAAATGCAGCTGAACAGGGAAAAATTGAAAGAGTATTGGTAGAATCCAGAAAGGGTAAGGTTCTTTTTTTACATTTAGGAAATGTAAATTTGATTGTGTTGATGGAAAGCGGTGCAAATCTTGGTTTGGTAATGATTTCAGCTAAAAAAGCCGCCAATAAAATAGTTCGAATTACAGCAGACCTATTCCCAATTGTATCTGAGGAATTAGAGGTTCCTCCAGAAAAGGTTGAATTAGAAGAGGAGAAAGCAAAAATTCAGCATGAAGCTGAAATAAAATCAGAAAGCGCAGAAATCCAGGCTGGTGCAGAGGTAAAAGCAGAAGAAGTAGAAATTCAGCATGAGGCTGAAGTGGAAGTAGAAAGCGCAGAAGTTCAAGTTGAAGAACCATCTGTACATATCCCCGTTATAAAACCACCCATTTCGTTTCCAGAATTACCAAAGGATGTTAAAGTACCCGAGGGATCTGAAGAGCGATCTAATTTGATTTTAGACATATACGAAGCAATATTTTTAGCAATGTCCATAGGGGCAAGTAAAATTATGGGTGTGGCTCCTGCAAGAGGTATGACTAAAAAATTTCTGCCTGTGGAGAGCTGTCAGAAGTTATTAGACGGAGTAAGCGTGAAAAGTAATTCTACAGTTGATTTTGATAAAATAAGAGAAAATGCCCAGAAAATACCTCCAGATGAAAGAGAAAATGAATTCATAACCGATTTCAGCAAAATCATTCATGTTATAACAGAAGGCTATGGTAAGGTAATGGGATATGATGCTTTCAGGGGAATGATTAGAGCGGAATTTAAGATGATTGACGATTCCTTTGGAGAATCAATGGAGAAGCTGGGGATAAAAGAGAAAATTCATCCAGAATTAGCTATTTTATTCAAATAATCCACTATAACCATATCGTAATCAGTTTTTGATAAATTGTCTATACCTAAGATTTCAGCAAAGTGGTCTTAAAATACTCCTTTTTATCTCCATGGAAGCTGTCAGCAGAAGAGTTATTGGAACTAGATAAGATATACCTTCACTATTTCAAGTTCATCAAACCATCAAATTCCTTGATTATTTTCATTAGAGTCAATACAAATGCTAAGGCCATATAAGTGTTAATAACAGCCAAAAAACCGAAGTGTATCTTCGCATATTCTGCACCGTGAGTTATCGTTTAAATACCTTTTTTATTTCATGTTGGATTGAGATATTCAATGCCCATAAAGTAATCGAACAAATTTTAAGTAGGTAATATACCAAATATAGAAAGAGTCATACCTAATCCTTGTCCTTTATTGTAGATTAATCTCCAGATCTTTGTTAATATGCACCGATATCTTCATTTTATAGCTGTATAATAAAATAGGAACATGATGCTTATGTTAAATGATCTGCAAAAGGAAATTATAAAGCTTAAAGAAGAAAAAAATGCAATAATACTGGCTCACAATTATCAAACAGGAGACATACAGGATATTGCGGACTTTATAGGAGATTCACTTGAACTTTGTGTAAAAGCATCTCAGATCGAGGAATCAGAGCTTGTGGTCTTCTGTGGAGTTGATTTTATGGCAGAGACTGCTGCAATACTTAATCCAGATAAAAAGATCCTGATTCCAGATGTTGGGGCAGAATGTCCAATGGCACATATGCTCCCTGCAACTGAAGTAAGAAAAGCAAAAGAAAAATATCCGGATGCTGCAACTGTATTATATATCAATACACTGGCAGAGGCAAAAGCAGAAGCAGATATAATCTGTACTTCTTCTAACGCTGTTTCTGTGGTTGAAAGTCTCAAAGAGGATAGGGTACTCTTCGGACCAGATTGGAACCTTGCATGGTACGTATCCCAGCATGTTGACAAGGAGATAATCCCCATACCAGAGAATGGATACTGTTACGTTCATAAGATGTTTAATTTAGGAGATCTTTTCTTTTTGAGGGAAAAATATCCTGATTTTGAAATGTTAGTGCATCCAGAATGCGATCCAGAAGTTCAAGAATTTGCAGATCATGTTCTAAGCACTGGAGGCATGATAAGACACGTTGCAGCATCTCAAAGGGACGCTTTTATAATCGGAACAGAAGTGGACCTCGTTACAAGACTTAGACGGGAAAACCCCAAAAAAACCATCTTGCCAGCTTTAAGTGAAGCCATATGCGAAACCATGAAGCTCCATACTCTTGGTAAAGTTAAAGATTCCCTTATAAATGAAAAATTTGTGGTAAAAGTTGATAAAAAGATATCAAATAAGGCAAGAAGAGCTATAGAGAGAATGCTTGAGGCAACCTTTTAAACAACCTTTTAGAAAAAGGTTGATCAAAACAACCTCTTTGGAAAAGTGTTGATGCAAACACCACCTTTGATGAACCTTTATTAAAGGTTCTTAGGAACGTTGATCAAAACTTTAGGTTAATCCTTCGAACCGAACCCTCTTCACAGTTAGGTGACATAAACTTGCCTTTGGATCACCCTCTCATAAAGGATTCTTTGGACTGATCCAATTTGTGGATCGTTCAAACTTCAGAAACAGGTAGTGAAAATATGACATCATGATTTCCATTGTAGGTCGTTTTGTAAAATTCGAGATAACAAATTCTCGAGATTAGCCTTCGGAATAGGATAACAGGTTGATAGAGATGCCTTTTTAGGGAGAGCTGTTAAAAAATTATAATTTGCAAGATGTATTTGTATTG
>CAZLGO010000036.1:4637-16994 GCA_964559295.1 uncultured Methanobacteriaceae archaeon
TGAAGTACAATATAAATTATATGTAACGTGATACACATTATCTATTGTGAAGTACAATATAAATTATATGTAACGTGATACACATTATCTATTGTGAAGTACGTTATTTAGGTTGGTGATCATATAGAAGTTATTCCATGGGGTACAGACGCAGAGCTAACTGATGAACAGTTTTACAATCGAGAAGAGGAGATTTTATGGATAAGGAATCTCTTGGAGACCACTTCAAAGGGTTCTCCTCCAACCATCATGGTTCTTGGGATTAGGGGAGTAGGGAAGACAGTGTTAATTAAAAAAATAAAGAAGGAACTTCAAGATGATTATCTGATCAGCTATCTGGATCTATCCACTACATCAGGATATCAGATGGGAAAATTAACCGAGATTGGTATAATGGAAGATCTCTATGGATGCTGGATGGAGGAATGTAAAAACAAGAAAATCCTAACTGTTTTTAAAAAAATGTCAAAATGGTTTAAAACCAAAAAAATCGGAATAAAAGATGTCATAGATTTTGGAGGGTATCCAGTTCCACTGCCGGAAACAGAAAATGATTATAAAAAGCTTTCAAAGTTCGTTTTGGACCTACCACAAAAAATCTACGAAGAACACGCAAACAGCATAAAAGGCGCAATTATGATTATCGACGAATTTCAGATTCTCAGTGAACTTGGGAGCAGATTAGATGCATTTTTATGGTTTTTTCGAAGCGTAATTCAGAATCAAAAAAATGTGGCATATGTTTTTTTAGGATCCTTGACTTCCATGGATTCCATGGTCAGGAAGATAGCGGGAGGTGAAGGTGTTTTTGGAGGTAGGATGTTAAGTGTGGAGATAAAGCCTTTTTCAAAGAAAACCGTAAGAAATTACTTAAAAGAGAGGTTACCATCATTAATCCTAGAAGAAGATGGTTTTGATAGATTCTATGAATGTACCAAAGGGATACCATTTCACGTTAACACCTTTGCAAAGCTGCTCCAAAAGGAAACTCCTTTGAATGGAAATAAAGTAGGGGAGGAATTTCAAAAAACCTTACCATTTCTCGCTGTTCACATAATAAATCAATGGAGCAGACTTACTCTGCAGGAGCAAACTATTATAACAAAACTCCTCGAAAAGCCATTGAAGAGAAAGAGGATAGCGAATGCTTTAGGTGTAACTACAGGTTCGTTGAGTGCTCCTCTTAAAAGATTACAGGAACGTGGTCTCATTAAATCAGAAGAGGGAGTTTATGATATTTCGGAACCTATCTTAAAAGCCTGGCTTATTAAAGAATACAATGAAAAGGGAATTTTCCCCTATCGGAGTATTTGATATGCAAATTAAACCTTTTGCACGAGATTATAGCAAAGTCAATCAAACCTTTAATAAAGTTGATCAAAACGCATTCGTGAACTTTTATAAAAAGTTCTTTGTAGCAATCCTTTTTAAAGCATTTTTAGAAGTTTAGCCCCCGTATATCACTCTTATTATCTCAACAATGTCTCCGTCCTCAAGAGGTTCCTCTTCCATGGCAATTTCATTATTCTTCTTTACCACAACCGCTTCAGATGGCATATCAATTTGCTCTAATAAGTTTTTTATGGTTGTATTTTCTGGAATTTCTTTGATTTTCTTATCCGCCCCAATAATAAGTGCTATTTTCATGCTAATTCTCCCATTCCGCAGAAAAGATGCAAGCACGACATAGGTCATGTGATGCTGGTTCACCACACTTTATACATCTTCCCATCTTGACTTTTTTTGAAAATTCCCTCTTTAATACAGGTTTTATCTTATCAAAACCACGAAGTGTTGAGTGCATGATCGTTGGATGCTTGTAACTTAAATCTTTTATAAATTTTCCAATCTCTGCTCTGAATGATTCTTCTGCGTAGGGACATTCATCAAAATGGGCATTAAGGTCTTTGGCTACCACATATAATCCTACTTCTTTTTCTGGAATTTCACGAAGCGGTTTTACCCTGCTTACCAACTCCTCATGTTTCAATGTTGATTTTGGTCCAATCCTTGTTAAGTTATCGATGTTTCCTTTAAGATAATTCATAACTATCGATTGAACTTCATCATCAAGATTGTGTCCTGTTGCAAGTTTTCCAGCACCCATATCCCTTGCAACTTTGTTTAAGATCCATCTTCTTAAGACTCCACAATAAGTGCAAGCACCACGCTTTGGATTATCTTTCATGATCTCATCAAGTGTCATCCCAAAATAATTCTTGAAGGATACAATAATGTGTTTTATTCCCATTTTTTTTGCATTCTTTGCTGCAATTTTGATTCCTTCTTCTCTGTATCCTTTTATACCTTCGTCAATGGTTATCGCAAAAAGATCTATTATCTTTCTTTCAAAAAGCGAGCTTAAAATATCAAGGACCATCGTACTATCTTTTCCACCAGAGAGGGCTACTGCAACAATGTCTCCTTTTTTTATAAGTTCATATTTTCTGATGTCCTTCAGTACCTTTTTTCTGGTACTTTCAATAAAACAATCCTTACAAAGCTTCTCTCCAGAATATTTTCTTACCATGATTGCTTTTGAATTAGCGCACCTATCACAAAGTATCATTTTTATTCTCCATCTTTAAGAATCTTCTAAATAATGAAAAGTCCTGAACATAATTTTTACCAATCTTAGCAGCTATTTCTGCTTTTTCAAGTTCAACACCAAGATATGCGGCGTGTTCCATCCTTGAGATCAATCCTCTCTTTATTATCTCATCATAGAGATGTTTCGGTGTCTTACCTTTAATACAGAGAGTTGGTTTTGAGTCTTTGTAATGGAAAGCCTTTATAATACCATCCTCAACCATTATCTTAAAGCTTCCAGCAGGATCTTGTATAAATCTTTCATCTGAACGGCCATCCACAACCAAAACATCAATTTCCTCTGGTATGTTCTCTGGTTTGCGTTTGTCTTTGAGGATCAGGAGGTCTATTCCAAGATCCTTTGGTATCGACTCTCTTTTTTTGGATAAAAACATCATCTTTGAGGATATGGAAAGCTCCCTAACACTTCCTTTTGTTTTACCACTTTCTTCTGGTGTAAAGAGGACGCTTGCTCCAAGTTCCATCGCAATTCCAGAAAGTAGAGCATTTACCCCAACAGAATCTGCATCAAGAAGTTCTGTAACATTTCCAACCCCAAAAAAAAGAGGTATTTTGTTTCTCATCCTAAATTCATAGCATGCAATCACAGATTCAACTACGCTTTTGCTGTTTATGGGATCTAAGATCAGATCAGCAATTACATCGATTCCATCGCACTTTTTCATAAGACTTTCCAAGGAATCTACACGTTCCTTTATGCTTTGGGGTACCCAACTTTCCTTGTGGTTCGTTGGTAATATAACGGCAGGAATTTTTTTCTCTTTTAAAAAAGGTAGAACTTCCATGTAGTTTCCATGATCAAGGCTTAGTACTAAGTCAACTCCACAATCGACTGCAACTTCAATTTCTGTGGGGTTTAAGGTATCAATGCTTATTGGAACAGAGCCAAGATTATCCCTCAGCGCACCGATTATTCTTGGGATTTCATCATCCATAGTCTCTCCAGCTATCATTCCAACGTCTATCATATCTGCACCAGAATTTATGAAATATTCCCCTCTTTCAATAATCTCATCTTCGCTAAGAAGTGGAGCATGCACAATTTCAGCCAAAATCCTCATTGGAAAATCTTCTCCAACTGGAAGATCACCAATTAGGATATTTTCAGGGTTTTTAAGGAGTTTTTTTACCATTTTTTTGTCTTTTTCGAAATTATTTATGAAATCGAGAGCATATCTTCGAAGTTCTTCCTCAATTAATTTATCAGCGGATATTTTAGGTGAAAGATCTATTTTTTCCATCATATCAAGCACTATTTTAAGATCAGCCGCATCTTTTGGTCCTTTATAAGTAGGAATACCAGTTTTATCTTTTATGGAACTAACATCCTCTCTTATAAGCCCTGGTGTTAGAATAACGTCAAAGGATTCAAGATCTTTTAATTTTATTATTTCATTCACTACCCTTCTTGGGGTTAAAAATGCAGCGATTGGAATGTCTATCGTATAAACATGGACATCCTGTTTTGATTTTTTCGAAACTTTATTAACAAGAGTACTTGCAAGTTTTCCTGTGACTATAAGAACTTTCATGGAACATCCCTATAAGATCATGAGCAACAGTTATATATATTGCAATTTGTAATGATTAACTATGAGAAATGGAGGTACCCTACATGATAGAAATTCGCTTTCATGGACGTGGTGGGCAAGGCGCTGTAACAGCAGCTGAAATATTGGCAAAAGCTGCTTTTAAAGATGGAAAATATTCTCAGGCTTTTCCGTTCTTCGGAGTTGAGCGAAGAGGTGCACCTGTCTTAGCATTTTCAAGGATAGATGATAAGCCAATAAGAATAAGATATCAAGTTTATAATCCTGATTATGTGGTTGTACAAGATGCCGGACTTTTAGGAGTTGTAGATGTATTAGCTGGACTTAAAGATGGTGGAAAACTGATATTAAATGCAAAGGGTGATGTTAAGATAGGAGAAGATGTTGATACATACAAAATTGATGCTACAGGGATAGCACTTGACATTTTAGGAGTTCCCATAGTAAATACTGTCATGCTTGGAGCATTTGCTGGTGCAACAGGCGAAGTTTCACTGGATTCTATCATAAAAGTAATTAAAGAGACTTTTCCCGGAAAAATTGGTGAGAAGAACGCTGAAGCTTCTCGTATAGCATATGATAAGGTGATACGATGACATCCATAGGAGCAGCTGTTAAGGAACCTGGAAGCACACGTAGAAATAAGACTGGCAGTTGGAGAACATTTAAACCTATCTTAGATATTGAAAAATGTATAGACTGTGAAAATTGCTGGTTATTTTGTCCAGAGGGCTGTATAAATAAAAAATATGAGATAGATTATGATTATTGCAAGGGATGCGGCATATGTGCCCAAGAATGCCCTGTAAATGCCATAAAGATGGAGAGGGAGTAAAATGGTTCTTGAGATAATCTCCACAAATAGAGCTGTTGCTGAAGCAGCAAAACTATCGAATGTGAATGTTATTGCAGCATATCCCATAACTCCAGTAACGTCTGTATCTGAATACTTAGCAAAATTTGTGGCAGACGGAGAAATTGACGCTGAATATATAAAAGTTGAATCAGAACACAGTGCAATAAGTGCCTGTATTGGAGCATGTAGCACTGGAGCAAGAACTTTTACAGCAACTTCTTCACAAGGCTTAGCCTTAATGCATGAGGTGCTGTTCATAGCAGCAGGATTGAGAAATCCAATTGTAATGGCAAATGCAAACAGATCATTATCAGCACCTTTGAGTATTTGGTGTGATCAACAAGACTCAATATCCCAGAGAGACAATGGTTGGATACAGATCTATGCTGAAAGCGGTCAAGAGTCACTTGATTCCGTGATACAGGCTTACAAGATAGCTGAAAATAAAAAAGTTCTACTCCCAGTTATGGTTTGTCTTGATGGATTCATATTGACCCACACTGTGGAACCCGTTGATATCCCAAAAAAAGAAGATGTGAACGCATTTTTACCTCCCTACAAACCAGAACATGCATTCTTAGATCCAGAAAATCCAATGTCAATTGGAACCTTCACTGATCCAAACTATTACATGGAAGCAAGGTATGCGATAGATGTGGCTATGGAAAATTCCAGAGAGGTCATTAGAGATGTCAATAAAGAATTTGAGGAAGCATTTGGAAGAAGATACGATTTTGTTGAGAACTACATGTGCGATGACGCTGAGATAATCCTTGTAGCAATGGGATCTGTTTGCGGTACCATAAAAGATGTTGTGGATGATCTAAGAAACAAGGGAGAGAAGGTTGGACTTTTAAAAGTAAGGGTTTTCAGACCCTTCCCAAAGGATGAGATCGCCGCTGCCATCAAAAATGCAGATAAAATTGCTGTTTTAGATAAAAATATCTCCTTTAGCATAGGAGGTGTTCTTTTCAATGAAATAAAATCTAAACTGGATGTGGAAGCTTATGGATTCATTTTGGGGCTTGGAGGACGTGATGTAACACCAGATGATATAATCAATATAATAAACAAGACTAAAAAGCCAGAAGATGATATTCAGTGGATAGGGCTTAAGAAGGAGGAACTTTAGATGGAAATAACAGAAGAAGAATTTTTTGCCCCTGGGCATAGGGCATGTGCAGGATGCGGGGCCACGATAGCTGTGAGGCTTGCACTTAAAGTTTTGGGCAAAAACACTATTGCTGTATCTCCAACCGGATGCTTGGAGGTTACAACAACACTTTATCCAGAAACTGCCTGGGAAATTCCTTGGATTCATGTAGCATTTGAAAATGCTGCGGCTGTTGCATCTGGCGTTGAGGCAGCTCTTAAATCTCTTGGGAGGGAAGCTAACATTGTTGTTTTTGGTGGAGATGGTGGAACAGTTGACATAGGTCTTCAGGCTTTATCAGGAGCTATGGAAAGAGGTCACAACATAATCTATATTTGTTATGATAACGAAGCCTACATGAACACAGGGATACAGAGAAGCGGTGCCACACCCTACGGTGCATCAACAACCACATCACCTGCAGGAAGAAAAAGCATTGGAGAAGATAGACCAAAGAAAAATGTTCCAATGATAATGGCAGCCCATGGCATACCTTATGTTGCAACAGCATCAATATCCTATCCAGAAGACTTCATGAAAAAGGTCAAAAAAGCCTCCAAGATCGAAGGATCTTGTTATATTCACCTCCAACAACCATGTACAACAGGATGGGGTTATGATCCATCAAAAACAATAGAAATAGGAAGATTGGCTGTTGAAACAGGATCTTGGATCCTTTATGAGATCGAGAATGGTGAATTTAGAATAACATACAGACCAATCCAAAGAAAACCTGTAAGTGAGTATTTAAACGCCCAGAAGAGATTCAAACATCTATCTGAGGATGAGATAACAAAGATCCAAAACTACGTGGATGCCATCTGCGCTGAATTTAAAATATAGGAGGCATGACCTTGGAGAAGATACTAATTGAACCAGAGATTTGCGATGGCTGTGCAGATTGTGAGGATGCATGCAAAAAACTCTATGGCACATCAAGGATAATGGTGAGGGAAATTGATAATGCTTATTATGGAATAGTCTGTCAACAGTGTGAGGATGCTCCCTGTGGGAGGATATGTCCCACAGATGCCATCATTAATGAAGAGGTCGTACCTGAAAAGTGCATAGGATGCGGTCTTTGCATGCTTGCATGTCCATTTGGAGCAGTTATTATGCATGATCGGAAGGCACAAAAATGTCATCAATGCCCTGAACTTGAAATGCCGGCGTGTATAAAGGCATGCTCTAAGAGAGCCATTTTGCTTGTTGATACAGATAAGATGAGTCTGGAAAGACAAAATAAACATCTTGAGAACATGGAAATGCTTACAAAAAAAATCCGCAAGAAGCCACCTCTTGTGGATATTATAACCACAGATTCAAGAGTGAAAAGTACGTTACAGTAATGATTGTAGGTTCGTAGGAAGTATTGGAGTAGGATATCATGAAGGAGTTAATTTCACAATGGGAACTTTGTGAAGACTGTATGAAATGCGAAAGAGAGTGTCCTCAAAACGGAATAAGGGTTATAAGCGGCGTTCCAGTTTTTTGCTTGCACTGTTCACCAGATAAGGCCCCCTGTATGGGTGTATGCCCAGAGGGTGCCATAGAGGAGATAGAAGGTGCAATTGTAATTAATGAAGAGAAATGCATAGGCTGTGGTCTTTGTAGGGATGCATGTCCTATAGGAGCCATATACCAAGATGAAGTAGGTATCGCAAAAAAATGTAACTTATGCATCGATAGGGAAAAACCGATTTGTGTTACTGTATGTCCAACAGACGCACTAAAGATAGATTCTAAATCTTTAATATCTGATAAAAGAGAAAAAATCGCAAAAGAACTTGAGAGAATCAAAATGATCATGAAATACTGATAAGATGATTACACAAAAGGCAATAGAGGATACAACATCTGATCTCTTAAGAGAAGCTGTAATAAAATTACCAGAAGATGTTAAGGAAGCCCTAAAAAATGCTTACAAGAAAGAAGACCATGAAATTGCAAGATTAAATCTTAAAGCCATTTTAGACAACATCAAGATAGCCAAGAAGCATCAAATTCCAATGTGTCAAGACACTGGTCTTCCAATTTTTTTTGTTAAGCTTGGAGACGTAAAGGTTGAAAATTTATATGAGGGCATAAGAAAGGGTGTTGAAAGGGCAACAGTGGAGGTTCCGCTGCGACCAAATGTGGTGGATCCTCTAACACGCAAAAATACAGGTACAAATACAGGTAAAGGAATCCCTCAAGTGGATATTGAGCTTATAGATGATGAATTTATAGAACTTACTGTTTTTCCGAAGGGTTTTGGTTCAGAAAACAACAACACTCTTAGGATGGCTTTGCCAGGTGAAGGCGCAGAAGGCATAAAAAAATTTGTTCTCGATACTGTTGTAGCTGCAGGTGCAAAACCATGTCCTCCTATAATTGTTGGTATTGGAATTGGCGGATCATCTGATCTTGCAATGAAACTTGCAAAAAAGGCTCTCCTACGGGAAGTCGGGATAAGACATAGGGATAAAAAAATTGCAAAACTCGAAGAGGATATCCTAAAAATGATTAACAAAACTGGCATTGGTCCCATGGGATTGGGAGGCAAAACCACAGCACTCGATGTTAAAATCAAAACTGCCGATACCCACACAGCAGGTCTTCCTATAGGGATCTGCATTCAATGTTGGGCTTCGAGACATGCAAGTGCTATCTTAAAGCCTAATGATTAATCTTTATGCCAAAACCACGAATCAGCAACACCAACTGCAAAAAATGTCCCACAAAGTCCTGCTGCGATTAAAACACACAAGAAGGGCATGCTGGTTGTGATGTAGATTGCAATTACAACACCCATATCAACAGCAAGCATAATGCCATATGCAATCGTATCGAACCTGAGGCTGCGTCCTACGTGTATCATATTTTCCCTTCAGATGGTTATATTGATTCGAAATTAAAACTAGTGAAAAGGAGGTCTTTCATGGGTTACCATAAATATCGTTCTATTTCCTACATTTTCAGCACGGTCTGCCATCCTCTCTAAAAACCTTGCAACGAATATAAGACTTATAAGTTGGGAAATTGAGCTTCTGTTTTCTAAGATGCTTTTTGAAACATCAGATATGATCTCATCGAAGATATCGTCTACCTGATCATCTAAATCTGCCAATTGCCTTGCTGAATCTAAATCATGCTCAAAAAACGCTTTAAAGCCGATTCTAATCATTTCCTGAACTATTTTTCCCATTTTTTCTACTTTCGTGGATAATTTTTTATCTGATAACGCGCATTCATATTTATCTACAACATTTGCGATGTTGACCGCAAGACCGTTGATTCTATTCATGTGGCTTGAAACTTTTATACACGTCTCTATATATAGTAAATCTTTTGCCACTGGCTGTTCTGATGCTATTATGCTCATTCCTTCGTTTTCTATATTATAGACCATATTGTTCATGATATCTCTTGATTCCTCGATCTCTTTTGCCAATTGCCTATCACAATTCAAATATGAATTGATTGCTTTTTCAACCGTATCTACAGTCAAATCTCCTATTTTAGATAAATCATCTGTTAATTTTTTTATTTTTCTTTCAAAGGAAATTCTTGGAAATCTTCCGTACATTTTTTACCTCCTTATTATCTAAGAATTCATCCAAATCTACCAGTTATATAGTCTTCTGTACGTTTATCCTGAGGTTCCACAAATATCTTGTCAGTTGGACCATATTCCACAAGTTCACCATTCAAAAAGAAACCTGTGTACTTAGAAACCCTTGCAGCTTGTTGCATGTTGTGGGTAACAATTATTATGGTATAATCCTTTTTCAATTTATGAATTAAATCCTCTATTTTGGTTGTTGAGATAGGATCGAGCGCTGAACAAGGTTCATCCATTAAGATAACCTCAGGTTCCACTGCAATTGTCCTTGCGATACATAATCTCTGCTGTTGTCCACCAGAAAGTCCCATGGCAGATCTATCCAGTTTTTCTTTTATCTCATCCCACAAAGCAGCGGCTTTTAGACTTTCCACCACCCTTTCTTGCAGGACTTCTTTATCTGTAATCCCATGAACCCGCAAACCATATGCAACATTGTCGAAAACAGATTTTGGAAATGGATTAGGTTTTTGAAACACCATACCCACTCTTTTTCTTAAATCCACAACATCAACCTTTGGATCGTATATGTTTTCATCATCCAAGAGGACTTCTCCTTCCATGCGAAATCCAGGGATTAGATCGTTCATACGATTTAATGTACGTATGAAGGTTGATTTTCCGCATCCAGAAGGTCCTATAATTGCAGTAATTGTATTCTTATGAATTTTGATATTTACATCCTTTAAAACCTGTGATTCATCAAAATAAACGTTTAAATTATTTGCCTCAATTCTGTATGACACTTTATCCCCCCATCATCTTTTTTGCGTGCCTTTCGACCATGGTGTTTGTTGTAACTGTTATTATGAGCACCAGAATTACAAGTACCGCTGCAGTTCCGTAAGCGTTTTCTAAGGATATACCTTCAGTTGCCAAAATGTAGAGATGTAATGGAAGGGGTCTTCCTGGGTCGAAAACAGAAATAGGGACATCCAATGCTGCACCTACTGCAAATAGAATTGCTGCAGCCTCTGAAATGGCTCTTGCCATTCCGAGAATTACACCAGTGGTAATTCCAGGAATCGCGGCCTGTAATACAACTCTATATACAGTTTGCCACTTAGTTGCTCCTAATGCAAGGCTTCCTTCCCTGTAAGATTTGGGTACAGCTTCTATTGAAACTTCAGATACCTGTAGTATGGTAGGAAGAGCCATAAGAGCTAATGTAAGACCTCCCGACAGCAACGACCAACCGAGACCCATAAAAATGACAAAGAAAGATAAACCAAATAATCCAAACACTATGGAGGGAATTGATGCAAGTGTTTCAGACCCAAATCTTATTGCTTTCACTATTATATTCTCACCAGCATATTCTGCTAAATAAATTGCAGCTCCAACGCCCAAAGGTGTTGCTACTACCACTGCTATGAGTGTTACATAGATACTTGATACTATCATGGGAAATATACCGCCAGATCTACCAGAATTTATAGGCTCACTGAAAAGAAATTCTAAATTCACGACAGGCAAACCTTTAAGGAGGATGTATCCTATTATAATTAATAATATAATTATTGTTAGAATGCCCGCTCCCCAAAATACAGTTTTCATGATTATTTGAGCGTCTTTAGGAGATATAAGTCTAAAACTCAACATCAAAACCTCCTAAGTTGATCATCACAAATACCCTCCTCCAATTACAACTCTTTTTTTGTAGTGGAAATAATTGGCTACAATAAGAAGAATCATTATAATGAAAAACAACACTATACCTGTTCCAAAAAGTGCATTATAATGAATTCCGGTTGCATAGCCCATTTCGATAGCAATGTTAGACGTTAAGGCTCTTACTGGATCTAAAATTGAGTGCGGGATCTGTGCTACATTTCCAGCCACCATAATTACTGCTAATGTTTCTCCTATAGCTCTGCCCATTCCAAGTATGATTGCTGTTATGATTCCTGGAATAGCTGCAGGAAAAATAACATTCTTGATTGTCTGCCATTGAGTTGCTCCGAGGGCAAGCGATGCTTCTTTATATTCGTGTGGGACGGATCTTAATGCATCTTCAGATACACTGATAATTGTAGGAAGAATCATTACCGTAAGTATTATAGATGCTGTAAGCATACCAAAACCTGTCCCTCCAAACTGCTCTCTCATGATTGGAACAAGAACTATAAGGCCAAAAAATCCATATACAACTGACGGAATACCAGCAAGAGTCTCTACAACTGGTTTTAAGATTTTTCTCATTTTCTGGGGTGCAATTTCTGCCATGAATATAGCACAAAACAAAGATAAAGGTACACCCATCAGTATTGATAAAGCGGTTATACCCAATGAACCTATTATCATCGCAAATACACCGAAATCTCCTGCGGATGGATCCCAATTAACCCCGAATATAAAATTCAAAACTCCATAACTCTCAATCGCAGGAAAACCCTCGCTGAAGATAAATGCTATGATTAACATAATTATTATGATCGATGAGATGGCTGTTATAAAAAGGCCCTTTTCTACTAGAAATTCTCCGATTCTTTTTGTCATTTAGCACCCCTAATCATGTTTATTATCATAGGTTCGAAAACCACATCTATTTTGCAGGCACTACCTTCTCTTCTTTTACTATAGC
>CAZLGO010000037.1:0-16886 GCA_964559295.1 uncultured Methanobacteriaceae archaeon
TATGAGCCACCGAGACACAAAGGGATAGCGGCGGAACCATCAGCTTCATACTTTATCTCTTAGGAATCGAACCAATCTATCAACAGGCAGCACAGCATAGTGGAAACGTTGTAGGCGTGAAAGCTATACCCCTCAGCGAACTTGGAATGCCACGCGTGGACGTTCTCGTGACTATTTCAGGTATATTCAGAGAAACATTCCCACAATGCACTGTACTAATTGACAGGGCATTTCGGGTCACCCTCGCAGCATCATATAATACACTTCTTGTCGAAATAAACAATGATCCAATGGCCCAACAACTTACAACAGCATTAAATTCAGCAATGGCCACGATCCAAAAAGCAAGTTTATTTGTGCCTGGAAATGATCCCGTCGAGATGAACCACATTGCACAACACTGGTTAGAAGATACAAAAAAATTATTACAGGCAGGAGCGCCAGCGGAAGAAGCGGGTATAATGGCCATATCAAGGATATTTGGACCATCAATTGGAGAATGGGGTGCTAAAAGTGTACGCGAAGGACCACAACTAGCATGGACATGGAATGATCGTCTCGAACTTGCAGACTACTATATTCATGACATGCAATACGCCTACAGAGAAGATAACCAAGGAACACCACTTGGAGAAGTATTTACAATGAGACTCGCAGATGTTGAGGGAATCTATCACTCAAGATCAACCAACGTGAGAGGCATACTTGATTTAGACCATAATTATGAATTCCTTGGAGGATTCAGTATCGCAGTGGAAAAGGTAAGTGGTAAAGCACCACAACTATTCATACTTAACCAGATAGATGCATCCAAACCTCAGGTAGAAACATTAAGCAAGTTCATCAACCGTGATCTACAAACAAAACTTTTTAATCCCCAATGGATTATAGAAATGATGAAACAGGGGCCAGCAGGAGCTTCGTATATCGCCAGCCAGTTCATAGACAATATGGTAGGCTGGGATGTGCTAAGACCCGATGCAATCACCGATGAAATGTGGAACAGTGTCATCGATGTCTATTTAAAAGATAAATACAACCTTGGAGTTACAGAGTGGTTATCCACAGGTAACAATGCCTATGCAATGATTGACATTAGTGGAAAGTTGTTAACGATGGCACATAAAGGATTCTGGCAGGCGGACGAGGCAACCATAAGACAGATTGCCAACACATGGGCAAATCTAATAGCTCAGCAAGGTGTCGCTTGCTGTGACTGCAGTTGCGGTAACATTGCGATGATGCAGTGGGCTACTCAGTTCATTAATCCAAATATCTTAGCCCAGTTTAACGCTCAGATATACCAGGCAACCAAAAATTCAATGTTTGCACCACCGACTCCTCCAACACCAACAGAACCAAAGTTCCCAGCAACACCAGAAATCCCGACAACACCAGAAGAACCTTCAACTCCGGCTACACCAGGACAGCCTACAGCTCCAACAACTCCAGGAACAGAAGTATCACCAGCTCCAACATCCTCCGGAATGGAAGTATCGGCGGCTGAAGTGCAAGTATCATCTGCAGGACCAGCAAAAGCAGGCCAAGGTAAAAAAGCATACGAAGTTACAAAAGTTACTCCACCAAGTTCTTCAGCAGGCGGAATACCAATTTGGGCATTACTGGGAGTTGTTCTTCTTACAGGTTTAGCTATCTTAGGATACTTTAAGGGAAGTATCTTAGGATTTATACTAAGAAGATAACTCCTCTTTTTTTTTATTTTTTAGTTATCACACAACAAAACGTTGCAAATACTTTAGTATATCACCATAACACACATATAACTGAATTTTTCTTCTAAAACTCCATTTAAAGTTGTTTTTAATATTCTTTCATCATCATAGCTGAGCTTTTCACAGATTGCAACTTCTCTTTTTGGATCAACACCATTTTCAATTAAAAAACTTGCAATTTCATTAGGTTTGAAATTTGGCAGTATTATTGTGGGTTTTTCATCTTCTATGATTTCCAATATCTCATTTGAAATTCCCCTCCCATGCAAAGTTATCAAATTCGCATCATCCCATGGGATCTGTAGTTTCGCAGCACAAAGTTGAATTGAGCTTATCCCAGGAATAACCTCCATGTCCACATCGCCAGATACTTTTAAAATATGTTTTAAAATCCCAGAAAATCCAGGATCTCCTGTTGAAAGTAATGAAACGCATTTTCCTCCAGTTACTTTAGAAATAGCAAATTTCATCATCTTCTCAATGTTTCTGGAACTAAGTTCGATCTTTTCAGCTTTAACATCCCTAAAAAGATCTAATGACCTTTTACTCCCTATCAAGATATCTGATGATTCAACAGCTTTTTTTGCAATAGGAGTTAAGTATTCAGAGGATCCTGGTCCAATTCCCACCAAATAAAGTTTTGACATTCTACAGCCTTCTTAACGAACTTTAATTAAGTTATTAAAGAAGAACTTTTTGTATCTCTTCTTTGACGCATGTTTAATAATCAAATGTCTATATATTAAACAATCTTATAAATAAAACAAAAAACAGACTTGGCTGAAAAACATGATAGGCATAATTGGTGGTACAGGCATCTACGAAATTGCTAAGATGGGAGAGAAAATCGAAACTAAAACTTTAAAAACACCATATGGGCCATCTCCAGAAATTTCGATCTTCAGGTTGCATGATAGAGACGTTGCATTTATGCCAAGACATGCAGCAGGTCATGCTTATCCCCCGCACATGATAAACTATCGTGCAAACATCTGTGCCATGAAAGAGATAGGAGTGGAGAGGATAATTGCAACGAATGCAGCTGGATCTCTTAGCCTTGATATAAAGCTTGGGGAATTTTTAATACCCCATGATTTTATTGATTTTACAAAAAGGAGAAAGAACACTTTTTATGATTATAAAACAGTGCATATTGATATGACAGAACCGTATTGTCCTGAATTAAGAGATGCATTGATATCATCTGGTGATGTTATAAAAAAAGGCATTTATG
This sequence comes from uncultured Methanobacteriaceae archaeon, assembly GCA_964559295.1. GTDB lineage: Archaea > Methanobacteriota > Methanobacteria > Methanobacteriales > Methanobacteriaceae > CAZLGO01. The sequence goes on from CAZLGO010000037.1 coordinate 2,968, forward strand.
CATGTACAGAAGGTCCAAGATTTGAGACCGCCGCTGAAGTTGAAATGCTAAGAAAGCTTGGATGCAGTGTTGTGGGAATGACAGGTATTCCAGAGGCTGTGCTGGCAAGAGAGCTTGAGATATGTTATGCAAGCATTTGCACTGTATCAAACTATGCAACATCAATATCCAAAAAGAAACAGACCATAGAAGAGGTATTTGAAATTATGGAAAAGAAAAAAAAGGATTTAATCAGGCTGATATATGATACTATAGAAAAGATTCCCACCAAGAGAGGCTGTCCATGCAAGGAAGCACTAAAAGGGGCAGAAATAGATTTATGAACACAAGCCAAGAAGAAAAGAAGTGATTTTATGAATAATCACGCAACTAAAATGTCAGCTTTAGTGGTTGCCACAGTTGCTTCATTTCTCACACCTTTTATGAGTGCATCTGTCAATGTAGCACTTCCTGCAATTGGAAATGAATTTCTTGTGGATGCTATTTTGCTAAGTTGGGTTCCCACATCATTTTTATTGGCAGCAGCCATGTTCACTGTCCCATTCGGTAGGATAGCAGATATATATGGAATGAAAAGGATTTTTACGTATGGAATATTGATCTACACCCTTTTTTCCTTTCTATCAGCGATTTCAAATTCTGCAATTTCACTTATTATATTCCGGGTTTTTCAGGGTATTGGGGCCTCCATGATATTTGTGACTGGAGTGGCCATTATAACTTCCGTTTTCCCACCAAAAGAAAGAGGAAAGGCTCTGGGAATAAATGTTGCCGCAGTTTATTTGGGACTTTCTCTTGGACCGGTTTTAGGTGGGTTTTTAACACAATTTCTTGGCTGGAGAAGCATCTTCTATGTAAACGTTCCTCTTTGTCTGATAGTGATTGCACTTCTCCTCCTAAAATTAAAGGGGGAGTGGGCAGAATCAAAGGGAGAGAAGTTCGATTTCCCTGGTTCTATGATCTACAGTATTGTCTTAGTTGCAATAATGTATGGATTTTCCATACTTCCTGAAGTTACGGGAGGATTTTTAATCTTTTTGGGAATTATAGGTATCTTTGCGTTTATTAAATGGGAGATGAAGGTTGAAAGTCCGATTATGAACATGAAACTCTTTAAAAACCGAGTTTTTGCTTTCTCAAACCTAGCAGCGTTGATCAACTACAGCGCCACCTTCGCGGTGGGTTTTCTTCTTAGCCTTTACTTGCAGTACATAAAGGGATTTGATCCTGAAGATGCAGGCATGATCCTGGTATCACAGCCAGTTATCATGGCTATCCTATCACCTTTTGCTGGAAAGTTTTCTGATAAAGTGGAACCACGGATTATTGCCTCAATAGGCATGGCAATTACAACCATTGGTCTTTTCTTTTTCATTTTCTTAAATAAAAAAACATCTTTGGGGTTTATAATAGTTGGTTTAGCTGTACTCGGACTTGGATTTGCCCTTTTCTCATCTCCAAATACAAATGCCATAATGAGTTCGGTTAAAAGGAAATTTTACGGGGTAGCATCAGCAACAGTAAGTACAATGCGAGTTGTCGGGCAGGTAATGAGCATGGGGATTGTTATAGTGATATTTTCATTGTATATTGGAAGGGTTAAAATTACCCCAATACATTATCCTGCTTTCTTGGTGTGTATGAAAATAGCATTTATCATTCTCACTCTGCTTTGTTTTGTAGGCATATTCGCCTCTCTTGCGAGAAAATAGGGTTTATTCTATAATTAAATGAATTGGATCCCTTAGAAACTACCAAAAATTTCCATGACACTTCATCGTTCCCAAGCATGGTTTCATTTATAAATTACAACGATAATAAAAGGGGTATCAAAATGGAAAAAGTTCTTTTAATATGCGCAAGTCCAAGACCAAAAGGAAATACAGCTCATGTACTTGAAGAATGTGCAAAAACCATAGAAAAGCAAGGTTTACAAACCGAAATAATTTCTTTAGCAGGAAAAAAGATCGAATCATGTATCGCATGCATGAGTTGCGCAGAACTTCAAAGATGTGCAATTGATGACGGCTTAAACGATATTATAGAAAAAATTAAGGAATCAAAGGGATTTATTATAGGAACCCCAGTTTACTTTGGCACTGCTCGTGGAGATTTAATGTCAGCCTTGCAAAGGATCGGCATGGTTTCCATGCTTTCAGATAATTTCCTATCCTGGAAGGTGGGAGGTCCTATAGCAGTTGCAAGAAGAGGAGGTCACACAGCTACATTACAGGAAATGCTTATGTTTTTCTTGATCAACGATATGATTGTACCTGGATCAACCTACTGGAACATGGTTTTTGGATTGAAGCCCCGAGAAGCATTGCAGGATGATGAAGGCATGAGAACCATCCGAAGATTTGGAGAGAACGTTGCAAATCTGATTAAAAAGATAAATGATATTTAAAAGGCAAAGGTTAAAGATAGACTCATTAAAATATGTGGTGCAGAATCATGACAAAAGAACAGCTCTACAAAAAATTTGCAAGGTACTACGACAAGATCTATTCGAACAAAAATTATAAAGAAGAAGTTGAGTTTATAGAATGGGCCGTAGCGAAACATAAAAAAAGCAAGGGTAAAAAACTTCTTGATGTTGCTTGCGGAACAGGAAGTCACGTTTTATTTTTAAAAAACAATTTTTCAATTCTTGGAGTGGATATAAATCATGAGATGTTAAAAATTGCCCGAAAAAAAGTACCTGACGTTGATTTTACGATTGGAGACATGAAAAAGTTGGATTTAAAACAAAAATTTGATGTAGTGATTTGCATGTTCAGCGCGATACACTATAACACTGATTATAAAGAATTAGAAAGGACCTTAAAAAATTTCTATGAGCATTTAAAAAGCGGTGGGGTTTTGATTTTTGATTTAAGTTTTAATAGGGAAAATTGGATTGAGGGTTTAGTTAGCGTAGATACTGTGGTCGATGAAAATTTAAAACTTGCGAGAATTTCACAGTCCCGCCTAAAAAATGATGTTTTTAATGCAAATTTTGTATTTTTGGTAAAAGAAAATGGAAAATTTGATTTTGACATTGATCAGCATGAAAGGGGTGTATTTGAAACCGAAAAGGTTCTGGAATTAATGAAAAAGATCGGATTTAAAAACTCTGTTTATGCAGATTTTACTCATAGGCATTGGAAAAGTGGATTAAATGAAAAACCGATTTTTGTTGGAGTAAAAAAAGATTTAATTGCAGGAGAACCAACATGAAAATAGCGGTTGCATCATCAGATGGTAAAGTCGTTGATACACATTTTGGAAAGGCTCAGCACTTTTTTATCTTTGAATTTGATGAAGAAAGAACGAAATTTTTAGAATATAGAGAATCGTCAATCGATCCAATTCAGAAATATCAATGGCATAAATCCTTAGGGATTATAAAAGATTGTGATGTTGTTATTTGCAGTGAAATAGGCATGAAAGCCAAAATAGGACTGGAAAGTATTGGAATAAAGGTGGTAAAAGACGAAGGATCAATAAAAGAAGTTTTGGATAGATTTATTGCCCATTACAAGTTCATGAAAAAACCACTATTTTGATCAGATCTATACATAAAAAGGAGCCAAAATCGATCAACGTAATAAATTCAGCTCTTCAATATATTTATAAACTATGAATGAGAGGTATAATAAAACATTTTCAACTTAATAAAAGTTGATCAAATGAGTTTCTGTATTTTTATGAATCATTTAAGAAAATAAAGGTGATAAAATGGCTAAAGTAAGACGCAGAAGAGCAAGAGACACATGGAAAGAAAAACAATGGTACAAGATCACAGCTCCTACAGAATTCGGGGAAGAGGAAATTGGAATAACTCCTGCAAGAGATCCTAAAATTCTCATGAAAAGGAGGGTTGAATCGTCCTTAAGAGAGTTGACAGGAGATTTTAGCAAACAATACATAAAACTTTACTTCCAGATAAATGACGTGGCAGGGGATACAGCAAAGACCAGGTTTGTTGGACATCAGGTAACAACAGACTATGTAAGAAGCATGATAAGAAGGGGAACAAGCAGGGTAGATGCCCTAACAAATGTAAAAACAAAGGATAATTACAAGATCAGGATTCACACCCTTGCTATAACAACAAGAAGAGCAAAGTCATCCCAACAGAGGCTTATGAGAGAGACCATCGACAACCTGGTTCAGGATGCAGCAAGCGAGAAAACCTTCCACGAGTTTGTTGACACTGTAGTTTCAGGGAAGTTGGCATCTGAGGTATATCATGAGATAAAAAAAATCTATCCTCTAAAGCGGGTTGAGATAATAAAAACTCTTGTTGTTGAAGAACCAACATGAGGCTAACTGCAAATGATAAATGTGGAATATGTGATCCTTTGCGTGATCATAGGGCTCATAACCTACCTAAAAAAGGCCCTGGATATTTTTGGATCCCTTTTTATGATTATTTTGGGTTTGATAATTTATCTAACCGCTGGATTCAACTGGCTCATTTTAATTCTAATTTTTTTGATCTTGGGGGTATTATCCACAAGATACAAACGTCAATACAAAAAGGAAATTGGAGTTTACGAGGGGACAAGGACCACAAAGAATGTACTTTCCAATGGCCTGGTCCCATGCGCAACGGCGATTTTAGGAAGCCATGTTGGTTTTATTGGTTCTATTGCAACTGCAGCAGCTGATACATTGGCAAGTGAGATAGGCGTTGTTGAAACACCAAGACTTATAACAAATTTTAAGAAAGTTCCTCCTGGAACAGATGGAGGAGTTTCACTTTTAGGTACAGCTGCCGGTATTTTAGGAGCAGGAATCATAGGATTTTTTGCTTATATTTTGGGAGTATATCCACAACCTCTTGTTTCAATAAAGATAGCTGTAATAGCAGGCACGTTTGGATGTTTTGTAGATAGCATTTTAGGAGCTCTTTTTGAATCAAGAGGATATCTTACGAAGGAACAGGTTAACTTTTTAGCTACCCTAACAGGAGCCTTTTTAGGTGTTGTCATAGTATAGGTGGTAACATGAAGGGGATCATACTGATCATAGATGGGATGGCGGATCGTCCCCTCAAGGAGCTTGGTTATAAAACACCACTTGAGGCTGCAGATACTCCAAATATGGATAAATTAGCGAAAAGGGGAATAACAGGAATTATGGATCCAATATCTCCAGGTATAAGGGCGGGAAGTGACACATCTCATCTTTCTATATTAGGATACGATCCATACGAAGTTTACACAGGAAGAGGACCATTTGAAGCTGCTGGAGTCGGATTAGATGTTTTAGCTGGAGACATAGCCTTCAGATGTAATTTTTCGACTGTGGACGATAACGGTATAATCATCGATCGAAGGGCAGGAAGAATAAGAGAAGGTACAGACAAGATTGCCAAAACAATTAACTCCATGAGGTTGGATGATGAGGTTGAAATAATATTCAAAGAATCAACAGGACACAGAGCTGTTCTTGTTTTGAGAGGAGAGGGGCTATCTGATAAGGTATCTGACGCTGACCCAAAACATGATGAAAAACCTTTAAAAAAAATCAAACCTCTTGATGATTCACAAAATTCAAAAAAAACCGCTGAAATATTAAACAAACTCGTTAAAAAATCATATGATATCCTAAAGGACCACCCAGTAAATCTTAAAAGAATAGAAGAGGGTGAGAATCCAGCAAATATAATCCTACCAAGAGGGGCAGGAGCTGTTCCGAAGCTTCAACCATTCAGTAAAAAATATGGCATGGAAGCAGCATGTATAGCAGAAACAGGTCTTATAAAAGGAATTGGAAGGATAACTGGCATGCACGTTGTTGATGTTGAAGGTGCAACAGGTGGTGTTGATACAAACCTATCAAACATAACAAAAAGCATTATAGAAACATCAAAGAACTATGAGTTTATACTAGTTAATATAGATGGAGCAGACGAGGCAGGTCATGACGGTAATGCCAAAGAGAAGCTAAAATTCATAGAGGATGTGGATAAAGAGATTGGAGAAATAACAGAAATTGATGATTTATATCTTATTCTAACAGCAGATCACACAACACCAGTTTCTGTAATGGATCATACAGGAGATCCTGTTCCTATTGTCATAGCGGGTCCTGAGGTCAGAGTTGATGATGTAGATCGTTTTAATGAAAAAGAAGCCTCAAAAGGAGGGCTCTGTAGAATAAGGGGGGCAGATATTATGAACATTCTCATGGATCTTATGAACAAATCCAAGAAATTTGGGGCATAGTTCAACCTTTTTGAAAAAGGTTGATCAAAAAGACAGCTTTCAGCCGTCTGCATTTACAAATTAAACTTTGAAAGCGATGATTTTCAATACCACGAACAAAGGTTTTGTATGTCCTTCTAAAATAGCGTCAACGCTTTCCAAAATGTTGTTTGGATCAACTTGGACTGGAATCAGTTCACACTTAGTCTGTATAAAACGCCTTTCAACCTTTAGTAAAGGTTGATCAAATTTTGTGAACTTTTCCTAAAAAGTTCTTTGGATCAACCCTTTTTTTAAAGGGTTGCCATGAAAGTTTGAATTTGGGGTATAGTCATGATCAATAAAATACCAAAACTCTTTGGTACATCAGGCATTAGGGGAGAAATGGGAAAAAATATCACCTTAGATCTTGCAGTGAAACTTGGAATGGCAATTTCCACTTACGTTGGCGGAAAAGGTAAAATCGCTTTAGGGCGTGATTCAAGGACCTCAAGTCAGATGATTGAAAGCGCCATAACAGCAGGCATTTTGCAGGGTGGTTGTGATGTATTGCATTTGGGAATGGTTCCAACACCTGTTGTTGGATATGCAACCATGAAACTTAAAGCTGAAGCTGGGGTTATGATAACAGCATCTCACAATCCTCCAGAATACAATGGAATAAAGTTTTGGAATCCAGATGGGATGGCATATACACCAGCACAGGAAAGATCAATAGAGAAGATAATTCACAAAGAAGAATTCCAACAAGCGTCATGGAAAAACATTGGAGATCTTGAGGACATCAGTGCTATAGTTTCTGATTATATGGATGACCTCTTGAGTAAGGTAAACATAAAATCAGCTCTTAAAGTTGTCATAGATTGTGGAAATGGAGCAGCTTCATTTATATCACCTCTAATATTAAGAAAGGCAGGGTGCAAGGTTTTAACTTTAAATTGCCAGCCAGACGGGTTCTTCCCAGGTAGAATGCCAGAGCCGAGCAAGGAAAATTTAAAAGAACTGATGGACGTTGTAAAAGCAACTGGCGCGGATATCGGGATCGCTCATGATGGTGATGCAGATAGAATGGTTACAGTGGATGATAAGGGAAATATTGCAGATTTTGACAAGCTTTTGGCCCTCGTGGCAAGCAAAATTGGAGGGACGATAATTACAACTGTTGATGCATCATTCTGTGTGGATAAATGCATGGCAGACGTTGGTGGAAAGGTTATACGTACTAAGGTTGGCGATGTCCATGTTGCAGATGCAATTGTAAAAAATAATGCATCTTTCGGTGGAGAACCATCAGGCACCTGGCTTCATCCTGATTTTTGCATGTGCCCTGATGGAATATTATCAGCTCTCAGGGTTATAGAACTTGTATCACAACATGGTCCATTATCCAAGCTTCTTGATAATATACCAACTTATCATATCTTAAGGGATAAGATAAAGTGCGAAGATATCCACAAGGAAAAGGTTATTAAGAGCGTGGTAGAGAAACTTCCACAATATTTTGATCAGGTTGAAGATGTAAATCTTGTGGATGGAGTTAGAATATCTATGAAGGATGGAAGCTGGGTTCTTGTAAGACCTTCTGGCACAGAACCATTCATTAGAATTACTTCAGAGGGTAGAACCCTTAAAAGAGCAGAAGAGATTAAAAACACTTCTCGAGAATTCATTGAGGGATTCTTATGATGGCTGTTTTGCTCACAGCAGGTGAGGGTAAAAGGATGCGACCCTTAACTCTCACAAGACCAAAAACCATGCTTCAGGTTGGAGGAAAGCCCATCTTACAATACGATGTAGAGTCGTTAAGAGAAGCTGGTATTAAGGACATAATAATGGTTGTAGGTTACAAAAAAAAGAGCATAATAGATCATTTTGGAGATGGATCCCATCTCGGAGTAAATATCACCTACATCAATCAAAAACAAAGACTTGGAACAGCCCATGCTATAGGACTTGTGCATGATGTAGTGGACGAACAATTCATCGTTTTAAATGGGGATATAATCGTTGATCATGAGCTTATTGCAGATTTAATAAAAAAACACAGTCTAAATGATGCAACATCACTCCTTACCATAACTGAAGTTGAAAATCCCACGTCTTTTGGAGTAATTGAGACAAATGGAGATGTAATAACCAACATAATCGAAAAACCAAAACCAGAGGAAGCCCCAACCAATCTTATAAATGCAGGCATATATATCTTTGATACCCAGATTTTTGATGCTATTTCAAAGACAAAAAAATCCCAAAGAGGGGAGTATGAGATAACAGATTCTATTAAAATTCAAATAAATGAAAATAAAAATGTTTTAGGACTCAAATCAGAGAAAAAATGGATAGACATCGGAAGACCCTGGGAACTTCTTGATGTAAATGCGCATTTTCTGGATGAAGTTAGGGATAAAATAAGTGGCAAGGTTGAAAAAGGAGTTTCAATCGATGGACCCATAGTTCTTGGTGAGAACAGCATTATAAGATCTGGTTCTTATATTCAGGGACCTATCTATATTGGAGAAGGCTGTGATATTGGTCCTAATTGCTATTTGAGAAAACATACGTCTTTAGGAAACAATGTAAATGTTGGAGGCGCTGTTGAGATTAAAAACTCCATTATCATGGATAATACCAACATAAATCATCTTTCGTATATTGGGGATTCAATAATTGGCAACAACTGCAACATTGCTGCTGGTACTAACATCGCAAACTTACGATTTGATAATAATACAGTCAAAATGAAAATAAATGGTAAAAAGGTCGATTCTGGTAGGAGAAAATTGGGCGTTGTTTTTGGTGACGGCGTGAAGACTGGTGTAAACTCGAGTTTTAATCCAGGGGTTAAGGTTGGTATAAATTCAGCAATAGGTGCAGGTGCAGTAATTTACGAAGATATACCATCTAATACTCTTATTTTGGTAAAACAAGAGCACAAAGCAATGCACAATAGGTAGATCATGATTCACGAAAGTGTTAGGATATTTCCTGGTGCAAAGGTTATAGGTGATGTGAGAATCGCTAAGTTATCTTCAATATGGTTCAATGCTGTTTTAAGAGGTGATATTGAATATATAAATATTGGAAAATGCTCAAATATTCAAGATAACTGTGTTGTTCACACTTCAAATAAGTATCCAGTGGAGATCGGCGATTATGTATCCATAGGACATGCTGCTGTTTTGCATGGATGTAGGATCCATGATAACTGTCTTGTTGGAATAAACTCAACAATTTTAAATGGGACTAAGATTAGAAAAAATAGCATTGTGGGAGCTGGAGCCGTGGTTACAGAGGGAAAAGAATTTCCAAAAGGAAGTTTAATACTTGGTGTTCCTGCAATGGCTGTAAGACAGCTTAATAAAGAAGAAATAGAAAATATAAAAAATAATGCCCTAAGATATGCGGAATTAGCAAAATTGTAAAAAGTGATGGGATGTTCAAAGTACGAAAAGTTGTAAGGAAGCTTGATCCATACGTTCCCGGAAGATCAGTTGAAGAAATAGCTCGCAGGTATGGTATTGATCCTCGCAAGATAATAAAGCTTGGATCAAATGAGAACCCATTGGGTCCCTCCAAAAAGGCACTCAATGCTATAAAAAAACACCTTAATTTTATAAGTCAGTATCCAGAAACAAATATTGAGGATTTAATGGAAGAAATTGCATCTTATGCTGGTATTTCATCTTCAAATTTGATTGTGGCTGGTGATGGAGCAGACGGGATCATAGACGTACTTGGGCGAACTCTCATAGAGCCTGGTGACGAGGTTGTAATTCCAACACCATCTTTTATGTATTACGAGGTTTCGGCTAAGATTCACAACGGAAAACCTGTTTTTGCGAAATGGGATCTTATAAAAAATCAGCTTGATTTGGACTCTGTATTAGAAGCCCTCTCTTCTAAGACAAAGATCGTATTTTTGTGCACCCCAAACAACCCTACAGGCGGCGTTATAGATAAAAAAGACATAGAAACCATTTTAAATAGCACAGATGCCCTCGTTGTCGCAGATGAGGCATACTTGGAGTTTTATGGAGTAAGTAACCTCGATCTTTTAGATCACGATAATCTCATGATCCTAAGGACATTTTCGAAGGCTTTAGGGCTCGCTGGTATGAGAATAGGTTATGCAATCTCAAATCCTTCCCTGATAGAGTGTATGCACAGGACAAGACCCATCTTCAGTCTTACAAGACTTTCACATGTTGCTGCCCTTTACACCCTACGAGACAAAGAATACATAGAAAGATCCATAGAACTTGGAGTAAAAAGTAGAGAATATTTGTATAAAGCCCTATTGAGATTCGATAATTTGGATGTTTTACCATCAAAAGCTAATTTTTTACTTGTTAATACCAGAAAAACCGGAATGAATTCAAAAACATTAGCAGAAGAACTTCTAAAAAGAGGAGTCATTGTAAGGGATTGTAGTTCATTTAGAGGTCTGGACGATTACTGGATAAGGGTCAGTGTGGGAACCCTCAAAGAAGATCAAAGATTCATCGAGATTTTGAAGGATGTCGTCGGATGACAATTTCTTATAGAAAGTTGATCAAAATACCTTTAAACACTGATCAAATTTTTGGCTCGACACTTTTTTAAGGAATTTTTGGATGAAACCATGTCATAGTTTTCTTTAAAGGTTTGATTTGGATGATCATCGGCGGTATGGTTATATCTTCATTGGACTTTCCAGATAACATGTCTATTGTAATTTTTACAGGAAGATGTGTCCTTAGATGCCCATATTGTCACAATCCCGAACTTATAGATGGAGGGGAACTTGTAGAAATTTCTAAAATAACCAAAAAAATCGAAAGTTCAAGAGACTTCATCGATGGTGTTGTGGTAACTGGAGGAGAACCTCTTGTTCAATATCAGGATGTTTTAAAGATTCTGGCATTTTGTAAGAAGCATAATTTAAATACAAAGCTTGATACAAACGGATGTTTTCCAGAAAGACTTGATGAGGTCATAGAATTTGTGAATTATGTCGGATTGGATATAAAAGCACCTTTTAACAAATACAAAAAAATTATAGGGTCTGATATAGGGGACGATGTTAAAAAAAGCATGGAAATTTGTTTAGATTCTCGAGATACTTATCTTGAATGCAAGACCACATATGTGCCATTTTTAATGGATAGATCCGATATTATCGAAATCGCAAAGGAGATAAAATGCGATATGTACACAATTCAGCAGTTCAGAAACAGGGTAGTTCTGGATAAAAGATTACGAAATACACCAATTCCAACAAGGGATGAGCTTAGAACGATTGCCAGGGCCACCAAACCATTTTTAGATAATGTACGGATAAAAACATCCGAATTTGGAGAAGAAGTTGTAGATTGATATACTTATAATCAAATAAAGAAAGGAGGACGTGACATACCTATCCTACTCTTTGGTAGTAGATATATTGAACTTATAACTGGTAAAAAAACAACCACCATTAGAAAACTTTGGAAAAAGCCCCTTAATGTGGGGGATCGTTTGCATTGCTACTGGAATTTAGTATCAAAGGAGCGAAAAAAGGTATTTGAAGCTGAAGTCACCGATGTTAAGATCGTAAAGTTCAGCGATATCATCAAGGATGATGAACTGGCAAAGGAGGAGGGCTTTTCGAGTGCATCGGAACTTGAATCAGAATTTAGAAAAATGTATCCTGATGATACTCGGGACGAATCACTCTATCAGATAATAAGGTTCAAAAAACTCCCTGTTGATAGATGGGAAGGTGAGAAAATAGATGAAAAGGCCATGATAATTGAGCGAGGCGACATATTATTCGATATCGGAAAATTCAAAAAATCCTTAATTTGTTATAATACTGCACTGAAACTTGATCCTGAAGACGTTTACATACTAAACAAAAAAGGAGACACCTTATCTCGTTTAGGTAAATTCGATAAAGCCATCGAATGTTATGATAAAGCTTTAAAGGTGGATCCCAAAAATGAATTTATCTGGAACAATAAAGCGATAGCTCTTCTAAATTCAAATAAACCAGAAGAAGCCTTAAAATGTAACAACAGAGCATTTGAATTGAAAAAAAATAACACCACCGTACTGTACTGGAGAGGATTTATCTTTGAGATGTTGGAAAGATACAAGGAGGCACTGGAATGCTATGATAAAATATTGGAGATTGACCCCCAAGATCCAGAAGCATGGAATGCCAAAGGAAATCTTCTTTCATATTTAAATAAGAGCGAAGAAGCTCTTTCTTGTTATGATAAAGTGCTCGAACTTTGTCTTGATGACGCACCTGACGCATCTATGTGGAATCGTAAAGGGAATGCTCTTTTGGAACTTGGAAGATTTATGGAAGCTATAGAATGCTACGATCAAGCTTTAGCTTTAGATCCTACAAATGATGCGTTTTGGGGCAACAAGGGGGTTGCTCTTATGGAATTAAATAAATTTCAGGAAGCTATGGAATGTTTCAACAAGGCATTAAAAATAAATCCTAACAACAGGGACATGAGGCTACTAATGAATGAATGTTTGGATAATTTGTGAATCTTAGATGTTATGATTTCAAATATTTTGAAACAAGGGAAATACCCCACTTTGCCATTTTTTTAGCATTTTCTTCTGTTTTAGCTTCTGCAAAGCACCTAAATATTGGTTCTGTCCCCGAAGGTCTTATTATCACCCACCCCTCTTCTCTAAATACCTTAACACCATCTGTTGTATCAACCTCGTATTTTGAGGTTTCATCTAAGATCTTCTGCATGATCTTATCTTTAAGCTCATCAGGGCAATTGATCTTTTTCTTTTCAGAGTAATACATCGGAAGCTCCTCTATAAGCTTTGAAAGCGGTTTTTTCTCCTTTGCAATTATTTCAATGATCTTCGCTGCTGAAAGTGCAGCATCTCTTCCATAAACAAAATCAGGAAATATCAATCCACCGTTTTCTTCCCCACCAAATAATCCATTTTTATTCTTTAGCTCCCTTGCGACGATTAAATCCCCAACTTTTGTTGTTAAAACCTCTCCATTATACTCTTTGGCTATATCATAAATCGCAGAGGATGTTGCAACCGTTGTTACAATCAATCCACCACCATGTTCAATTAAAATGTGTTTTTCAACAAGTGCAAATGTTTTATCACCAAAAACAAAATTTCCATTCTCATCAATACAAATGGTCCGATCTGCATCACCATCATGAGCGATCCCGATATCCGCGCCAGTTGCTTTTACAACGTCCATCAGTTCTTTTAAATTTTCCTTGGTCGGTTCAGGTTCTCTACCTGGGAAAAACCCATCTGGCTGGCAATTTAGAGTAATAACTTCACATCCTAACTCCCTTAAAACATATGGGGTTGTAAAACAGGCTGCACCACTTCCACAATCTATCACAACCTTCAATTTTGCATTTTCTATCCTCTCTTTATCAACCCGACTTACAACACCCTCGATATACTCTTCAACTGTACAAGGATTCTCTAGAACTTCCCCAATTTTGTCCCATGATGTCCTGTTAGGATTATCTTCAAAAAAAATATCTTCTATCTTCTTCTCCATGTCATCGGTGATGCCAATCCCATCAGAATCTATAAATTTTATGCCGTTGTATTCTGGAGGATTATGAGAAGCTGTTATGATCACCCCTCCCTCATAGTAATTTCTTGTAGCAAACTGTATCGCAGGGGTTGGCAGAATCCCAAGATCAACCACTTCACAACCTGAAGATAACAATCCAGAGATTA